>NZ_CP113946.1:1014399-1352532 GCF_029392875.1 Lactobacillus sp. ESL0677 | reverse complement strand
TGAGCATTGCCGCAATGTTTTTGCGGCCAATTGCGGGTAACTTGACGGATAAGTTTTCTAAATTTCGCTTATCATTAATTGGTGGTGTGCTAATTTTTATTGGCGTAACTGGGTACGTTCTTGCGCCAAAAAGTGGCTGGCTGCTACTATTTCGGCTAATTAATGGTGCTGGATATGTGCTCGATACAGTTTGCATGACTACTTGGCTAGCATTCTTAGTCCCGCGCGAGCATGTCGGTGAAGCCATGGGCTTTTACGGCCTAATGAATGCACTGGCGATGGCCGTGGCGCCGGCTCTAGCGATTAATGTTTATCAGAAAACAGGTTACCGACTGGCAATAATTGCTTCCGCGGTATCTTCTTTTTTGATGATTATTACGATTCAATTTGTTGGCAATCATGCCAAGCCTAAGAAAAAGATAGAAGAAGCAAGCAAATCTAAACATTTTAAGATTATCGAAGTTAAGGATTTGCCGATTGCGCTATTAACTACGCTATTTGCCTTTCCGTATTTTGCTACTCAAGCAGATTTGGTAACTTACGCAGAAGAACGGCACTTGAATGTAGCAGTTGGTTCATACTTTTTAATTTATGCTGTTGTATTGTTGGTAATTAGAATTGGCTTAAAAAATTTATTTGATACAGTTCGCTTTGGTGTGTGGTTCTGGCTGAGTGCTGCCGCAACAGCGATTTATTTGGTATTACTTGCAATGATGAAAAATAACTGGGAAATGGGTTTAGCTGCTTGTGGCATGGCGATTGGCTACGGCGTTATTTACTCCGTGTTGCAGTCAACGGCATTGTTGCTCGCACCGATTAATGAGCAGGGGCTGGCAAGCAGCACCTTTTATTTGGGATTGGATATTGGGATGGCATTTGGACCAATCATTATGGGGTTTGTAAATGATCTACTACCGATTAATTATTTCTATCCTGTTCAACTGCTGCTGATTCCGTTGATGATTATTGTTTATTTATGTTATCGTAAGCGTTTGAACAGTGCGATTGATAATCATTAATATTTAAAGACAGGGATATTTATTCCTTGTCTTTTTTTAATAGAACTATTGTAAAATTTGCTTAAAAAATAATTACAGTAAAATAAGACATTTTGAATAATTATCCAAAAAGGTCCATAATAGTAGGGTCTATTTGAAAAGGAGTTACTATTTATGGATAATAAACAGCCGAAAAAAATCACACTCGGCACGTTAATTTTAATGATCTTCTCGTCCATTTTTGGGTTCAGTAATTCGCTGACTGCGTACTACCAAATGGGTTATGCAAGTATCATTTGGTATGTGATTGCAGCAATTCTGTTCTTTCTACCATCTGCACTAATCTTTGCAGAATATGGCGCATCTTTTAAGGGTGTCAAGGGTGGTATTTTTTCTTGGCTTGAAGAGTCATCTAATGAAAAGGTTGCATTTGTTGGTACCTTCATTTGGCTTGCCGCCTGGGTGGTGTGGCTGGTTTCGTCCACACAATTTTTCCTTGTTGCGCTGTCAACATTAATTTCAGGTAAAGACATGACGCAAACTTGGCATCTGGGCTTTTTGTCGTCGACTCAACTTTTGGGTGTGCTTGAAGTTGCCTTCATGATTATTGTTACGTTCTTTGCTGCTAAGGGAATTGATAAAATTACAGCTGTTGACAAGGTCGGCGGGGCCTTTGCTATTCTGATTGCTCTTGGTTTCATGTTAGCGTCAATGTTAGTCTTCGCCTTTAGTCATGGTCATTTTGCAGAACCAGTTACAGCGATGAACTTTACTAAGTCGCCTAATCCAGCGTTCCAAACGCCCGTTGCTGTTTTGTCGTTTATTGTTTACGCCTTGTTTGCTTACGGCGGTCTTGAAACTTCGGCTGGTGTTATTGACTCAGTTGATAAGCCTGAGAAGACTTTCCCTAAAGCAATGATGGGCGCGATGGCATTGATGACAGGACTCTATGTAATTAATATTCTCATGTGTGGGATTTCAACTAATTGGGCTGCTGTTTTAGGTGCCAAAAACGTTAACATTGCCAATATGGAATATGTGTTGGTCAACAATTTAGGGATTGTAATGGGTCACAGTATGGGCTTGTCGCAATCTGCAACGTTGACTCTTGGAACGATTTTTTCACGGCTTGCTGGATTAGCTGATGTTTTATCTGGAATTTCTGCTGCCTTCTTGATGGTTTACTCACCAATCAAGTCCTTCATTGAGGGCTGTGATGCGCGTCTTTTACCTAAAAAATTAGTTAAATTGAACAAGCATAATATGCCAGAACGTGCAATGTGGACACAAGCAGCACTAATTAGTGTCATTATCTTGTTTATTTCCTTTGGTGGTAACGCTGCGGGACAATTTTATACGATTTTAATGGATATGATGAACGTTTCATCAACTGTGCCATATCTGTTCTTGATTGGGGTATTCCCGTTCTTTAAGATGAAGAAGGACATCGACCGACCGTTTGTCTTTATCAAGGGTAAAGGTAAAGTTTGGGCAGTAACGATTGTTGTCTGGTTGGTTGTTGCCATGGGCATTATCTTTACTTGTATTGAGCCGCTG
This sequence comes from Lactobacillus sp. ESL0677, assembly GCF_029392875.1. Lineage (NCBI taxonomy): Bacteria > Bacillati > Bacillota > Bacilli > Lactobacillales > Lactobacillaceae > Lactobacillus > Lactobacillus sp. ESL0677. The sequence goes on along the minus strand of NZ_CP113946.1, from coordinate 1,349,977 downwards.
CTGGAAGGCGACTACATGACATCATTCTGGACAGCAATTGGTCCAGTTGCTTTTGGTGTTGTTGCTTATATTTATTACACTTATCGTGAGCACCATGATACAAAAACGGCTTAAATAATTAGAAAATAAGAACCCCGAAGTTAGAAAAATTAACTTCGGGGTTTTACTATGGTTATCTAAAGGGGATAAATCTTTAGCGAAAAATAAAATTTATTGCTTAAAAAGTAGAGTATAGTGAATTTTATATGTAAAAGTATTTAGTATAAGTATGTTAATAATTGAAAGCTTATAGCAATAAATTAAGAAACGCTTTTTATAGTAAGGAGGATAAAATTGGATTTTAGGATTTATATTGCTTTGTTTCCAACGGTTTTCATGTTCCATGAATTAGAAGAAATTTTATTCTTTAAAGATTATAAAGAGCTAATAAATAATAAAGTACCTAAAATGTTTAAAGGTAACTATTTGAACAAATATCTTAATTTATCATTAAGAACATTTATTTTAACAATATTTGAAGAATTTATTATTTTAGTATTAATTACTGGGATTACATTGCTCAAAATTTCATACTTAGAATTTTATGTAGCTTTGATGCTTGCATATAACTACCATATTTTAGGACATGTAATTCAGGCGATTGTAGTTCAGTCTTATGTACCGGGACTTATTTTTGGTATAGCCAGTAGTATCATTAGTGTTTATTGGATAAGTATGATGCCAGTGAATAATTGGTCCTTTGTTTTGTGGTGTTCAGTTATAATACTAGTTTTGATTTTTCTAAACATACAAGTTTGTTTTAAAATAGGCAAAAATTTTTTTAATTAAAAAAGGTAAAATTATTGTAATACCTTCTAAACAGAAAAACACGCAGGAATTTTTTCCTATGTGTTGGCTTACAGATGTTTGTTTTATTTAAATTTTTTACCCCATTGCCACGGGTCCTCGTGCCAAGTCTTGAGTGCGTCATATTCGGTTGCACTGATGTAATTTAATTCTTTTTCCTTCTTTAGTAATTCAGGATAAGAAAGAAGGGGATTGAAGGCAATGTTAGCTGCGGCAAAGTTTTGCTTAGCATCTGGCAAATAATAAGTGAAAATTGAGCTGACGCCAATAACATTGCCGCCTTCATTTTGTGTTGCCTTAACTGCATTTAGGACAGAACTACCGGTTGTAATTAAATCATCAATTAAAACAATTCTGTCTTGGTCAGTGAAGCAGCCTTCAATTTGGCGCCCCTTACCGTGATCTTTAGGCTTAGGACGAACATAAATCATTGGTAGACCAAGCTTGGCAGCAACCCATGCAGCATGAGGAATACCAGCGGTTGCCACACCACCGATAATGGTTACTTCTGGGTACTCAGCCTTGATTAAGTCAGCTAAGTCGCTGGCAATCCAATCGCGTAAGTCGGGGTAAGAAACCGTGAGTCGTAAATCCGTGTAGATTGGTGAGAGCATGCCACTTGCATAAGTAAAAGGCTTGTCTGGCGAAACTGTGATGATTTTTTCTGCGATTAATTTAGCAATGATTTGTTCTTGATGCATCTTAGTTAAACTCCTTTTTAATTGCTTGATAGGCTGCTTCTGGGTTAGCAGCTTGGGTAATTGGTCGGCCGACAACAATTGCACTAGCGCCGTATTTTTTTGCTTGTGCTGGGGTAGCGACTCGCTTTTGGTCGCCATTATTGCTGTGTGCCGGTCTAATTCCCGGCGTTACGTAAAGAAAGTCGGGACCAATTTTTGCTCTTAGGTTTTGAACTTCTAGAGGTGAGCAAATGACACCATCGGCGCCAGCTTTTTGTGCTGTTTGTGCAAGACTGATAACTTGCTCATTCATTGGTAAGCGGCAGTTTTGCTCATTTTTTAAAATTGAGTCAGAAATTGAAGTTAATTCCGTAACAGCTAGCAGTTTAGGCACACCTTGTCCAGCTGGCGTACCAGCGATTAAACCGTCCTTGGCCGCCTTAATCATGCTGCTACCGCCGAGTGCGTGAATAGTAATACAAAAGATATTGAGCTGGGCCAGTTGTTTGGCCGCGTTATAAACTGTATTTGGAATATCATGCAATTTTAAATCTAAAAAGATGTGGTAACCTGCATTGCTTAATCGTTTAACTAAAGTACTTCCAGAATGATAAAAAAGTTCCATGCCAATTTTTAAGTAAGTTTCTTGTGCAGTGCCAAGTTTAGGCAAAAGTTGTGCAACATCCTGCTCGTTAGCATAATCAAGGGCGACAAAAACTGCTTTTTCCATTGCAAACCTCCAAAAAAAGTCTATTTTGGCACAGAGCGCGTCAAAATAGACTTTTTCGGTATTTAGTCATGTTTAACTTGCGGTCTCTCTGTACCGTTTAAAGTTTATTGTTAGTTAGTTTAGCATCATCTTGACTAAAAGACAACTAATTTTTGCTAATAGTTTTAAGCAATGGTAATGCACGTCATTTATTTTGGTATAATTAATATAAATTTAAGCTGTTTAACAGAATTACGAAAAGGAATTAAAAAATGAGTAAGAAGCGAAAGAAACATATTATTACTTGGACAGTTATCGCTTTGGTGCTGCTAGTTGCCGGCTGGTTTAGTTTTGGCCCTGGAATTTCTAATCATGCGCCAAAAGAGCGGGTGATTACGATTGGCGTCGTTGGCGAAAGCAACTCTGAGCAAGTAATTTGGCAACATGTTGCCCAAAAGGCCAAACGCGATTATGGCATTATCATTAAGACCAAGGTTTTTACAGATTACAATCAACCCAACAAGGCTTTGCGAGACGGTGAAATTGACCTCAATGCCATTCAAACGACAACTTTTATGCATACTTGGTCCAAGGCAAATCATGCAAAGATTGTTTCGATTGGTAAAACCTATATTGCGCCGATTCGCTTGTACTCCAAGAAGTATCATAAGTTGAGCCAATTGCCGCAAGGAGCTACAATTGCAATCCCCAATGATGCCGCAACTGAATCGCGGGCACTCCATGTCTTAAAGAATGCCGGGTTAATTAGTTTAACTAGTGGGCAAAAGTTAAAGACGATTGCGGATATTACTGCTAATCCGCAACATATCAAGATTAAAGAAGTCAGTGACGAGCAATGTGCGCGGATTATTAATTCCGTTGACGCGGTGATTGTGAACAATGACTTTGCCGTGCCGGCTGGCCTTGGCCCGAAAGAAACGATTTTTGTGGAACCAATTAATAAGGAGTCGGCTGGTGCCATTAATAATATTTGTACGACAGAGGACAAGAAGAATGATCCCGACTACCAACATGTTGTCAAATGTTATCAAACTGAGGAAACTAAGAAGCTTTACCATAAGTTCTATGGTGAGATGCAGCAGGCTGTTTGGGACGTCAAGTTGAAATAAGTTATGTCTAGAGCTGTTTAATTAAATCTTGGCAAATAATTAAAAACGTGTAAAATAAATTGCAAAAATAATTGTAATGTCTGTGAGCATTCATTTTTGGAGGGAAAATGACTAATCTTAGTGTAAAAATACCCGGTCTTAATCTGAAAAATCCGGTAATGCCAGCAAGTGGTACCTTTGGTTTTGGCGATGTTGCTGCTGCTAATAAGTTTGATTTAAATAAGTTAGGAGCACTGGTGTTGAAAACAACGACGCCACATTTGCGGCGTGGTAATCCGCAGCCGCAAATTGCGGTCTTAGAAGATGGTGTTTTAAATTCAGTGGGGTTAACTAACCCGGGTGTTGCCGGCGTTGTCAGTGAAAAGTTGCCACACCTACGTCAGCAATATCCTGACTTGCCAATTATTGCTAGTGTTGGTGGCAGTAGTGCGGCTGATTATGTGCAGGTGACTGAAGAATTGGCAGAATCTGGGATGGTTAATGCACTAGAACTTAATTTTTCTTGTCCTAATGTTGAGCGCGGCGGCATGACCTTTGGTGTTCATCCAGAATTGGTTGAACAGCTGACAGCCGCGATTAAGCAGACGGTTGCGTTGCCAATTTATGTTAAGTTAACGCCGAACGTGACCGATATTACCGAAATAGCACGTGCTGCAGAAAGTGGTGGCGCAGATGGTTTGTCACTGATTAATACGGTGATGGGATTGCGCATTGATCTTGAAACGCGGAAGCCGCTCTTAGGCAACAATGTTGGTGGTCTTTCAGGTAGTGGCATCAAGCCGCTGGCATTGTATCAGGTTCATCAAGTATTTAAAATAACGCACCTGCCAATTATCGGGATGGGCGGCATTACTACTGCAGAAGATGTAGTTGAATTTATATTAGCAGGAGCTAGTGCCGTGGCTGTGGGTAGTGCGCATTTTCATGATGAACTTGCTTGCCCGCATATTATTCAAAAATTGCCAAGCTTGTTAACCAAGCTTGGTGCTAGTAATATTAGTGACTTGGTCGGCCAAGTCCAATTTAATTGAGAATTTTATTTGACAATTATGTAATTTGTTCGTATATTTAACTTAATATCCCTTTAATTAGTCCAGAGAGGCTAGCAAGGCAATCGAGTTAGCGCCTGGTCTCAGTGACTAGGCGCTTTTATTTTGGGATGGAAAGAAGAACAAGATGGCAAAAGAAATTTGGGATGCACTCGCGATGAAGCGGGCACTAACGCGAATTACTTATGAAATTATTGAACGGAATAAGGGTACCGATAACTTGGTGCTTGTCGGTATTAAAACGCGTGGTGTTTATCTAGCTAAACGCATTCATGACCGGATCAAAAAGTTAGAAGGCGTGGATATACCTTTAGGCGAGCTTGATATTACCCTTTATCGTGATGACCGCCATGATGCAACTCTTAAGCAGGATCCAGTTGTGAACTCGAATAAGGTTGGTGTGGAGATTGTCAATCAACACGTTGTGCTTGTTGACGATGTTATTTACACCGGTCGCACGGTTCGGGCAGCAATGGATGCTTTAATGGATATTGGCCGGCCGAGTTCAATCGCCGTTGCTGTTTTAGTTGACCGCGGACACCGTGAGTTGCCAATTCGGGCAGACTTTGTTGGGAAGAATATTCCGACATCATCGAAAGAACAAGTTGCTGTTAACGTTGAAGAAGTTGACGGCCAAGATAGTGTAGCGCTCAAGCCGTTACAAGAAAAATAGTATAAATTTAGTTAATTCAACCATTTAATTGACTCCAGAGAGGGTCAGAAGGGTTTGAGTTCTTTTGGAATATCTAAAAATAAGCCAAAAATCCCTTTTGATTAACCTGGAGCAAGTAAATGCTTCAGGTTTTTTTATCTTAAAGAAAGGGTTTAGGCCATGAAAAGTAAAAATTTTGTTAGTTTGCCGCATTTTGTTAGCGTTGAAAATTTAAAAACAGATGAAGTACAGGCCTTGATTGACCGCGCCGAGTATTTTAAGCGGGGCGGTGCTAGGCCAGCATTAACCCAGCCAGTTTATGTGACCAACATGTTTTTTGAAAATTCGAGCAGAACCCATACTAGCTTTGAAATGGCTGAACGTAAGTTGGGTCTGACTGTCATTCCCTTTGACCCTGCTCATAGCTCGGTTAAAAAGGGCGAGACGCTGTACGATACCTCGTTGATTATGGCTGCTTTGGGGATTAACCTTGAGGTTATCCGTCATTCGGAAAATGAATATTACGACAAACTAATTCACCCACAGGATGACCAACACCTCCAAATTGGTGTCATTAATGCTGGTGACGGCAGTGGTCAGCACCCATCACAATGCCTGCTTGATATGATGACAATTCACGAGCATTTTGGTCATTTTAAAAATTTAAAAGTAGCAATTGTTGGTGACATTACTAATTCACGTGTCGCCAAAAGTGATATGGAATTGCTAACTAGACTTGGCGCGCAAGTTTACTTTTCTGGCCCAGAATATTGGTACGACAAGCAGTTCGACAAGTACGGTCAATTTGCGGTGCTTGACGATTTGGTTAGTCAAGTTGACGTGATGATGCTATTGCGGGTGCAGCATGAGCGCCATGCGGGCGATCCAAATGAAAGCAAGTTTGATGCGGTGAAGTATCACGAGCAATTTGGTATTAATGAGCGCCGCTATCAAGAATTGAAAAAGGACGCGATTATCATGCATCCAGGTCCGATTAATCACGACGTGGAATTGGCTGGCAAATTGGTTGAGGCACCTAAGAGTATGTTTGTTCGCCAAATGCAAAACGGTGTCTTTATGCGCATGGCAATGATTGAAGCCGTAATGCGCGGCCGGCAGCTAGGAGGGCTAGAATAATGGCAACAGTCATTAAAAATGGTCAGGTTTACTTTGGCGGTGCAATTACGCCGTGTGATTTATTAATTGAAAATGGCTGCATTAGTGCCGTTGGTCAGAATTTGAGTGCTGAGCAGGTGATCGATGCCACGGGAAAATTGGTTAGTCCCGGCTTGGTCGACATGCATGTGCATTATCGTGACCCTGGGCAAACTGCAAAAGAAGACGTGCATACGGGAACGCTGGCCGCAGCGCGTGGCGGTTTTACAACTACCGCAGCAATGCCTAACGTAACGCCGGTTCCCAATACGCCAGCGTTAATGCAAAAGATGGTGGCGAATAACCAACAAAATGGCATCGTCCATGTTTTACAATACGGGCCAATTACGGTTGATGAAGTTGGCGAGACACTACCTGATTACGCTGGATTTAAAAGTGCGGGCGCAATTGCTTTAAGTAATGATGGCAAGGGCGTCCAGAATGCGCAAACGATGCTGCGCGCAATGCAGCAGGCAAAGAATAACCAGTTAATTATTGCCGAGCACGCGCAAGACGATACACTTTTTAATTCGGGTGTAATTAACGCTGGCCTAAGAGCAACGGAGTTTGCTTTACGACCAATTACTGAACTTGCCGAAACCACGCAGATTGCTCGCGACTTATTGCTAGCTGCGAAAACAGGCGTGCATTATCACGTTTGTCATGTTTCAACTAAAACTAGTGTTGATCTAATCAGAATTGCCAAAAAGCGCGGCGTGCATGTTACGTGTGAGGCAGCGCCGCATCACCTGCTCTTAACAGAAGATGATATTGACCAGAATGACAGTAATTTTAAAATGAATCCGCCGCTGAGAACGGAGGAAGATCGCCAAGCGTTAATTGCGGGGCTTCTTGATGGGACAATCGATATGATTGCCACTGATCACGCGCCACATACGCGGGAGAATAAGGCGGGCGGCTTTGCCAAATCTGCCTTTGGAATTACTGGAAGTGAAACAGCTTTTAGTGAGCTATACACGCAGCTAGTAAAAACGGGTTATTGTAGTTTGTCGCAACTGTTAACTTGGCTGACGATTAAGCCAGCGACAGTTTTCGGTTTGCAACATACGGGCAAAATTGCAATTGGTGAGCCAGCGGACATTGCCATTTTTGACTTGCAAGCGAAGACAAAAATGCAGACGCAGAATTATTTTTCAAAAAGTTCTAATACACCGTTTACTGGGGACAATGTTTACGGCTCAACGGTATTAACGATGGTTGCTGGCCAAGTAGTTTACCAAGCAAAGGAGCAATAATGAAGTATCTAATTTTAGAAGATGGCAGCGTTTACCAAGGTGAAGGCTTCGGTGCAGCAGGTGAGACAAAGGGTGAAGTCGTGTTCACCACGGGAATGACCGGCTATCAGGAAGCCATCACGGACCAATCGTATGCCGACCAGATTTTGGTGTTTACTAACCCACTAATTGGCAATTACGGTATTACCCTAGCGGATTATGAGTCACTTGAGCCCGGCATTAAGGGTGTGATTTGTCACCAAGTTGCTCATCATCCTGATAATTGGCGCATGCAGACGACTTTGCCGGATTTTCTTAAAAAGCTAAATATTCCCGGTATTCAAGGAGTTGATACACGGGCGTTAGTTAAAAAGTTACGCTCGCGCGGGACAATGCGGGGTCAAATTGTCAATTCCGCTGCTGAAGCTGTACAGATTACGCAAGAATTAAAGCAAGAAGATTTAACCCAAGGGGCAATTGGCCGCGTTTCGACAACCCGTTCGTATCCGGTACCGGGTTCTAAACGCAACATTGTCGTCGTTGATTTTGGTATTAAAAATAGTATCTTGCGTGAACTGGCACAGCGCGATTGTAACTGTATTGTTGTGCCGTATACGACCACTGCCGAGCGTATTTTAAGCTTGCATCCAGACGGCGTACTGCTTTCTAATGGTCCCGGTAATCCAAGTGAAATGATCGACGCGGCAAAAATGGTGCGAGAAGTTGAACAGCATTTGCCATTAATGGGGATCTGTATGGGACACCAGATTTTTGCCCTAGCTAATGGTGCTGAGACATTCAAAATGAAGTTTGGTCACCGCGGATTTAACCATCCAGTTCGTGAAATCGCCACGGGAAACATTGGTTTTACTTCGCAAAATCATGGTTATGCGGTTAAGGTAGAATCAATTGCTGCAACTGACTTGATGGTCACCCATGTTGAAGTTAATGACGGTACAATTGAGGGCCTGCGGCACAAGAAGTACCCAGCATTTTCAGTGCAATTTCATCCGGACGCAACTCCTGGCCCACATGATCAGCAAGGGATTTTTGATTACTTTATGCAAATGATTGATCAAGGAAAGGAAGCCAATCAGCATGCCTAAAAGACAAGATATTCATAAAATTATGGTAATCGGCTCTGGCCCGATAATTATTGGGCAAGCAGCAGAGTTTGATTATTCGGGAACTCAAGCATGTCTGGCTTTGCGCGAAGAAGGTTACGAAGTTGTGCTGGTTAACTCCAATCCAGCAACGATTATGACCGATACTGCAATTGCCGACAAGGTTTATCTTGAGCCTTTAACCGTTGACGCGGCTTCGCGGATTATTCGCCAAGAATATCCCGATGCCATTTTGCCAACATTGGGCGGTCAAGTTGGTTTAAACATGGCTTTGGCATTAGCCAAAAGTGGCATTTTAAAAGAACTAGGGATTGAACTGTTAGGCACTAAATTAGAGTCGATAGAGCAAGCCGAAGACCGAGAAAAGTTTAAGCAGCTATGTCAACAGTTGAGTGAGCCTGTCCCACCGTCAAAAAGTGTCAAAACGGTCGCAGAAGCATTGGCTTTTGGGGATGAAATCGGCTACCCAATCATTGTGCGTCCTGCCTTTACCATGGGTGGCACTGGCGGTGGCATTTGTAATGACCGTAATGAACTTGCCCGTGTTGCCAAAAATGGCTTGGAACTATCACCAGTTACTGAATGTTTGGTAGAGCGGTCGATTGCTGGCTATAAGGAAATTGAATTTGAAGTAATGCGTGATCACGCCGATAATGCGATGATTGTTTGTTGCATGGAAAATTTTGATCCTGTTGGCATTCATACTGGTGATTCGATTGTCTTTTCACCATCACAAACACTGTCGGACAAGGAATATCAAATGTTGCGCGATTGCTCATTGCGCTTAATTCGAGCATTGAAGATTGAGGGTGGCTGCAACGTGCAGTTGGCACTTGACCCAAACAGCTTCAATTATGATGTGATTGAGGTTAATCCGCGGGTGTCGCGGTCTTCGGCTTTGGCTTCGAAGGCCACGGGTTATCCAATTGCCAAAATGGCAGCCAAAATCGCGGTTGGGTTGACTTTAGATGAAATCAAAAATCCGGTAACAGGGACAACCTTTGCGGAGTTTGAACCAGTCCTTGATTACGTTGTCTGTAAAATTCCGCGGTGGCCGTTTGACAAGTTTCCCAAAGCTAATCGCGAGTTGAGCACCCAGATGAAGGCCACCGGTGAAGTGATGGCAATTGGGCGCACGGCTGAAGAAGCCTTTCAAAAGGCGGTCCGGTCGCTGGAAATTGATCAGAAGGATTTTTATTCAGAAGTAGCGCACAAGACAAGCGATGAAGATTTGGAACAAAAGCTGGTTAAGGCACAAGATGATCGCCTGTTTTATCTGGCTGAAGCTTTTCGTCGCGGCTATTCGATGAAGGATGTTCACGAATTAACTAAAATCAATTTCTACTTTTTGGATATTGTGCGCCACATTGTTGATTTGGAAAAGATGATTAAGTCGCATTCAGATAATTTAGCAGTGCTTAAAACCGCCAAGAAATATGGCTTCAGTGACCAAACAATTGCTAATTTGTGGCAGCAAACGGCCGAACAGGTAAGGCAATTACGTAAAAAGCAGGGGCTTGTTCCGGTTTATAAAATGGTTGACACTTGTGCCGCCGAATTTGCTTCGCAAACGCCATACTTTTATTCGACTTATGATACAGAAAATGAGAGTCAACCTGACCATAAACAGTCGGTACTGGTTATTGGTTCCGGCCCAATTAGAATTGGTCAGGGCGTTGAGTTCGATTACGCGACCGTGCATTCTGTTAAGGCATTGCAAAAGATGGGCTATGAAGCAATTGTCGTTAATTCGAATCCGGAAACGGTGTCGACTGACTTTTCGATTTCCGATAAGTTATACTTTGAGCCGTTAACGCTGGAAGATGTGCTTAACGTTTGTGACCTGGAGCAGCCTGTTGGTGTGATTATTCAATTTGGCGGGCAAACGTCGATTAATCTTGCGGCTGGTCTGGAAGAACATGGTATCAAGGTTCTGGGAACAAGCGTCAAGGACTTAAATCGCGCAGAAGACCGCGAATTATTTGACCAAGTGGTTAAGGAATTGCATCTGAAGCAGCCGCAGGGAATTACGGCGACAACTCATGATGGCGTTATTCAAGCAGCGACTAAACTCGGCTACCCAGTTTTGGTGCGGCCAAGTTACGTTTTGGGTGGCAAGGCAATGGCAATTGTTTACAGCCAAGACGAACTAGAAGATTATTTGCGCGACCATGTTGATATTGCCAGCAGCCACCCAATTCTGGTGGATGATTACTTGGATGGGCGCGAATGCGATGTCGATGCTATTTGTGATGGTGAACGTGTACTCATTCCCGGCATTATGGAGCACATCGAACATGCCGGGGTGCACTCTGGTGACTCAATGGCTGTTTATCCAGCACAAACTTTTACACCTGAAATTAAGCAAAAAATTGCAACAATTACCAAGCAATTGGCGTTAAAGCTAAATTGCCGCGGGATTATGAATCTGCAGCTAATTGAGCGCAATAATGAGATTTATGTCATTGAAGTTAATCCGCGAGCTAGTCGTACAGTGCCATTTTTAAGTAAAATCACTGGCATTGAAATGGCTCAGGTTGCAACTCGAGTAATTATGGGGCAGAGTTTGCGCGAGCAAGGTTACGCCGATGGTCTAGCACCAGAGTCGAAGCTGATTAGTGTGAAAGCACCTGTCTTTTCTTTCAGTAAGCTAGCCGATGTTGACAGTTATTTAGGACCTGAAATGAAGTCGACTGGTGAGGTAATGGGGAGTGACTTAAGCTTTCCCAAAGCTCTTTACAAAGCCTTTGCTGGTGCGGGGATGCGGATTCCAGACAGCGGTAATGTGCTGCTAACCATTGAAGATCGCGATAAAGAAGCGGTTTTGCCTTTAGCACAAAAATTTGTCCAGATTGGTTACCGGATATTCGCAACCAGTGGCACCGCGGCATTTTTGCAAAAGCACAATCTTCATGTGACGCTGCTTAGAAAAATTCATGACCAAGCAGACAACAATTTGTTAACCGAATTGCGCAGCGGCAAGATTGATTTGGTAATCAATACGATGGGACACGATTTAGCCAAGAACTCAGACGGTTTTATCATCAGGCAGATGGCAATCCAGCAGAATGTGCCGCTAATCACTAGCTTGGACACGGCACGCGCATTGTTGACGGCACTTGCTAACCGGTCATTTTTAACAACTAGTCTGAAATAAAAATTAAGTAGCAAGTAAAATTTGAGACAATAAAAAACGGTCAAGTTTTTCAAAAGAAATTCTTGACCGCTTTATGTTATTGAAGATAGTTAAGTTTTTAGCAAATTAAATTGTCCCCGGGCGTTTAGCTTTAGCAACCTTTTTGCCCATGACCATTTTATCGTCATAACCCCAGAACCAAGTGATAACAAAGGCAACAACGATGGCAACTGCACTGGCAAGCAAGAATGCGTAAAAGCTGCTTAAGTCTCCAGGATTTTTCGGATTGAAGAAACTTGAGAAGCCAATCAATCCACCAGTAAAGCCAAACATGGTCCCGTGCATTAATCCGGTAACTAGTCCACCAAATGCGGCACCAATTGATCCAGAAATGAAGACCTTCTTATATCTAAGGTTGATACCGTAAATAGCAGGTTCAGTAACACCGCAGAACGCACTAATCATTGCTGCAAAACCTAATTCCTTGATGTCAGCCTTCTTTGATTTAATCGCAACTGCCAAGACTGCGGCACCTTGAGAAATCATGGTTGAACAGATAATTGCGTTAATCGCACTTTGACCAGTACTTGCAATTTGTTGAGCAACCAGCGGCACAACACCCCAGTGGAAGCCAAAGATAACAAGTACTTGGTAAAAGCCGCCGATAATGAAACCACCGAACCAGCCAGATACAGATACCAACCAGTTAATGAAGACAGCAATTCCATTCGCAATTCCTTGAATGATTGGACCAGTGATAACCAAAGTAATCGTGGCAACAATTAGGACAGTGATTAAAGGTACAAAAATCATTTGCAAATAAGTTGGTAGGACTTTTTTAAGCCATTTTTCCAACTTGTAAGCTAGCCATGCAGCCAAAATCATTGGGAAGATGGAGTAGGTATAATTCAAAAACTGGAAGTTTAATCCCGCAAGATTGAACATAACCTTTCCAGCTTTGCCCCATGTGACTAATTGTGGCATGGTGATTACACCACCGATAACTGCGGCGATAATCGGGTCGCTGCCCAGCCGTTTAGCAGCACTAAAACCAACCCAGATTGGTAGGAAGTAAAAGGCTGAATCGGCCATTGCACTGATGGTAATGTAAGGCACACTGTTAACATTAAGTAGAGAGCCGAGTTGCGGCAGTGTTAGTAGTGCAAGAATCCCTTTCATAATACCGGATGCGGCGATAACCCCAATAACGGGACTCATTGAGCCCGTAATAAAGCCGATTAAGTTATTGATTGCTCGTGAGAAAGGATTTTTACCATCATTTTGCGTAGTTGCTGGCGCAGCTGAATCATCTAATTCTGGTAACTGCTTAACTAAGGCATCGTAGAGATTGGCAACGCCATCGCCAATTACGACTTGATATTGATCGGATGCGTGCATGACATCAAGAATCCCGCGCTGATTTTTAAGCACATCATCATTGGCTTGAGCTTCATCTTTAAGATAAAACCTTAACCGAGTAATACAGTGAATGACGTTGTTAATATTCTCTGGACCACCGACGTTATTAATAATAAAAGTAGCTAGTTCATCATAAGATAACTTTTTATTAGATACTGATTGGATGTCATTTTTAAGGTAAGCGGTAGCTACTTTAGCGCCACTAGATGTGTCACCTTCCGTAATGTCTAACCCGTCAATTGCATCAGCTGTATTGGTAATAACTGTAATGATTGTCGGGTCTAACTTGGCAGTTTTAATGGCTTCAAGATCCATTTGGGCAATTGTTTGTCCAGCTTTAACTTCACCACCATTTTGAATATCGATTGTAAATGGCTGACCTTTAAGCGTTACAGTATCAATCCCCATGTGAACCAGTACTTCAAGGCCATCAGAGGTTTTGAAACCAATCGCATGCTTTGTTTCCGCAACCGTCACAACCTTTCCGGAAACTGGTGCAACGACTTTACCATTAGTCGGTATTAAACCAAATCCCTGTCCCATTGTTCCTTTGCTAAAGACAGGATCATCAATGCTGCTAAGAGCGACAACTTTTCCGTTTGCAGGAGCTAATAGAGCAGTTTCTTTGTTAATTGCCATTAGTTTTCCTTCTTTCTAACTAAATACATTTGCATTTATTAATAAATGATTTATGATTATTATCATACTTGTCTAGACAAGATGCAATAGAGTATTTGTTGATATTTATAACTATGCTCGTAAAGTTTATTTACTTGTATGTACATAAGCAGATATAATTAATCTGATTAAGTGAAAGGAAAACCATGATGCAGTCAAAATCAGATATTATTGCGCAAGATATTGCAGCCAAAATTAAACACGAGCAATTTAAAGCTAATTCTTTTTTACCAAGCGAAAGTGAGTTAACTAAGTTATACGGGACCTCGCGAGAGACGGTGCGTAAGGCATTGCAGGGGTTAAATTCGTTAGGCTTGATTCAAAAGATACGTGGTAAGGGATCGCTAGTTTTGAATTTGGAGCAGTATTCTTTTCCAATTTCTGGTATTTCGAGTTTTGCGGAACTAAGCAAGTCTTTGGGGATGGATGCGCAAACCGAGGTTTTAACTTTAGAGAAGATGCATACCTTACCTGAACTTTTTAAGGAAAAGTTCCCTAATGAGAAGCAACAAACTGGGTTTTATGTTGAGCGATTACGAAAAATTGATGGCAATGCAGAAATTCTTGATTGTGATTTTCTTTTTTCACCACCGATTAACGAGTTGCCACTAAATGCGGCTCAGACTTCAATTTATAACTATCTGGAAAATGAAAAAGGGTTGGAAGTTTCGTATGCGACCAAGGCAATTACGGTTGAAAAGGTCGACGATGAGCTGCAAAGAAAGTTAAGCTTGAAGGATAAAACCGCTGTACTGGTTGCTAGTCATAATTATTTAAGTGATGCAACCTTATTTCAGTTGACGCTGTCTTATCATGATCCAAGTAAATTTAAATTTGTTGATTTTGCGCGCAGACAAAGAATTAGATTTTAAGGAGAAATTAAATGGTTAATTTAGGTAAAAAGATAATCTATCAGATTTATCCCAAATCTTTCTATGATGCTAATGGTGATGGTGTTGGTGATATTCGCGGAATCATTCAAAAAATTCCTTATATCAAAAAATTAAATGTTGATATGGTCTGGTTCAATCCTTTTTTCGTTTCGCCGCAGCGTGATAATGGCTATGATATTGCGGACTATTATCAGATTGACCCGCTTTTTGGCACGATGGCGGACTTCGAGGAGCTAGTTGCTAAATTAAAAGAAATTAATGTTGATGTGATGCTCGACATGGTCTTTAATCATTGCTCGACTAGCAATATCTGGTTTCAAAAGGCTCTGGCAGGGGATGAAAAGTACCAGAAGTTTTTCTATTTACGTAAAGCTAAAAAAGATGGCAGTTTGCCGACCAATTGGCAAAGTAAATTCGGCGGTCCTGCATGGGCTAAGTTTGGCGATACCGATTATTACTACTTACATCTCTATGATCCAAGTCAGGCTGATCTTGATTGGCATAACCCTGATGTAAGACGGGAAGTGTACAAGGTAATCAACTTTTGGCGTTCTAAGGGGGTAAAGGGCTTCAGGTTTGACGTTATCAACGTTACCGGAAAGGCCGCTAAGTTAATTGATTCGACTGACCCAGTGGAAGAAAAGAGTCTTTACACTGATACGCCAGTAGTTCATAAGTATTTAAAGGAAATGAATGCGGCCAGTTTTGGTAAAGATCCTGACAGCATCACAGTTGGGGAAATGTCTTCAACTACCATTAAAAATTCGATTGCGTATTCCAAGCCTAGTGAGCATGAATTATCAATGGTGTTTAACTTTCATCATTTAAAAGTTGATTACAAAAATGGTGAAAAGTGGACTAAGATGCCGTTTGATTTTATGAAACTGAAAAGTTTGTTAACTCAATGGCAGGAAGAGATGGACCAAGGTGGCGGCTGGAATGCTTTGTTTTGGAATAATCATGATCAGCCAATGGCCTTGAGCCGATTTGGTGACTCCGGACAGTACAGGGCAAAGTCTGCGGAGATGCTAGCGACGGCAATTCATCTGATGCGGGGCACGCCGTACATTTATATGGGGGAAGAAATCGGCATGACCGATCCTGATTACTCTTCGATTAATAGTTATGTTGATGTTGAAAGCAAGAATGCCTTTAATAATTTGAAAAGGCAAGGCATGTCAGATCAAGAGGCCTTTGACATTGTCCATACCAAGTCTCGCGATAATTCGCGAACGCCAATGCACTGGGATGATCAAAAATATGCGGGCTTTAGTAAGGTCAAGCCGTGGTTAATGCCGAAAAACCAAGCACAGATTAATGTCAAAAAAGAATTGACGCAGGGTGAAATCTTCAATTATTATCAACAGCTGATTAAATTGCGTAAGCATGAAGACTTAATTTCAGATGGCCATATTAAAATGTTCTTGAAATCTGATCAGAGGGTGCTGGCCTATGAACGTTATTTGAATAATGATTCACCAAAAATATTAGTCTTTAATAATTTTTATGGTCAAGAGCATGTAGTTAGCGTGCCAGAGGAGTACTGCAATCAGACTTACCAGGTTTTAATTAGTAATTATCAAGAAGATGAGGTTGAAATTAATCACTCTTTGCATCTAAGACCTTATGAGGCATTGGCAATAAAAACTGTTTCTTAAAATCAAAAAATCGTTGGAACTATTAGGTTCTAACGATTTTTTGATTATTTTTGACTAAATTTGATTGCTGTCTTTGCCAAATCAACTGTATAAGTTGCTTCTTCAAGTGGGCGCTTAGTCATGCCCTGGTCAGTGGAATAGATGATTAGGCACAGGCGACTGCCGACAGGAAGCCGATAATAAGTTGGCTGCAATTTAAAGGTCAGGTAATAAAATTGTCCAGCTTTAATTGCAGCAGGCTTTTTCATATCAGCGTAATTTTGTAAATTCATGTGTGCCTTAGTAATTAATTTAGCATGGGTTAGCTTGTCCGGCATAAATTCTTGCAGGGTATCGGTGCCAAAGCGATAGCCGAGTTCTTGTCCGCCGCGCATTAGGAATTTAGGTGTGGCTGTCAGCCGCTTGCGGTCACCTAACTCAACTAAGGCAACTGAGAGTTGACCCTTGTTCAAACTGGAAGAAACATGAACTGTAACTTCGGGTCGACCAACGATTGTTACGGGATGAATAAACTCATCGGTGGTAAAACGCAGGCTTGATGATGCCCACGGCTCTTTGCCGCAGATAAATTGATATTGCCAATCACTTTCAGAAATATGGGCTTGCTTAAATTTTTGCCCGCCAACATCAACAAATGCTAGTTGCTTTTTACCATTGCCATCTTTTTGCAACTCACCATCATCAGTTGGGTAATAAGTCGTTTCTTGGCCTAAATTATTACTCCAATCAGTTTCTTGATGCCAAGTGTCAGCTTTTAAGTTGTCTTGAATCATGACGGCTGGCCACTGCTTTTCAGCACCATTATCAACTTCGAGCAATTCATGAACAAACCAGAGGTTCATCAGGTCGGTAAAGTCAATTGAGACCAGGTTATTCATGTTGTAGTGTGGTCCTTGGTGTAGGAACAAGTGCGGCTTAATTGGCAGCGGCAAGTTTTTAACTTTTTGCCAAATTTTGTAGACATTCTTCGGCTTAACATTCCAGTCATTGAGCCCGTGAACACTGATCCAAGAGCATTTAATATTGTTTGTATGGTGGCGATAGTTGCGTGCTTCCCAAAAGTCCGAATACTGTCCTGTTGTGCGGTCTTCTTTAGTTAGAAGCCGCTGTTGCATAGCATCATACTTCGGCTTGATCTTCAAATAAGAACCTGCGTCCCAAAGATTAGACTGACAGGTCTCGGCAAGCAAATCCATGTCTTCACCTTGGCAAGCTTCAGGGGCAATTACTAGACCGTGCTCGCGGTAATAGTCGTACCAAGAGGAGATTGCGGCTTCTGAAACAACGGTTTTAAGTCCCTTAACTCCAGTTGTAGCAACAGCAATTTGCAGGGTGCCCAAGTAGGAGCGACCAGTCATGCCGATATTGCCGTTGCACCATGAAGCCTTAACTTGATGAGTTCGCTTGCGATCAGTATAAGCAATCCGATCGCCGTGCAGCCACTCGATAATTTCCTTGGCACTTTCGGTTTCTTCAGGAGAACCTGTGATACGCAAGCCGTCGGAGCCGCGAGTTCCGATGCCGCCGGCAAAGACACTGGCGAAGCCGCGGGCAAGCATGTACTCGTTAAATGTGTAAGATGATTTGCCGACAGCTTCTTCCATTGCGGCATGATTTTCAGAGCCAGACTTTTCGGCTTTCACTCGTGCAGCAGGTTCGTATTGCGGATTAGTCCATTCAGTTGCATCACTCAAATTCTCATTGACACTGTGATTGCGTTTAACGTTGTCAATGACGCCGCCAAAGTAAGGGCTAGCAGTATAGAGTGCGGGGACTTTCATCATTTCGCTTTCCACTGGACGAAAAATAGTCGTTTGTAATAAGTCCGCTTGACCATCGCCATCGGTGTCGAGGTCACTTTCCACATAGACAACCTCGCGAATAACATTGCTGGTATCAAATACTGGCAAACTTTTGCCGTTAAATAAAATAAATTTGCTCTCAGGGTCACCAAGGAGTTTTTCGTGAAAGTAACCTTTACCAGCTATGACATCAATTAATAGTTGACCGTTTTTAGCGCGGGTGTTTAACAATCGGTAACAAGCATGAATTAGCTCATCCTTGTTGTTAATGTTAGAAACTATCGGTAGGGCTTGCTTGGTCATAAAGCCGAGTGGGTCAGACAACTGATAATCGTAGTAGACATGGTAGCCCAAAAGCTGCAAGGCAACGTTGTAAAATTGATCTAGTGTAATGCTTTCAGGATTTACTGCTAAAAAGTCGGCCAAGGTTTGTGTTTCTGAAACGGCAAATTCACCCAGCTTAGCTTGTCTAGCAGAGTCCTCCCAAGGCTTAACTTCTGCCAGCGTGTTCTCGACAAGTTCTGCCAATAACTCGCTAAAAGTCAGTTCTTGATAATTTTCTGGTAAAAATTGAATATTAAGTAATTCTTGCACTTGCGTTTTGAAGTCGGTTTTGACATATGCATATTGATTGTATTTCATACTGTGCTCCTTTTTTATTTCCTATTATAAAGGTTATTGTAAGCATAGAAAATAGGCAAAATAAAAACGAGCATTAAGCTCGCTTTGATAGCCAAGTATCTTTGTAAACATCCTCGTTGAAGCCGCAAGTTAGCTTGTCGCCATCAACAACTAGTGGTCGTTTGATTAACTTGCCGTTTTTGGACATCATTTCGGCTGCTTCATCAATTGTCATGTCTGGTAATTGGTCCTTTAAGTGCAGTTTGCGGTAGTCCATGCCGTGGGTGTTGAAGAAGTAACGCAGTCCGCGGTCCTGATGGGCAGTCATCCAGTTAACTAGATCTTCTTTTTTAGGTGGCTGCTCTACTAAATCTTGAAAGTCGACGTCAACATCATGCTCGTGCAGCCACTTTTCGGCACTGCGTGAGGTTGAACAACGTTTATAACCATAAAACTTAATCATTTTTGTACCTTCTTTTTATAGTAATAAGTGATGAAAATAAAGTAATTTTTAAAAATTACACTTGATTTTAGTAAACAATGTATTATAATTATTTATGTAATTTAGCTAAATTACTAAAAGAAAGGAGAACTAAATTTGAAATTAAATGACCTTTTCGAATTTAAAAGTGGTTCATTACAATCTAGACTAGAAACCAATAATAAAAGTAATACAAAATCTTACTTTGTTTATGATAGAAATTGTTATTTAGAAGATACTTTTCAATCCCTAACAAATAATAGCAAAACAAAGCAAATAAAAACTACATCTGATGTGGTTCTGGTTAAGCAAGGTGACTTAATTTTTAACCTACAAAGTGGAAAAGCAGCCATTATAACTCAGAAACACAACAAATACATTTTAACACAAAATTTTGTTAAATTAATTCCTAGAACTTCTGTATCAATTGAATATATTCTTTTTCTATTAAACGAAAGTAGATGTTTCGATCGACAAATAAAAAAATATTTGCAGGGTAGCATTGTTTTTAAATATACAACAAAAATTCTCAAAGAAATCATTGTTCCGGAATTGAGCATTGAAAATCAAAAATCAATTGGTAAGTTATATGTGGACCAGTTAAAACAGTCTAATCAATTGTATAAAAATATTTTAAATAGAGATAGGGTTGTGTATCAAACTTTAGACAATATTATTGGTATTAAAACAGAGGCAAAAAATGGCAATTGAAAACAGTGAATTAAAATTTGAAGATGAACTAATTGATTATTTAACTAAAATTGGTGGTGACAAGCAATGGACCTATATGTTAAAAATAAAAACGACTGAGCAATTATGGGCAAACTTTAAGCAAATTTTAGAACAAAATAATCAAGATAAATTAGATCAGCCATTAACTACTAATGAATTTAACCAAGTTAAGGTGCAAATCAAGAATTTATCTACACCTTATGAAGCAGGGCAATTTTTATACGGAGTTAATGGAATTTCCCAAGTTGAAGTAGATTTGGATAATGGTAACCATGTTTTCCTTACCGTTTTTGATCAAAGTCATATTGGTGCTGGTAATACCGTTTATCAAGTTGTTAATCAGATTTGGCGTGACCCTGTAATAGTAGGTCGCAAAAGACGAAGATTTGATACAACATTATTAATTAATGGTCTGCCGATTATTCAAATTGAAGAAAAAGCTGATGCTCACGATGCCAAAGAAGCACTTAATCAAATGCAGCAATATATTTCGGAAAATCAGTATAGTGATATTTTTTCAACAGTGCAGATTTTAGTCGCTTTAACGCCGCATGATGCTCGTTATATGGCTAATACCACTTTGGATAAGTTTAATACAGACTTTGCTTTTCGTTGGCAAAGAGAAAAAGATAATCATCCAGTATATGAATGGCGTGAATTTGCTAGACAAATGCTCTCAATCCCGATGGCTCATGAAATGGCAACTAACTTTATGATTTTGGATGGTACAAAAAATCATGAAAATGTTAAAGTAATGCGTCCATATCAGGTATACGCAACCAAACGAATTTTGGAAAAATTACGGCATCATTCTTTTGGTTTTGACCCTAAAGAGGTTGGCTATATTTGGCATACAACAGGTTCTGGTAAAACTATTAGTTCCTTTAAAGCTGCTTGGTTAGCTGCCAGATTACCTAATGTTGATAAAGTTGTTTTTGCGGTTGATCGAAAAGCATTAACTAAGCAAACTTTTGAACAGTATTTAGCCTATGATCCAACAGCAGATACTGCTGCTGGTGGGTCAATTTCTAAAACTAAAAATCATTATGATTTGGGTCGGCAATTGCGGTCTAAAAGTAATAATATTATCGTGACTTCGATTCAGAAATTATCTAGTCTTGCCAGTCATAAAGAAGTTTATGGTTCTGATAAAAATATTGTCTTTATCATGGATGAAGCTCATCGTTCTACTGCTGGTGACATGATGCAAAAGATTAAGGCAGCATTTCCAAAATCAGCATTTGTTGGCTATACAGGAACGCCAAATTTTGATGCTAAAAAAGGTCCAACTACCCAAGAAGTATTTGGAGACCCGCTTCATATTTACACCATCAAGGATGCAATTTCTGATAAAAACGTTTTGGGGTTTAAAGTTGATTTTGAAACGACTTTATCAGAAGAAGTGATGAAGAACCAATATTTACCAAGATACTTTAAATTTAGATATCCTAAATTCTCTCAAGCTCAAATTGAGGAACGAATTAATAATTTAACACCCGATGATATGGATGAGATGGTGGAGCCAAGTGTCTATGATCGTAATCCTAAACATGTTGAAAAAGTAGTCGAGGATATTCTAGAAAAGTGGGACAAGCGTTCCAATAAAGGTCAATATAACGCGTTACTGACTACTCATGTTGGTCAAGGTTCTTCATCAGAAATGGCAATGATGTATCTTGATGAATTTAATAAACAGATGGCAACTATGGCTAAGCCACTAAAGGTTGCTGTAACTTTTAGTCAAAGTACAAGTAATGATGATACCCAATTAGTTAATAATACTAATTTAAGAAGGGCAATGGATAATTACAATTCACTGTTCAATACCAACTTTACAGATGATCAGGTAGACGATTATGAACAAGACCTGATGTCTAGGCTTAATCGCAGTGCTGATGATCGAAATTATCTAGATTTAGTAATCGTAGTTGATCAATTATTAACGGGTTTTGATGCCCCTGAATTAAATACTCTTTATGTTGATCGAACACTGAAAGGGTCTGCTCTGATTCAAGCTTATTCAAGAACCAATAGGGTTCATGATATGCAAAAAAAGCCCTTTGGTCGCATTGTTAATTATCGCTGGCCTAAGAACGCTGAAAAGCTAATGAAGCAAGCTTTAGCAACATATGCTGACAGGCAATCTGCTTTTGTGCAAGAAGAATTACCTGAAGTTGCAGCTACCTCAATTTTAGCAAAGTCATACGATGAAGAAGTTGAAGCACTAAAGAAAACAGTGGATGAATTAGCCACATTAACTAATAATTTTGATGACATTCCTCATAGTGAAGTTAAACAAAAACAAATGTATAACACTCTGAATGATTATAGTCATTCTATGGCTAGAATTAAGCAGGATGAAAAATATGATGAGGAACATCCAGAAAAATTATTGCAAGAGCTTGGAATGTCTGAAGATGACGAGGCAAAACTAACGGGTGCATTTACTAGTCAAATAAAAGAATGTGTAGCTAAAAGTCGGCATTTGGACGTTAGTGACTTAACTTTAGAAATGGAACATATCAAAGATATTGACGTTGACTATGACTACCTCGATGAATTAATTGCACAATTAGCCAACCAGGTTAATAATGAACAAATGACTGAGGCCGCTAAAACCAAATTACAAATTGAAAACTTTATCGCACAACTAGAAGATGAAAAATATGCTAAAGATGTTCAAACTGTAGCTAATGATTTGATGGTTCATCAGGTAGATGTTAAGAAATATCCGGTTTTAGCAGAAGAAGTAAAACAGCTGATTAAGGATCATACAGAGAAGAATCATCGTACAGAAATTCTAGACTTTAAGAAAAAATGGGGTCTAGTAGATATTACTGATTCACAAAGAATCAATGAGTTATTAGAAAAACACGTTGTTGGTCAAGATGACTTAGATGTTGAAGGTGGTCTATCCAAGATAGTGCAGGAAGGCCAACAGAATTACCAAAATGACGCAGAAGATACAATGGTTAGAGAACTTAGTAAAATTAAATATCATACTAAGTTGCGTCAATCATTTAAAAAGTTTGCAGATCAGTTAAATAAGTAAGGGAGAAACAAATGAGTGAAAATCGTGCTCAAGAAATTACAAGTAAATTATGGGCTATGGCCAATGAATTGCGAGGAAATATGGCAGCTGATGAATATCGTAATTATATTCTGGGTTTCATGTTTTATCGTTATTTGTCAGAAAATCAATTAGATCATTTGCGTAAAAGTGACTTATTGACTGGAAATACTTTTGAAGAATTAAATAAAGACTATCTAGAGCAAGCGGTAGGAGATGAACTACAAGACTTTCTGACAGCAATTGCTGAAGACTTAGGCTATGCAATTGAGCCAGAATATACTTGGCAGTCGATTACTGATAAAGTTAATAATAATACGTTGAAGCCAGAAGACTTTCAAGAGATGTTTAACCGGTTTAACGATAACACTAAGATTAATACTAATGCCGAACAAGATTTTAGCGGGGTCTTTGCAGATATTAACTTAGGTAACAGTCGTTTAGGAAATAATACTAATCAACGTGCTAAGTCATTAATGAAGATTGTTAATTTGGTTGATCAGTTTGAATATAACGATGAATCTGGCCATGATATTCTAGGGGATGTCTATGAATATTTGATTGCTAAGTTTGCTGGCAATTCTGGCAAAAAAGCAGGGGAATTTTATACACCGCACCAAGTCTCACAAGTTTTAGCAAGATTGGCAACTGCATCTGCAACAGATAATGGTGAGCCGTTTAGTGTCTATGATGCTGCAATGGGATCAGGCTCGCTGCTATTAACGGTTCAAGGTGAATTAAGTAAGCAACTTGCGAAAAAAATTCCGGTTCGCTTTTATGGACAAGAATTAAATACGACAACATACAACTTAGCACGGATGAACTTAATGATGCACCATGTGCCATATCAGAATATGACCTTATCTAACGCTGATACTTTGGAAGAAGATTGGCCTAAACGTAAAAATACGGATGGTAGTGAAGGCCCACAAACTTTTGATGCAGTGGTTATGAACCCACCATATTCGCAAAAGTGGGATAATGATGACCGAAAATTAAAGGATCCACGATTCGGAGAATATGGGGCATTGCCACCTAAGAGTAAAGCAGATTATGCTTTTGTTTTGCACGGCTTATATCACTTAAAAGACAGCGGTACAATGGCGATTGTCTTACCTCACGGTGTTTTGTTTAGAGGTGCCAAAGAAGGAAAAATTCGTCAGGCCTTGATTGACAAGAATCGTCTTGATGCTGTAATTGGATTGCCAGCAGGATTATTCTATTCGACTGGTATTCCAACGGTCATTTTGGTATTAAAGAAAAAGCGTGAGCGTAAAGATATCTTCTTTATTGATGCCAGCAAGGATTTTGAAAAAGGTAAAAATCAAAATCTATTGCGTGAAAAGGATATTGATAAAATCGTTTCTACTTACCTTAAGCGTGAAGATGTTGATAAGTATGCCCATGACGCCAGTTTAGATGAAATTAAGGAAAACGAATATAATCTTAATATTCCACGTTATGTCGATACATTTGAAGAAGAACCACCAGTTGACATTAAAAAAGTTGTGGCTGAAATTCAAGAAACTGATAAAAAGATTAAGGAGTTAAATAGCTCTATATTGGAAGATTTGAATGACTTAGTAGGTTCTGATGAACAATCAAATCAAGAAATAGAATTGCTGAAGGAGTTGTTCAAGAATGAGTAAAGTTACTAATGTACCGCGGATTAGGTTTAAGGGATTCACTAACGCTTGGGAACAGAAAGAAATAAATGAAATTTTTGAAGTAACAAGAGGAAAAGTATTAAGTGAAAAGCTAATTGTAAAAAAGAAAAATAAAGAAATGAAATACCCTGTTTATTCTTCTCAAACTAAAAACAATGGATTAATGGGTTATTATAATAAATTTCTTTTTGACACAGCTATTACATGGACAACAGATGGAGCAAATGCTGGAACTGTTTCATATAGGCAAGGAAAATTTTACAGCACAAATGTAAATGGTGTTCTTCTTTCATCAAAAGGATACTGTAATTTAGCTATTGCTTGTTCGTTAAATAAAATTGCGTGGAAATATGTTTCAAAAGTTGGAAATCCTAAATTGATGAACAATGTGATGAAAAAAATAAAAATTATAATTCCAATTAATTTAACAGAACAAAGAAAACTATCGCTTGTATTACAAGAAATTAATGACCTGTTAGCTCTCCAAGAACGTAAGCTAAAACTGTATAAACAACTTAAGAAATATTTGCTTCAAAAGATGTTTGCTAATGAACAGGAAAAAGTCCCACAAATTAGATTTAAGAGATTTGATGAGGACTGGAGAAATTTAATATTTAAAAGTTTATGTACTAGAATTACTAAACTAAGTAACGAAGATAATCTTTTCAAAGTAGAATATGAAAATATAAAGAATAATACAGTAGGTAATATTAAGAAAAATGTTGAAGCAAAAACAGGAATTTTGTTTGATAAAAATGATATTTTATATGGAAAACTACGTCCATATTTAAGAAAAATTGTTAAAAGCGATTTTAAGGGAATTGCGGTTGGTGATTTTTGGGTTTTAAGACCTAAAAAAAACAGCTCTACTTTCATATTTTATTTAATTCAAAACAATAAATATCAAAGAGCAGCTAATATTTCTACTGGAACTAAAATGCCGAGAGCTGATTGGGATTTAATATCAAATATGAATTTTAAAGTTCCAAGTCTTGATGAACAACATGATATTGGTCAATTTATTAGTCTAATAGATAATATTAAAAAAGAACAATATGTATCTACTGAAAAGACAAAAGTTATAAAACAATACCTTCTTCAAAATTTATTCTGCTAATATATACAAAAAGCCATATTCTTCAACTAAATCAAGAATATGGCTTTTTGGTATAAAATTTTATTTTTTAAATAATTCTGCATGACTGCCTGTTCTAATAAGTGCCAAAGTTGTTTGAGTAATTTGATATATTAACAACCAATCTGGCTTTATATGGCATTCAAGATAATTAGAGTAAGTTCCATCTAAAGCATGATTTTTATAATTAGAGGGCAGGACATGATTTTGTTCAAGTTCATGAATAACTAACTTAAGTTGAGTCATTGGTAGCCCTTGCTTATTACACCGCTTGACGTCTTTTCTAAACTTAGCTGTAACCTTAATATTTAACATATTTTAAATACCCAAGTCATGCCATAATTCATCCGAATTATCGTAAGTCTTGGTCTTAGACAAATCTTCATGCATCGCATCCAGCGTTTCTTCATTTGGTATTTCAGGCTTTTTAACTGCAAAAGGTAAACCATTATTCCATACAATTTGTTGATAAAAAATTTTCAAGGCAGTTGAACGATTAAGTCCTAAATCTTTTAAGATACCTTCTGCTTCATCCATAAGTTTACCATCCATTCGGGCCTGTAAAGTTTTATTCATAATATCACCTCAAATTAATTTTATTATTTTTATATGCAATTAGCAATAATTTATAACTACAATTGCATTGCTTTTTTAATCTTTATCCAAATGGTTTAAGCTAATTAAGCCCTATGGGCAAAATTATTTTGGAGGTATTATTTTATGAAGCAGCAGTTATTTTGGGAATATTTTGAAGAATGGATAGAATTATATAAAAATGGTGCAGTTAGACCTGTTACCTTTGCAAAGTATCAGATTACACTTAGAACGTTAAAGAAATTAGCACCGCATGTTACTTTAGATCAATTAGACCGTAAATTATATCAAAAACTCATTAATGAATATGCACAAAATCATGAACATCAAACGGTAATTGATTTTAATCGTCATCTTAAATCTTCGTTAGTTGATGCTCTTGATGATGAGTTAATTAAGCGTGATCCAACCCGTAAAGTTGTTATTAAAGGAACAATAAGTCGTAATCACAAGAAGAAATATCTTAGTCAGAAAGAGCTAATCAAATTAATGCGAGAATTGGAAATAGGTCCAAGAATTTCTTGGGACTATTTTATTTTGCTTGTTGCTAAAACGGGTTTAAGATTTAGTGAAGCATTGGGATTAACTATTAAAGATTTTGATTTTGAAGCTCGAACTCTTAATGTTAATAAGACTTGGGATTATAAATCAAAAATTGGCAATTTTATCCCGACTAAAAATGATTCATCAATTCGCAAAATTCCAATTGATCGTAAATTAAACACACAATTTAAACGTTTGACCAAGAAAATGGATGTAAACAAGCCAATATTTATTCAGAATCAGCAACGAATATTTAATTCTACAATTAATAATCGCTTGGAAGTTTTATGCAATCGTGCTAATATTCCAATAATTAGCGTTCACGGTTTAAGACATACTCATGCTAGTGTGCTGCTTTACGCTGGTGTTTCAATTGCTTCAGTTGCCAGAAGGTTAGGTCATTCTAGTATTACAACAACTCAAGAGACATACCTGCATGTGATTCGCGAACTAGATAATCAAGATAACGATAAAATTATTAAGTATATTTCAACGTTGAAATAGTTAATGAAGTTTAAAAAATGAAAGTTCACAAAAGATAATTTCAAGTGCGAAAAAGTCAGATCATTGTAATTCCGTTAATGAAACTTTATATCTTAAAAATGCCGGTGTACTGAAAAACATTCGTGAACGACAAACAGATAAGACAGGCTTTACTAACATAGATTGGAATAATTTATGAGCAAGTCATCCTAAATTTATAGCATGTCACTGGCATTGCCAATAAAAAATATTATATATTTTTAGTTAAAAGTTATTAAAAATAGACGACAATTTTCTTCGAATCAAATAAAAAGGACATACTTTTTCAGAATCAACTGAAAGATATGTCCTTTTTTCGTATGTATTATATTATTACTTAGCAAAATAGATTTTGTAGCAGATATTGTTTAAGTTGTTTATACAATTTATTTTTATTCATATTAAAATTTATATTTTCGTTAATTCTCTTTAATGTACTACCTACTTTGACTTGTTCTTCGTATTTAGGAAGTCCAATAGGGGTTATTTTACCGCTGTTAATGGTATATGTTCCTACAGTTCCTGAGCCAGATGAAATATGAATATATTTTTGAATATTGCTTCCAATAAAAGAGTAGTAAAAGAATTCACCAAAAATTTTTCCGCTATTTTTAAACCAAATAATATTACCATCTTTAAAATAAATTGGGTTAGTATCTCTTATTAATAGAGGTATACCTATAGAGCCTACTCCAGTAACAATTAAATCACCTATTTTTACTTTTCCTGATATTTTTGAAAGCTTATTATAAAGTTCAAAAGGAATATATATTTTTTCACTTGGTTCAATATGTTTGGAAATAGAAACTATGTCTCTTGCTCTAAAAAATCTAACTCCCTTGTTTGTCCAATCAGATTGATGAACTCGTTTTACTGATGAAACTTCCATAATTTCACCTAATTTTTTCTTTTTCCAGTCCTCATCAAATCCCTTAAACCTAATTTTAGGAACTTTTTCCTGTTCATTAGCAAACATTTTTTGAAGCAAATATTTCTTAAGTTGTTTATACAGTTCTAGCTTACGTTCTTGGAGAGTAGAAAGACTATTTATTGCTTTCATAATTTGGCTGATTCGTTTTTGTTCACTTATCTTTGCTGTATAAACTTTACTTTTAGAAAAAATAGAGATCCAATGACGTTCATGACCTTCAGGAACATAATTTAACTTTTTAAGTAGATAATAACTATAAATAATATCATTCTTATTATTTCGGGTACTCAATAATTTTATAGCAGAACTTTTAACCTTAAAAGAAAAATCTACAAGATGACAACTAGTCGTAAAGTCGTCAAATATAATAATTGGTGATTTTCTGGTAGCTATCTTAATATTATCTTTTTCATTAGTATATCCTAGAATAAAACTTTTTCCTGCCGTTAAGACTGGAACACAGGCAGAAGTTGAGTATTTTGTATCTTTAACTATGTATTTGGTTGGCTGTTCATAGTTGAGGAGCTCTCCAAGTTTATGTTGTTCCCAAGTAGACGTATCGTATGATAGAGAATTACTAATACTAATTTTCAAAAATAAGTATCTACAATATTTTAACTATCTGAGTAATGTATTAAAAATAGTCGATGACATAACAATTTAGTTAGTTAATTGCTGTAATAATCTAATTTAAAAGAACTGTGGTGTGACTTAAGTATCTTGTCATAACCTAGATAAAAAGAAAAAACTTGCACTAACATCAAAAACTGTATGCTATAATGAAAAGAGAATATGTTTACAAAGTAATCATTAACTCGCCAAAGCTAAAGTGATTACTTTTTGTTTTATTCTCAAAATACGTGTGCTACAATAACAAAAGAAAAGGAGTTCTACTTACGATAGAACTCCTTACAGAAGCCACTAGCTAAAGTGGTGGCAGGATAATAATTACATAGTAATCACCAGCTCTGTCAAGCTAAAGTGATTACTTTTTGTTTCTCGTAAAAAATAGTTTGATTACAAGAAACAATCTTGCTAAAGCAATAATCCAGATAGTTAAGGACTTTGTCGCATTCGTTAAAGAAGATAACAAGTAGCTTACCACGGTAAAGATAATTGCTAAATGCAAGATAAAAAGTGCAATACCCATAAAGGTATAGGGCTAACCTCCTTTCAGTAGGATTTTGCGCTAGGTGTAAATACACCATAAGCACCACCTCTTTTGAAAGAAATAGCCACCAGCTTTAGCTGTTCTGTAATAAATATTATATCTAAAAAATGAATATAAAGAAATACAATTATAAGTTTTCTTATTTTAAATTTCAAAGCTGTTCTAGCAGAATTTAAATAAAAATGCTGGCAATATTTTAACTATTTAAGTATTGCGTTAAAAACAAGCAATTGAATAATAATTTGGTTAATTAGTTGCTATAATAGTCTTGATTAAAACTCTTTACGGATAGAAATGAGGAAACAGCATGAAAATTGTAAATTTGGATAGTTATGCTTTGAACCCTGGCGATCTTGACTGGACACCACTTAAGGACTTTGGCGATTGTCAATTTTATGATCGGACTCCGATTGATGATGATGCCGAAATTTTAAAGCGAATTGGTGACGCTGAAATCGTGTTAACCAATAAGACACCACTTGATGAGCATGTGATTAATGCAGCACCAAACTTAAAGTATATTGGTGTGACGGCCACAGGCTACAATGTAATTGATCTCGATGCTGCCAAAAGCGTTGGTGTCACGGTAACTAACGTCCCAAGTTATGGCTCAGATGCCGTGGCGCAATTTACTTTCGCCTTGCTGCTAGAAATTTATAATCAAGTTGGTTTGCATAACAAGCTAGTTCATGACGGCAAGTGGACGAGCAATCCCGACTTCACTTTTTGGGCTAAGCCATTATCTGAACTACAAGGTAAGACAATTGGTTTAGTCGGCTTTGGTGCCATTGCTAAACGAGTTGCTGAGATTGCGCATGCGTTTAGAATGAACGTTATTTTTTATAATCATCGTCCTAAAGAAGTTCCTGGTCCTTGGGTTAAGCAGGTGAGTCTTGATGAATTGTACAAGCAAGCGGATATTATCACGCTGCACGTACCACAAACTCCAGAAACAACCGATATGATTTGTGCAGCTTCAATTAAAAAAATGAAGCCTGGTGTTGTCATTATTAATACGGCTCGCGGCGGGTTAATCAATGAGGCTGACCTCGCTGCTGCTTTAAATGATGGTCAAGTTGCTGCAGCTGGCGTCGATGTTGCTCAAGCTGAGCCGATTCCGGCAAATAGTCCATTGCTGACAGCTAAGAACTGCTACATTACGCCACATATTGCATGGGCTCCGCGGGAGACGCGCGACCGGCTTTTACAAATTGTGTTTGCTAATTTGCGTGCTTACCTGAGCGGTGAAAAATTAAACGTCATTGAATAAAAGACAAAAGGTCAACTTTTCAGATTTGAAGAGTTGACCTTTTTTCATGCAAAATTAAGGAGTAGTTTGGTTTAAAAATGACTATTTAACAAAACCAACTTTATACCAAAGTGGGTGGTTGTTGTTTGATTGTTCTGGTTCTTTTGAATAACCAGTAATGTCGGAGTTAACGGCAGTAATTGTATAGGCATTATCAATTGGAATTGCCCAAGCTTGGTCAGTCATGTACTTTTGCCATTCGTGGAATTTTTGTACCCGATATTTGTGGTTAAATGCCTTAGAAGAATCGATTTCGCGTAATAACTTATTATTTTCAGGAGTTACATAACGCATGTAATTTAAAATTGAGGTTTCACTATAATATGATTGTGGCGATGGTTCACTTGGCAGACCCCAGCCAGCCATGTACATGTCGATTGTCGGGTCATCATTTTGAATTTTATCATAGAATGAATTAAATTCAGTCAAGCGGCCACCAGCCAACTTAACATTTAGACCAATCTTGTGCCATTGCTGCAAGTAGTTTTGGACAATTGGCTCTTGGTTGGTATCACCACTCATTGCGGCGAATGTGATAGTTAGCGGCTTACCATTTGGTTGTGTACGCCACTTGCCCTTCTTTTTGAAGCCCGCCTTATCCAAAATATTGTTAGCCTTTTTCAAATTAAAGTTAAAGCCAGGATTTGTCTGGTCTGAATAATCACCGTATTGTGCCGGAATTAGCGTTGGCACGCGGAATTTAATCCCATGAGTGTAATGTTTATCAACTTGGTCAACATTCATTGCGTAGCCGATGGCTTGCCGCAGCGCTTTGTTATTCATTTTGGCGTTTTTGTTCATGACGTTCTTATTTTGCTTAGCGTCCCATTTACCAACTTTGAAACCAATATAATGGTAAGCTAGCGGAATTTGCGCGATAAAGTTGACGTTCTTGGTATCTTTAACTTGCATCCATTGCGTTGGAATAATGTCGGCAATGTCGAACTTGTGGCTCTTAATCGCCTGTGTTGCTGAATTAGGGGTAACAACTTGAAGAATAATTTTACTTAACTTTGGCTTGCCACGCCAATAATACTTATTAGGCGTCCATGTAACTGATTGCCCGCGAGTAACCTTGGCGGCCTTGAAGGGACCAAAGAACAAGGGCTTTTTTCTAATTTGGTCAGAAGATACCAATTTGCTAAACGGAACATTCTTTAAGTAATGGTAAGGCTCGGCTGTTTCCCAGAAGTAGCGGTTACCACTGTTGTACATGCCCGGCTTTAGTTCATAGAAATGAATGATAATAGTTCGGCCGTTCTCACCATCAGGCATTTCAATCCCAGAAATACTGCTGGCCTTACCATCATGATAATCCTTCAAGCCCAAGATGTTTTCCAAGTTCTTGTTATAACGCTCAGACTTTGAGGCCTTATTGGCAATAATTTCGTAAGGATATTCCAAGTCCTTGGCCGTTACTTGCTTACCATCCGACCATTTAACGCCTTTTTTGACAGTAATCGTGACCGTGTTATTCTTGCGGTTAAGTTTTAAAGTGGCTGGGCCTTTGTCAGTAATTCGGTAATGATTATCGGTGTCAAAGAGTGTTTCTGCACCGGGGCTGGCAACCTCGGAATCAATATCACTCGTCGATAATTCGTTAGAAAAAATTCCAGAAAATGGGGTATCTGTTTCTAACGCCAACTTCAAAGTACCACCTTGTTTAGCGGCTTTAACTGGAGTGGATTCTGGCAATTTACTAACTGATTTACTTTCATTTGCGGTGTCACTGCTCTTACCACAAGCAGTCAAAACGAGTGCGGCTGTGGTTATAATTCCAAGGGAACTTAATGTTTTAAATTTTCGCATAGTTTTGCTCCTCTATATTTAATTTAGTTTTAATAAATTTGTTATAAATTTTAGCATATTAAATTAATAATTGCTAAATATTTTTAATATTTATGGATTCTTAATAATTAAAGCAGTGCTGGTACACTTATGAAATTAAGATTAATGGCAATTATAATATATTAAAATATTAATACTAGAAGTAAAATTAATTGTCAATTCGTTAACCTATCGCAAGTGATAAAACCCTTTTTTCTGTTAAAAATAAAGTTTAAAATTGGCTTAGGTAAATTGATAAGAGAAAGAAGATGGTCTTTTGCGGGCATTATGGTTGTTTCCAGGACAAGGTAGTCAATTTGCTGGGATGCTGGCTCACGTCACTCCTGAATTAAAAGAGCACGTTGAACAATTGTTGGGTCTAAAATTAGTGGACACAGCAGAGGGCTATCATGACACAGTTCAATTGCAAGTTAGCATTGCTTTAATTCAGGTTGACCAAATTAATCAGTTGTTTGCTGCTGGAAATAAGCCTGATTTAGTAGCGGGTCACAGTTTAGGTGCTTTTGCAGCAGCCTATGCAGCTGGCAGCATTAAGCAAGATGATTTGTTTCGAGTTGTTAACCACCGCGCAAGCTTGATGCAGAACGCGTATCCCAATGGCTACGGTATGGGAGTTGTCGTGGGTTTAACTAGAAGACAGTTGGCGCCATTAGTGGCGCAGATAAATTCTCCTGTTAGTCCAGTGTTCTTATCAAATCAAAATGCAGCTAACCAAACCTGTATTTCAGGCAAGTTGACGGCAATTGATCAGGTATTGCAATTGGCCAAGCAAAATGGTGCTGTCATAGCAAAACGATTAAGAGTGCCGGTGCCGTCGCATTCACCATTGATGCAACAGGTGGCAGAACAACTAGAGCAGGAATTTGCACAAATTAGGATTGCTAAACCGCATTGCCGCTACTTAACCAACTATTCGGGGCGCAGCGTTCGCCAAGCAAAGTTTGTGGCCACGGATTTAATTAATAACTTAATATACCCGGTATATTTTGAAGATATGATTAATGTGGCACGGGATTATCAACCGGAAGTGATTGTCAACTTTGCGCCGGGTACGCCATTTAAGACGATTTTGCACCAAACATTTGGCGATTTACGACAGATTAACCTTAATCAAGCAAGCGTTGCCGATGCGATTTACCTATTAAATAAATGGAAAAAGAGGTAGTAAAAATGAGTAAAAGACGAAATTGGGCCACACATCGTGAGGCCAAACAGCAAAAATTGACTAATGCCAGTCAGCTATTAGATGGTAAGTTTGCTAAAACCGAAGATGCCACAGCAGTTCTGGAAGCCCTGATTAATCCCGGCGATAAGGTCGTATTAGAAGGCGATAACCAAAAGCAGGCCAACTTTTTATCTAAAACATTGGCCAACGTTGATCCAGAAAAGGTTAACCATTTGCACATGATTATGAGCAGTATTTCTCGGCCTGAACATTTGGATCTTTTTGAGGATGGAATTGCCAGCAAAATTGATTTTTCGTATGCTGGCCCGCAAAGTACGCGGGTGTCGCAGATGATTGCCGACGGCACTTTGCAAGTTGGCGATATTCATACGTATTTAGAATTATATGCCAGATTATATATTGACTTAATCCCCAATGTTGTTTTGGTTGCTGCCGATAAGGTTGACCGCGCGGGTAATTTGTATACGGGCTATAATACCGAAGAAACACCGGTAATTGTTGAAGCAGCCGCTTTTCATGACGGGATTGTGATTGTGCAGGCAAATGAAATCGTTGATCAAGTTCCGCGAGTTGATATTCCGGGAGATTGGGTCGACGTGATTATTCCCGCAGATGAACCGTATCAACTGGAGCCACTGTTTACTCGTGATCCGCAAAACATTACGGAGCTGCAAATTTTGATGGCAATGATGGCTATTCGGGGCATTTATGAAAAGCACAACGTGCAGTCAGTTAACCACGGGGTTGGCTTTAACACTGCGGCGATTGAATTATTACTGCCGACCTATGGTGAGCAGCTGGGGTTAAAAGGTAAAATTGTTCCTAACTGGGAGGTCAACCCAACACCAACATTAATTCCGGCAATTGAATCGGGCTGGATTGAATCAATTCACTCTTTTGGCGGTGAAGTTGGAATGGAAAAATACATTGCTGCCAGGCCGGATGTCTTCTTTGTTGGCCCTGATGGGACAATGCGTTCAAACCGTGCTTATGGTCAAATGGCTGGGCAATACGCGCTCGATATGTTTGTCGGGTCAACGTTGCAGATTGACCAGTACGGTAATTCTTCAACGGTAACTCACGGGCGGCTGTCCGGCTTTGGCGGTGCGCCTAACATGGGGTCGAACCCGACAGGACGGCGGCATTCCACACCTGCTTGGCAAAGTTTGCGGCCTGATGATAACCCATTAGGCAAGGGACAAAAGTTGGTAGTGCAAATGGTAGAAACTTTTGGCGCCAATAAAAAGCCAGTTTTTGTCGATCAGCTTGATGCAGTTGAGGTGCAAAAAGAAGCTAAACTGAAGAACGTGCCCATCATGATTTATTCCGAGGACACAACACATATCGTCACTGAAGAAGGTATTGCCTATTTGTACAAGACTGACAGTATGGCGGAACGACAGGCAGCTATTGAGGCGATCGCCGGCGTGACACCAGTTGGCTTGCGTTCTAATCCGGTAACAGTTAAGGATTTGCGTCAGCGTGGCATAGTTGCTTTTCCTGAGGATTTAGATGTGAAAAGGAATCAGGCAACACGCTCGCTGTTAGCAGCGCAAAATATGGAAGACCTTGTTAAGTGGTCCAAGGGTCTGTACACACCACCAGCTAAGTTTCGCAGTTGGAGCTAAGTTTAATAGAGGAGAATTAAAATTATGGAGAAGTTACATTTTAGTTTTGCAGCACGTGAGCCAATTGCACGATCTGTTCATGTTGGCGTTGTCGCTTCCGGTGATTTGGAAATAATTATGCGTCCAACTATGGCAAAGCGATCGGAGCTTGACATTATTACTGGTAGTGATGGCTTTCAAAAAGTTTGGCAGAATGTTTTAGAACGCTTTTTTGCTCGTTATCCGCTGTTGGCCAAGTTTGAAATTAATGATTATGGCGCTACACCGGGTGTTGTGAATTTACGTCTTACTCAGGCAATGGAGGCATTGAAAGATGAACAATAGTTTTGTGGAATTGCATGCTTGTCAAAGAGCAGAGGCATTGCTTGATCAAGGTTCAAAGTGCGAATTAATCGGGCCGTTTGATGACCTGATTTCACCACACTTAGAGCCGCAAAATATCGTGCCAGAGTCAGATGACGGCGTTGTGATTATGAGAGGGACGATGAAGGGCAAGCAGGTAGTTGTCATTTCAATCGAAGGTTCATTTCAAGGCGGCGGTATTGGTGAGGTCTCTGGTGCCAAAATTGTGGCGGCACTGGAACAAGCATTAGCTGATAATCAGGCAGGGAAAACTATTTATCCAATTTTGATTTTGGATACAGGTGGTGTGCGGCTGCAGGAAGCGAATTATGGTTTGCTTTCGATTTCTGAAATTCATAATATGGTTATTGCCTTGAAGAAGTACGTTCCAGTAATTGGGTTGGTGCCGGGACGCGTTGGCTCATTTGGCGGTATGTCAATTACTAATGCGCTGTTGTCATACGTCATTGGCACGGATAAGGCACGAATTGGCTTGAATGGTCCCGAAGTAATTGAGCAAGAAGCCGGTGTGCGTGAGTGGGATTCTTCCGATAAAAATCTGATTTGGGATACTTTGGGAACCAAGCAGCGACAAAAGACTGGCATTATTGATGAAGTTACTGCAGATGATGTTGCCTCAATCAAACAGGCAATCTATGAGGCGATCTGCAAGAAGAAGGATAGTCATCGCGATCAGCGTAGTGACTTTTACTTATCACTGCTGGATTGTCTTGACTTAAAAAAGCCGCTGGATATTCCAACTTATAATCGATTGTATCAAGCAGTTGAAGTTAAACCACATCATTTGGCCGCTGCAATAACTGGTAGTAAGCCCGGGACCAAGTCTCGTGGCCGCAATTGGTTTGAGTTGTTGACCGGTATTAAAAATGCCACCAGTCGAGTAGCCACGGTGTTACATGCGCAAAAGGATAATCGCGAGTACATTGCAATTGTGCCAGATGCCCATAACCGTTTTCCGCGAGTTCGACACGGTGAAGTTGGTCTTGAAGAAGGCTTTACGATAGCTAGCGTGGTCAATGATTTAATTGACAAGGATAAGGAGGAATCACAGAAAACGCCGATTGTAATGATTGTTGATGTGCCCAGTCAAGCCTATGGTTATAAGGAAGAATTGATTGGCATTCACATGGCTCTGGCAGCTAGTGCAAGTGCATACGCGCGGGCAAGGCAGAGTGGGCATAAGGTAGTGGCATTAATTGTTGGGGATGCAGTTTCCGGTGGCTTTTTGGCACACGGGCTGCAATCTAACCGGTTAGTGGCATTAGATGATATGACCATCACGGTTCAGGCAATGAGTAAGGCCTCAAGCGCGCGGATTACGCAGCGGACGATTGCGGAACTTGAAGAAGCTACTAAGCATGTTCCGGCGATGGCCTATGATATTGAAAATTACCAAAAATTAGGTGCCTTGTACCGCCTAATTCCGCAAGTTAAGGGTTACGACAGTGATGAGCAAGCAGTATTAACGGTCAAGGCAGCCTTAGATGATGCCTTTGCCAGCTTAGAAGGTGCGCCAGCTGACCTGTCTTTCCGCTACACTAACAAAATTGCTGTTAATGGTGCAGCTGGCGGGCGCAAGGCTACTAATCGGGTGCGGAAGTTGATGACTGAAGAATGGCATTAATTCCGCCACATACCTTAATTGAATTGACAGGTATTGCCTCACTAGAACCGCAGCCCTTGCCATCTTGGGCACAAAAAGTGCTCAAGCAAGCACCTTATGTCATTGTCAGGCGTGGCAAACAGGGCACGCAAATTCCGGTTGGTATTCGAGGTTTTATTAAAAGTCAACGCTTTGCAGCTTTTTTACCACGTAACCAGTGGCGAAAATTAATTGGTCCGCAGCAGGCGCTAACCTATTTACCCAAGTTAGCGCAAGAGCGTGCCCAATTACCGGCTTTTATAAAATTGCGCAAAATTATGCCGCTGTTTGATAACTATGATTGGGGAGTCAGTGGCAGCTTGCAGTTTGAGCTGGTTACGGGGCTGCCAGTAGTTAGTTTGACTTCTGATATTGATGTTATTTTGACGAATATGCCTCCGCTGTCACATCAAGAAGCGCGTGCTTTAATTGAACAATTGCAAGCAATTTTTCCGGCAGTTCATGTTGATATTCAGGTTGTCAGCGGTCAAAATGGCTTTTCACTAGAAGAATTTGCGCAGCAGCGAGCAACGACAATCTTATTGAAGACAGCAACGGGTCCCAAATTGGTGAGTGACCCTTGGCAATTTTAGTTAACAAATAACCCCTATTTCATGGTGAAGTAGGGGTTATTTGTTAACTGAAATCAAGTTCGAAGTCTTTACTTGTGAAGTAATGCAGTTGATGGCTGAAAATGTAATTCATCAACAGTCCTAAGGCAATGGGTACGACTACAAAAAGAATGACAATTAAAGTAATGTTAGCTGCATTTGCAGGACGACCAGCCATTGCTGCTAGAGGTCCAATTAATCCCGAAAAGCCAAAGCCAGCACTCATTGGGGTACCACTAATTTTGCAGATTGCTCCGAGCCCGCCAGCAATTCCGGCGTTGATTAACACGGGTACCAGCAACTTTGGGTTGGTCATTAAGTTGGCCATTTGCATTTTAGGTGAGCCTAGGAAGTGGGCGATTGAGGTACCAAGCGAATTAGCTTGCCAACCGAAAATTGCTAAACTGAAGCTAGCAGCTGTAATGCCAAGATTGGCGGAGCCAGAAGCAATACCAACCAAGTTGATGGCTGTAGCGATGCCGACAGAAGAAATTGGGGAAACAATCAGTAAAGCAAACACGATTCCCATGATAATGCCCATTAGAATTGGCTGCAAGTTGGTCAGGTGCTCGACGCCGATACCAATTAGTGTCGATAATTGGCCAACTGGAATCTTGGTTAGGCAACCAAGACCACCAGCGATGACTAAAACTAGCAGGGGTACTAACAAAATTGTGTATGCCTTGAGTTTTTTACCTAACAGTAAAATCAAGCCGTAGCCAATCATGATTGTAATCGCCGTGTTAATGACGTCGCCACTACCGTTAACGGCGATTTTGCCATTAGTCAT
Source organism: Lactobacillus sp. ESL0677 (assembly GCF_029392875.1). Taxonomy (NCBI): domain Bacteria; kingdom Bacillati; phylum Bacillota; class Bacilli; order Lactobacillales; family Lactobacillaceae; genus Lactobacillus; species Lactobacillus sp. ESL0677. The sequence continues at coordinate 1,310,967 of NZ_CP113946.1, read as the reverse complement.
TACAAAATTACCACCACCAGCTGTTGCAGCTAAGGCCAAGGAGGATGTTTGAATTGGCGTCAATTTCCCTGTCATACCGACGCAAACAGCACTGATTGCCGGCAGGAGTCCAGCCGCAAATGCTGTTAACGCGAGGATAAAATTTAGCCCAGGCCAAGTGGGGACAAGAGCCTTAACTAGTTGGTTGACCAAGGCTCCAGGAATTAGAGCGACAACAATTCCAGTTGATAAGCCATTTAAGGTATCTAAAACGATTTGTTTAACAGTTTTCATTGAAATTTCTCCTAAATAAAAAAACTCACACAGGACGACAACTGTGCGAGCTTCTTTTTAAGAAGAAAGTACTTAACTAGGACACACAGTCATCAAAATTACTTGACCCGTGTGTCTAAATGTAATGACAAATTCGGCACTCAGATCAAATTGTGAAAGTACCGAAAATAATATTTAACTTGTGGTTGATTCATTTGTTTAATTGTCGTCATCATGACTCACCTCTCATAAATATTTAATAAATATGATACTAAAGTATTTTTAAAAAGGCAAGCAAAATTGGTAAAAAAAGTAAAATTCGCTTAATAGCATCTGGATTTTTAGTAAATAAATGATACAAGGTGTTAAAAAATAAGATTTTATGAAAATTTTAATTTAAGCATGATAATAAATGCTATAATTTGAACAGATATAAGGAGGATTTAGTTCATGAAAACCCAAGAAATCGATAATTATGCCGAAAAAATCCGGCAAAGCTTCCGGTTGCCAAGCTTAGGTTTGGGAATTTATTATCAGGGAGAAACTTATAGCCATGTCTATGGTGATGCTGAGCAGGACACATTGTATCCGCTGGCTTCAATTTCGAAGACTTTTTTAGCAACGGCTATTTGTAAGTTAGCTGATGAGGGCAAAATTGATTTAGATGAGCCACTTAAAAAGTATTGGTCGGGATTTAACATGGTTGATCCGTATGTAACTGAACATTTGACATGGCGGGATGCATTGAGCCACCAGAGTGGGTTGCCGGCTCACGATTGGATGCGGTTTACTAATTGGAACAAGCAGGACTTGACGCTAGCGCAAAAGGTCGAAGCAGTTGGGCATTTGGAGCCCAATCACGAATTGCGCGTTAAGATGCAGTACAGCAATTTGATTTTTGCGGTGGCAACTTATGTCATGGAGCAGGTAATTAACAAGGATTACGGTTCTTATATTCGTGAGAACTTGTTAAAACCGCTGAAGTTAAATAGTACTTTTATCAATCACCATGAATGCGAGCGCAGCCGTATTGCCAAACCATACCTGCTAGATCATGGCAACTTGCGTGAAGTTCCGTTTATTGCGCCGGGAAAGGTTGGCGGTGCCAGCAGTATGCTTGCCAGCATTTCTGACCTGCTTGAGTGGGGCAAATTCCAATTAAAGACTGCCCAAACTGGTACTGGCATTACCATGCAGCGCTACGAGCCACAATCAATTATGACGGTTGACCGAGCATACGGCGGTGCTCACTTCTCTAATTATGGTTTGGGCATGATGATGGAAGATTATCATGGTTATAAATACCTGTTCCATAGCGGTTCGTATGTTGGTTATTGTTCGTTCTTGGGCTTTATTCCGGAACTTGACTTGGCATTTGCTTCGACAATGAACTTGGACTCAACCGATGCGATTTTTGCTCTTGCGTACCAAACAATTGATACCTTTGCAGGCCTTGAGCAGCATGATTGGATTAAGACTTCGTCGGACTTCATGGCTCAGAGATTGGCAACTAAGCAGCGTAAGTTTAGTGAAGCCGAAGGCGAGAATCCGCAACCAGTTAAGGCTAAGCCAGAATTACTAGGCGACTATCGCAATCCTGGTTATGGAATTGTTACGATCAGTGAGCAAGATGGCAATTTGTTGGCCGCTATTGGACCGTGGTCATTCCCAATTATTGCTAATAGTAATGGTGATAAATTTGTTGAAATTAAAATTTATGATACTTTGCTGCCACTTGATTTCACGGCAAATGGTTTGGAAATTATGACTGAACCGGCGCTGGGTAAGCCAACGATTTTTAGAAAATAAAAATAACAGGAACCTCTCGAGATACTGAGAAGTTCCTGTTTATTTTTTTCTAAATTGATTAATTTCTGCGGCGTAAATTTCAACTAAGTTAGGCGTAAATTTTTTGGGCTTAGTTGAAGACTTAACGTGCTGCCATAGAATAGCGGCAACTTTAAGCTTACTATCAAACTCTTGACTAACTGTATCCTGACAAAACGCACGGACAAAGTTGTTCCACTGATAAGTGTTTTCCTCAGCTGTTTGGCTAACGAGTTGTTGGCTCTGCTTAGTCGACGTCAAATCCTGATACTGAGCAATTAAGTCACCAATAGTCATTTGTGTGTCGTGGCGAGCTTCAGCTGCTCGCTTAATAATTGCCATTTCTTTTTTAAAGGAAAAATGGTCAACGTGAAAGTATTCCGCAAAAAATTGCCGACTAGCATCATTAAAAGAAAATCCTGAATTGACAATTGGCGTTGTTAAAGTGATTTCATCGGCTGCAAGTTGGCGCACATTTTGTTTTTTTCTGGCAGGCTTAATTTGTTTTCTAGGAATACCGGACAAGAACGCTTCTAAGTACGAATTGAGTTCGGCCTTAGTTCCAGATGTTGGTAGGCCGTATTGCCTGCACAGGTCTTGAAGCTCGGTCTTGTAAAAGTATTTTTGCTTAAATTCAGTTAGTGTAAGTTGGCTCATGGATATATTTTTATTAGTAAAAGTGATGAACAATGATTATATAGACTGTCCACATCAGGTTGAGTGAATATAGCAGAACAAGGACGCCGCCCAAGCTACTGAGCCAGATTCTTAATGTTTTGTACTTAGCTGGTTGCTGGTGCCGTCTTTTTTGGCAAAAATCATAAAGAGGGTACAAGAGGTACAGACTAAGGGCGAGGGTGATGATTGTTAATATAACTTGCAATAGTAAATTTGCTGGGCTAGAAGTAATTTCCATTGTGTTGCCCTTTCTATATATAATTGTGTTGTATTTAGGGTTAATTCATGATTTCAGTATACATGTTTTTAGATGAGTAATACATGCTAATTTTTAAAAAGAAAAAAAGCAGCTAAGAATTTTGCATCAAAATCTTAACTGCTTTTTCTATTTAATGATCCGGGTGAGATTCGAACCCACGACCCACGGTTTAGAAGACCGTTGCTCTATCCAGCTGAGCTACCAGACCATTGTATGTTTGTTTGTCCTTCACAGAACATTAACTATTATAGAGAAAAGTTTTCCTAATTGCAACAAAAAGTTTTATTTATTTTCAAATAAGTGCATAAGCCGCAGAATGACGGCAAAAATTAGTCATTGAAGTGACTGAATTTTGGTATAATTAAGGCAAATAAATTTATGGGAGAAACTAATGAAACGTAAACTAGTGCGACTTTTTGTCTTGCTAAGTGTAGTACTACTTGGCCTGACTGTTAGTCAAAATGTTCATGCTGATGATGAATACGATATCGAATACGTTAATGTTACGGCAAAAGTTAACGCCAACGGGTCACTAACAATGACGCGGCAGATTAGGTACGATTTTAACGATGACATGCATGGCGTCTATTACCAGCAAAATCTGGGCAAAAAACAAGCGGTTAAGAACGTTAGTGTCACTGTTAAAGACAACAATGAACCTGAGCAAACCGCTGATGATTTTTCAATTGAGCATAATGACGATGGTTATCGCTTTAAAGTTTACCATGCCGTTAGTGAGGACGATAGGCTGACTGTAACTTACCATTATCAGATAACGAATGCTGTTACCAATTATCGCGACACTGCTGAGCTTAACTTTATGATTATTGGGAATGGCTGGGATACAGACTTAGATCACGTGCAGGCAAGTGTGATTTTCCCTGGCAAAGTTAAAAACTTACAGGCTTGGGCGCACGGACCGTTAAACGGTGAAATTAAAGTTTTGCCCAATCAAGGTAAGATTGTAATGCACGTTGATGATTTAGACGGTGATACTGGCGTTGAAGTCCACACGATTTTTCCATTAACAGTTACGCCGCAAAACAAAAATGTGATTAACAAAAATCACCGCCAGGCAGTAATTAGGAAGGAAGCGGCTTTGGTTAAGAAGGCTAACCAAGAGCGCAAGCGCGATCGAATTATTAACGCCGTAATGATTGCAGTTGCACTACTAACTGGCATCGGCGCAATTTTGCAGGGTATATTTGTTAAAAAGCAAGGGTTCAAGCCTACTAAAATGTCACAATTAAGGCATAACTACAGTCTTCCTGTAGTTACGCCAGTGGCCGCGCAAATTCTGGACAGCGGTCGTAAGCCCGATAGTCGCGCTTTTACTGCTTACTTAATGCAGTTAGCGGTGCAGAAGCAGGTTAAACTGGACGATTATCTAGTGCATCATAAAGTATATTATCGGATTACATTGCAAGACCCAAAAATTTTAACTGCTAGTCCATTAATGCAGTTCTTGTTTAATGATCTTGGCGACGGACAATCATTTACGACACGTGAATTGCGCCAGTATCATAGCAAAAAATTGGGAAACAAGTTCGATGGTTGGGCTGACACGCAATTCACAGGGGTTGAAGATCAAGGCTATCTTGAGTCTGACCTGTATGACAAGCGCTCGTTTACTTTGGGTTCAATTTTGTTCTTGCTTGCGATCAGCTTTATCTTAGTGCTCTTTTCGTGGGGAATCTTCGGTCAGTATAAGATGCAGCTTGCAATCGGCGAGACGATTATCATTTTGCTTGGCATCGCAGCGTATTTCCGTGCGAAAAATCAAATTTCACTATATACAAAAGAAGGAGCTCAAGAGGCAGAACAGGTTCGCGGCTTTAAAAAGATGTTGTCTGATATTGGCAATTTCAAAATGCGGGCTGTTGGCGATTTGATTCTTTGGGAAGATATTTTGCCGTATGCCGTGGCTTTTGACCTCGCAGACAAGGTTGTTAAACAACTGAAAATTGAATTTAGCCAAGAAGAATTTGCGAATGACGGCTTCTATTATTACGCACCATTTTATTTGAGCGGGAAAAATAGTTTCGCGGCAAGTTTTAATTCTAGCTTTACCAGTGGAATTTCGTCTGGGTCCTCGAGTACAGGTGCCAATGGTGGCTTTTCCGGCGGCTCGTCTGGTGGTTTTGGTGGCGGCTCCGGTGGTGGTGCCTTTTAAAAAATATAAGTTTGAAGTCTGGCTGTTGTCGGGCTTTTTTCATTTGATATATACTAGAATAATCAGATTAGAAAAGTTGAGAAAAATGTTTGATTATCGAAATAATTTAAAAAGAATTTTAAACCAAACCGCGGGCGATGATAAAAGTCTGCGCAACGGGTTGGCTGCAATTAAGATGATATTAGGGATGGCCAATGATGGCGCCGCGCCTGAAGCAACTGTGAAAACTCGGGATACAGCCGTTAAGGTCGATGCCAAGCAAGTAAATTTACTGTTGACGGGGTTAGCTGACTTAATTTCTACTCCCGGCGACCCTGGTGCTAAGAACACGGCATTGTCGGCAATTCATCGGTTGACCTTTACACCTAATATTGGCGCTAGTTATGGTAAAAGCCTAAGTCAATTAGAACAGGCAATTCAAGCTTCAAGCACGACTAAAGATGTAATTAATAAGAAAATCTTCGAGCAAGCAATGCAGCCTAAGGAGAAGCCTGTACGAGATTATCGTAAGGGCAAGCGCTATACAGTAATACGGCTTCTTAGCGGCTGCGACCTGATTAATGGCAATAATCAGCGCGTTTATACCTTAAAGGAATCACAAATTCATTCTCTTAATTTAAAGAGCGGTGATATTGTTGAAGCAGTTCCTGAAGAAAATAATCCTAATTATGAAGCAACAATCTTGCGCGTTGTCGGTTTTCGTCAGCTAGCGGCAACTGAAGTTGATAAAATTTCCACTTTTAAATACGCAGTTGTGCAGGGCCGGACTGGTCACTTGTCAGTTAGTCGCAATATCAAGGGGCAAAAGCTGCGGATTCGGGGTAAGTCAGTCTTGCTTCCGATTGATTCAAGTCAGTTCCAAGAGGGTAATGTTCAACTAGTTGATGGCTCAATTGTGGATTTGGCATGGTATGACGGGGATGTCCGCTTGAAGAAAAATCCAGCGGATGCCATTCAGCTGCGGTGGATTTATCAAGTTGACCAACCAAAGTCAAAACCTGCAGTTAAAAAGAAAAAGGTTAAGGCAGTTCAAGATGAGGTTGCCATTACCAAGCTAGACATGGATTTGCATTACAGCCGTGTCGGTATTGCCATTGGTGATAATCAAAATGAGGCAATGCTCGAAGGTATTGTCAATCGTTATCACGGAATCCCAATTCCCATAGATGCCTTTCAGGGCAAGAAAAAGGTCATGGAAAATCAAATTAAGGATTTGGATATTGTGATTTTGGTGACAGCATTTGCGGCCCATGACAGTACGTGGAATATTCGTGAATTTGCCAGTAAGTATAATGTCAAATTTGCGGTCAGCTCAAGTAAAGGTTATCAGGCTTTCGAGCGAGCATTATACCGTGCTGCAAAAGGTTTGCCGGCATATGAGGGCAACCAAACTATTAAGTATAAAACAGAATAATTAATGTTAAAAGCTCGGAGTATGTTACTCTGAGCTTTTTTAATTAGGTGGATTGATAAATTATAGTTGATAACCCATTTTGTGATAGTACTTTGTTATTTCTTGAATGAGCGTTTGGTAGATAGTTGGCTCTTTAGGAATAAGGAAAAGCCAAGTGTGTAACATCTTTATCCAAGAACTTACGATTAATTTTTGTTGCTGACTAGTAAAACAATTTTCTATAAAACCACGAGCAAATAAAGTGTAAATTATATCGTCTCGCAAGTGTGAATCAACGTTGCCAATATTGTTAAGCATAAAATTAATTTGTAACGTAGAAAAAGTAAGTTTGTCTTTAGTCAAGTTAACCATTTGTTCTAGTTCAGTTTGCATTGCAATCTCCTAAATCTGTTATAAAAAATATTAAGTATATCTTATGTTGATTTTTACAATAAATTAATACTTTTTTGTTTATTTCTTGAAGAGAATTTTGTTTTCTTATTATAATATGAAGTAATAATTTTATTTTGGAAGGAAGATGAGATGACAATTAATAAACAAACACATACGTGGCAATATTGGTTATTTTTCTTAGCGGGGCTGGAAATAATCACGATTGCAATTAACTTCTTTTATGCGCCAATTAATATCGCAGCCGGTGGCTCCACGGGAATTGCGATATTAGTTGATGCTGTTTGGGGTATTAATCGCTCGGTAACGGTTCTGGTTGTAAACGTGCTTTTGCTAATTTTAGCAACAATTTTTTTAGGTAAAGAAACATTAAAAAAGGCGGCTTTAGGCAGTCTGTTATTGCCAGTTTTAATGGTAATAACACCGAGCTTTAAACTAACTTCAAATAACATGCTGGCGGTTATTTATGGCGGTGTCTTAATGGGCATCGGCGTCTCGATGCTTTATCGAATTAACGCGTCGGCTGGAGGGACTACAATCCCACCATTAATTTTTAAGAAATATTTTTATCTTGAACCAACTTTAACGTTGCTAATGCTTGATATGTCAATTATACTATTGAACGTCTTTGTCGACGGCATCGAGGCAGTCTTGCTGGCGGCTTTTTCGCAAATTATTACTACGTTAACAATGCGCTATACCGAAACAGGCTTAGACAAAAAATATCAGGTAACCATTATGAGTAATGAAAACCTTGGGCAGATTAAAGAGATGCTGCAGCAGGATTATGATGGTCTGACTGTGTACAATGTCGTTGGTGGTTATAGCGACGAAGATAAGCAGCAGCTAGTAATCGTGGTTAACCCTAATGAATATGGACAACTAGTTGCTAAAGTGCGGGCAATTGACGGCGAAGCGTTTATTGTTACTGAAAATATTGCCAAAGTTCATGGCGGCAAGTGGCAAATATAAATTTAGACAAGTAATTTCTAATGTAAAAGTGCTGCTTAATTCCAGGTTAACAGGCAATACATTATTAATATTCAAGAATTTTTTATTGCCAACTTCTCATAAGGGGAGTATCATAAAGTAGTTGTATTTGTGGAGACCTCCACATCTGCAACCGCACATTTCGAGGTAAAAAGTCTTTTTTAAAAAAGCACCTCGATTGGCGAGTCTAAGTATTTTTTGGAGGTGCAGTAATGTACGCAATTATTAAAACCGGTGGTAAGCAATACAAAGTTGCTGAAGGCGACGCTATTTTTGTAGAAAAGCTTGATGTAGAAGAAGGCAAAGAAGTTACCTTTGATGAAGTCATTCTTGTTTCTGATGGTAAAGATGTTAAAATCGGCAGCCCATTAGTTAAGGGTGCTAAAGTAACTGCTAAAGTTGAAAAGCAAGGCAAGGAAAAGAAAGTTGTTACTTTCAAGTACAAGCCTAAGAAGCACTCACATTCAAAATATGGTCACCGTCAACCTTATACTAAGGTTACAGTTGAAAAAATTGAAGCTTAATTCAGAGGTGAAATGATATGAATATTTTAGGTCTTAAATTATTTGCCCACCACAAGGGTGGAGGTTCTACTGCTAACGGTCGTGACTCAGCTGGTCGTCGTTTAGGCGCTAAGGCTGCTGATGGTCAAACTATCCACGCAGGTACTATTATTTACCGTCAACGTGGTACACACATTCACCCAGGCCAAAACGTTGGTAAAGGTGGAGACGATACATTGTTTGCATTAGTAAACGGTGTTGTTAAGTTTGAACGGTTGGACAAATACAGAAAGCAAGTTTCTGTTATTCCAGTCGAAGAAGAAGCTAAGTAATTTAGTTCTTAAGAAAAAGACGAAAAGCACGTGCTTCTCGTCTTTTTTATGCATTTTTAATTTTATTTAATATTTAAGTAGGATAGTCAAACGTGCGTTTTTAGCGGTAAAATAGAATTAAGTATTTTTCCGTAAGAGGTGCACGCAATGGATGAACAAGACCAATTATTAACACTTTTAAATAGACGAATTGCTGAAGTTACAGAACTTATTAAGGCGCAGAACGCTGATGGTTTGCTAATCTTTAATCAGGCTAATTATCGCTATTTAACCAACTTCACTGGTGAAGAAGCTCAGTTAATTTTAACAGCTCAAGGAGACCGTATTTTATTATCGGACTCCAGATTTGCTGGTCAGATTAAGGCACAGGCTCCCGGTGAATTAACGGTAATTATGAAGCACGGCGATCAAGACGCAGAAATTAGCAACCAGCTAGGGCAAACTAATCTTAAAAAGGTCCTGATTGAAGGTGAATTTGTTTCGGCGGTTGAATTTGCTAATTTGCAAAAGTTAAATCCAGAAATTGAATTTATTATTTGTGAAGAACTCGTTGAACGCGTCCGCAACGTGAAAGATGAGCTAGAACTTGCAGCTTTGCGGCAGGCAATCAACATTTCAATGGATAGTTTTAATGGGATTTTGCCATTAGTTAAGCCTGGTGCAGTCGAACGTAATATCGGTGCTAAGCTTGATTATCTGTTTAAGGTTAATGGCGGCGATGGCCCAAGTTTTGATACAATTATCGCTTCTGGTGTTCGATCAGCTTGGGCTCATGGCGTTGCAAGTAGCAAGATGATTGCTGACGGCGACATGGTAGTGATTGACTTTGGTGCTTTCTATCATGGCTACGCAGCTGATATTACGCGCACTGTTTCTGTCGGCAAGGTCGACCGTGAAATGCCCAAGATTTACGACATTGTGCACGAAGCGCAAAGGCGCGGGATTGTTGCGGCAGTTGCTGGCAATCACGGTCGTGATGTTGACAAGGCGGCTCGTGATTATATTAAAGAGCAAGGCTATGGTGAATATTTTGGTCATGGCATCGGTCATGGTATTGGCTTAGAGATTCATGAATTGTGTCAACCTGCTTTGCCATTTGGTAAACAGGAGCTGGTTAACAACATGGTTCACACCGTTGAGCCGGGAATTTATTTACCAAATAAGGGTGGTGTAAGGATTGAAGACGATATTTTGGTTCACGATCAAACGCCGGAAACCTTATCTACCCTACCTAAAGATGAATTAATTTCTTTGTAAATTTAAATATTATTAATAGTAAAATTATGCGCAAATTGGTAAGATATATTATGGAGATGAGGTACTCAATATGACAATGATTTCAGTTAACGAATTTAAGAACGGTCTAACCATTCAATTTAATAATGATTTATGGCGGATTGTTGAATTCCAACACGTAAAGCCAGGTAAGGGTAGTGCTTTTGTTCGTTCAAAGCTTAAGAGCTTGACTACAGGTGCAGTTCAGGAAAATACTTTCCGTTCGACTGCTAAGGTAGAAACTGCAGAAATTGAAACCAAGGCTATGCAATACTTGTACAATGATGGTTCAAGTTATGTTTTCATGGACACAACCACTTATGACCAATTAGCTATTGCTAACGAACAAGTTAAGGATGAAGCTAATTATCTTAAGGAAAATATGGATGTTAGTGTCATTATGCACGATGGCAAAACTTTGGGAATTCAACTTCCCAATACTGTTGATTTAGCAGTTGCTAAAACAGAACCTAATATCAAAGGTGATACTTCTTCCGGTGGTGGTAAACCAGCGACTATGGAAACTGGATTGGTAGTTAACGTTCCGTTCTTCATCAATGAAGGCGATGTGCTAACTATTAATACAGCAGACGGTACATACGTATCTCGCGCAAATAAGTAGTTTTTCGAGGTAAACAAAATGGCAGATAGTTCAAAAATTGTCTTAGACGATAAAAATAACGGTGAAGAAATTGAAATTGATCCTAGTGTTATTGAAGTTATCATGGGCATTGCTGCCGAAAAAGTTGACGGTGTTGCCGGAATGCGCGGCAGTGTCAGATCTGGGATTAACCGGGTTTTAGGACGCGAGGATCGCAGTAAGGGTGTTACAGTGAGTCTTGACGAAGACCATAACTTGATTGCTGAAGTTTATATTAACGTTGAAGCGGGCAGTTATGTTCCTAAGGTTGCAATGACTTTGCAAAGCAGTTTGCTAGAGCAAGTTAAGCAGATGACCGACTTAACCCTTAAAGAAATTAACGTTCACGTGACCGGATTAGTCTTCCCAGAGGATGAGGACAAGGATAACAGTGAAACTTCAAAGCTGTTTCCCGACATTGATGAAAAGAGTAAAAATGAATCAACACGAGAGTCGTAGAGTTGCGATGCAGGCGGTTTATTTGGCTAATCAAGATATTAAAATGCTGCCGGCAGATGTTGAAGCTAAAACTGTTATAGCGCTTGATTTAAAAGAACTTTCTGCTTATTCGAAAACTCTAATTGAAGGCGTAATTACTAAACGGGATGAGTTGAAGGGTGAACTTGCTAGTCACTTAAAGAAGAACTGGCGGATTAACCGAATTAATCAAATTACTCTTGCTATTCTGGAAGTTGCCTTATACGAAATTAAGTATAGTGATGAAATCGAGCCTAAGGCAGCAGTAAATGAGGCTTTAAATTTATGTGATGAGTTTGCCGATCCAAAGACTAAACCATTTATTAATGGTGTTTTGGCAAATTTTGTTGAAAAATAACTAATAGTCGGCTGTGAAGCCGGCTATTTTTATAGAAAAGGAATTATTGATGGGGCAGATTCTGGACGGTAAAAGCTTGGCTAACTTACTAGCGGGTAAATTGCAGCAGCAGGTTAGTGCATTAAAAGAGCAAGGAATTGAGCCATTATTTTGCGTAATTAATATTGGTGATGATTCAGGCAGTAAAATATACTTGCGGACGAAAAAAAGACGTGCACAGGAAATTGGAATTGCGCAGAAAGTTTATCAATTGCCAGCTGATGAAAGCCAAGCAAATTTGTTAGCATTGATTGACCAGTTAAATGTTAATTCACAAGTTAACGGCATTATGATTCAATTGCCAGTACCTGAGCAAATTGATTTAAATGAGGCTTTAGAACATATTAGTCCTGACAAGGACGTTGATTGCTTGACGCCGAGCAACGTCGGGCGCTTGTGGCGCGGCGATCACTTTGTTGAACCGGCAACTGCTCACGGTATTTTAGCTTTGTTAAAACATTACCAAATTAATTTACAAGGTAAAAATGTCGTAATCATTGGTCGCAGCAGTATTGTTGGTAAGCCATTGGCTGCTTTAATGCTGGAACAAAATGCAACAGTTTCCATTTTACACTTGAAGACTAAGAACCTTTCCGAATATACTAAGAGGGCAGATATTTTAGTGTCAGCGGCTGGGCATGCTGGTTTGGTATCAGCTGAGATGATTAAGCAAGATGCCATTGTTGTCGACGTCGGGATTAATCGGGTTAATGGTCGAACTATCGGTGATGTTAATTTTGACGAGGTTGCACCCAAGGCAAGTTACATTTCTCCAGTTCCTGGCGGCATTGGCCCACTAACAGTTGAATCACTGATGGAGCAAGTGGTTAAGCTAACAAGGAGAAATCATGGCAGATAATAAATATCTTACCGTTACGGATTTGAATTATTACATTACGCAAAAATTTAAAAATGATCCTTATTTGCACAAAGTCTTTTTGCAAGGTGAATTGTCAAATTTTCGTTTTCGGCGTAATTCACATCAATATTTTTCGTTAAAAGATGAAAAATCCAAAATCAATGTGGTCATGTTTCGGTCTTACTTTGATAAAGTTAAATTTCGACCAGAAGAGGGCATGAAGGTCTTTGTGACCGGCTATGTTAGTGTCTATGGTCCGCAGGGGTCTTATCAGTTTTACGCTGAATCAATGGAGCCAGCTGGATTAGGTGCGCTTTATGAGCAGCTGCAGCAATTGCAAGCCAAGCTAGCTAAGGAAGGCTTATTTGCGCAAGAGCATAAACGAGCACTGCCACATTTTCCCGATCATATTGCGGTAATTACAAGTGCTTCGGGTGCCGTTATTCACGATATTTTGGTAACTGTTAATCGGCGCTTTCCCCATGCTGAAGTTGACTTATTTCCAGCACAAGTTCAAGGCGACCGTGCTGCCGCATCGCTTATAGCTGCAATGAAGCAAATTTCGTCGTATGGTGATAAATATGACGTCATGATCATTGGTCGTGGTGGTGGGTCGCTTGAAGATTTGTGGCCGTTTAATGAAGAAGCAGTTGTGCGGCAAGTTTACGCGATGTCGATGCCCGTAATTTCTTCAGTTGGTCATGAAACTGACACAACGCTGTGTGATTTAGTAGCTGATAGTCGCGCAGCAACACCAACTGCAGCTGCGGAATATGCAACACCAAATTTACCGGATGAATTAGCTAATATTCATCAATTACAGAGCAGTTTATTGTCAAGCATGCAAAATATAATTCGCGTGCGGCGAGACGCTCTTAATCGGATTAATAATTCGGTGATTATGCGTGAGCCAACGCGGTTATACGATGAGCAAGCACAAACATTAGATATGCTGCGTGAGCGGTTAATTAATAATATGCAACACCAATTAGAGCGTTCTCGCCAGCGTTACCAGTTGTCTAAGCAAGCATTGCTTGGGACTAATCTAACTGGTCAAATTAGGCAGATGTTGCAGCAAGAAGATTTTTATTATCAAAAATTGCAGACTAATATGACTAATATGTTAAGAGAAAAACGCCACCAATTAGGGCAAATTGGCCAGCAATTGAATGATTATAGTCCCTTGCAAACATTAAATCGCGGCTTTGCGTATGCAACTGATAATCAGGGGGAAACTGTTAGTTCAGTCGTGCAGCTTAAAGTAAAAGATGAAATTAACTTACACTTTAAAGATGGTAATGCCAAGGCAATTGTAAAGTCAGTTAGGAGAACAAACGATGGCAACAAAGAAGAATAATTTTGAAGAACAATTAACGGAATTACAAAAGATTGTAGCAAACTTGGAAAACGGCAACGTGCCACTAGAAGATGCTTTGAAGGAATTCCAGGCAGGAGTCAAGTTGAGCCGTGATTTGAATCAAAAATTGACGGCAGCTGAAGAAACTGTTGCTAAATTAATTGATAGTGACGGGACAGAGCACCAGCTAGATCCAAATAATGCAGCAGCACCAGAGGAATAATATGACTTTTAAAGAATTTAGAACTAAATGGACACCAGTTGTTGATGAATATTTAACAAAGCATTTAGCAAGTGAAGTTGATGATCAAAAGATTAGCCAGATTATGGCTTACTCAGTAATGGCTAGTGGTAAAAGATTACGCCCACTGCTGTTTTTAGCGACTTTGGCTGCGTTAGATAAGCCGATTAGTGAACCAGAAGTTCGCATTGCTTGCGGCATTGAATTAATTCATACCTATTCATTAATTCATGATGATTTGCCAGCGATGGATAATGATGATTATCGCCGGGGTAAGTTGACTAGCCATAAAAAGTGGGGCGAAGCCGAAGCGATTTTAGCTGGGGATGCATTATTGCCAATGGGAATTGAATGGATTGCCTCAGGCAGCCATTCTGCTGATTTGGTTAAAATCATTACTCAGGCAGTGGGTCCTAATGGCATGGTTGGCGGTCAATATCTCGACATTGATTCGACCAATAATGCTAGCGTAGCCGACGATGCTCAGTTCATCAATCGAATGGAATGGTTGAAGACTGGTTGTCTCATCCTTGCTTGCGTTGAGATGGCGGCAACCTACGCTGGAACTGATCCTGATAAAAAGGCTAAACTGATGGCATTTGCACATGACTTTGGTCGTTCATACCAAATTTATGATGATTTGGTTGATGTTGTAGAAACGAGTGAGGAAGCCGGCAAGGCAACTCATAAGGATCAAGAAGAAGGCAAGAATAACACTTTAACTTTGCTGGGAATTGAGCAGAGTCGTCAGGAATTAACTGGCTTGGTTAAGCATGGCCAAGACAGTTTAGCTGGTTTGAATGGTAGTGTATTAGCTGGCTTTCTTGATTTATACCAAAAGGTGCTGTAAATGACGAAAAAAAGAGCAGATATTTTATTGGCAGAACAGGGCCTTTTTCATTCAAGAACGCAAGCGCAGCGCGCAATTATGGCCGGACTAGTATCCGATCATAATCATCAACGCATTGATAAGAGCGGTACGAGCTTTCCCAAGGATGAAAAATTTTATATTAAAGATGATGGCAAAAAGTACGTCTCACGTGGCGGCTTCAAGTTAGAAAAAGCTCTGAAGTCTTTTCAAATTGATTTAAATAATAAAATTTGTTTAGACATTGGTGCCTCAACCGGTGGTTTTACCGATGTGGCATTGCAGAATGGTGCCAAGATGGTTTATGCCCTCGATGTTGGTTATAACCAACTGGCGTGGCAGCTGCGCGATGATGCCCGTGTAGTTGTCATGGAAAAGCAAAACTTTCGTTATAGCAAGCCAGCAGATTTTACCCAAGGCTTGCCTGATTTTGCCATGACGGATGTTTCTTTTATTTCGCTGGATTTAATTATGCCGCCGATGTTTGAAATTTTAAAAGATGGTTGTGATGCTGTCTGTCTGATCAAGCCGCAGTTTGAAGCTGGTCCAGAAAATGTGGGCAAGCACGGTATCGTGCACGACCACGCGGTTCATTGTGCTGTGATTAAACACACAATTGAGCAGGCATTGAAGGTTGGCTTCAATGTCCTTGATGTTGACTACTCGCCAATTAAGGGTGGCAAGGGCAACATTGAATTTTTGATTCATTTACAAAAAGAAGAACATAATGGTGGTCAAAAATTGTGGTCAGGTACGCCAGAAGAGGTTGTAGAACGGGCAGTTCATGAACTTTAGGAGTTAAAAATGTTAGTTGAGCTGGATATTAAGAACTTTGCCATTATCAAGGCGCTGAAGGTTCGCTTTCAAGAAAATATGACGGTGCTAATTGGTGAAACTGGTGCCGGAAAATCAATTATTATTGATGCTGTGTCACTCTTGATGGGTGGGCGCGGTCAAAAAGAAATGGTCCGCAGCGGTGAAAAAAAAGCCGTTGTCACGGGATTATTTGAGGTTAATCAGGGTACTAATGAAATCACTGAATTATGTGAAAAGTATGGTCTGCCAGATTCTGATGGTCAGCTGATAATTAGTCGTGAACTGGCTGTCAAGGGTCGCAACGTGGTGCGCATTAATGGTCAGTTGACGACCATTAATGTCTTGCGTGAGTTAGGCAATTATTTAGTTGATATTCACGGTCAAAATGACCAGCAGATACTAATGGATCAGGATCGGCAGATTGATTTAGTGGATAATTACGCGCCGGCAAGTTTTAAGACAGCTCTAGCAAGCTATCAAAAGGATTTTGCCAAGTGGCAAACTTTAACTTCACGGCTCAATCATCTGCGTAAAGACGCGCAGGAGTTGGCACAAAAGCAGGACATTTTAAAATTTCAAAATGATGAATTGGCTGCGGCTAACCTGACAGATGTCCATGAGGATGAGCAACTTGAAGAAGAATTTAACGAGCTGAACAATTATCAGAAAATTGTCGATACTGCCAATTATTTGATGCAATTATATGATGATGACGAGCACGGTATTGAGACGTTAATTGGCGACGCGCAAAATGCTGCCAACGAGTTGAGTGAATATGGTTCCAAGTTTAAGGATATTGCCAAGACAATTGATGATGGGGTGTATGCTTTAAGTGATGCCCGCGGAGAACTATCGAATGTCCTAGATGAAATGGACTTTGATGAGGAACGTTACCAGTATGTTTCTAGCCGGTTAGATACCTTAAATTCGCTGAAGAAGAAGTATGGCCCAGATCTTGAAGATGTTTTTGCGTTTTATACAAAAGTGCGAAAGGAACTAGGGCAATATGAAACTGGTGGTCTTGATGAAGAAGAATTGCAGAAGCAGGTTGCCGAAATTGAAGACAAGCTGACGCAAGAAGCGCGAGGATTGCACGATACGCGCGAGCAAGTTGCCCGCAGTCTTGAAGAAAAAATCAAGCAAGAATTGGCCGATCTCTATATGGCCAAAGCACGGTTTGCGATTGATTTTTCGAGTACGACAACTTTTACCAGTAAGGGTACTGATGAAATTGTCTTCTTGATTGCACCAAATCCCGGCGAGGATTTGATGCCGCTTGTTAAGATTGTTTCTGGTGGTGAGCAATCGCGGTTAATTTTAGCGCTAAAAGCGATTTTTAGCCGGGTAGAACCAGTTGGTACCATGATTTTTGATGAAATTGATACTGGTGTTTCTGGTCGGGTGTCGGCCGCAATTGGTGCCAAGATGCACTCAATTGGTGAAAGTAAACAGGTCATTGCGATCACGCACTCGCCGCAAGTGGCAGCTGCAGGGGACCAAAAGTACTTGGTGGCTAAACAAGTTAAGGATGGCGCCACTTACACCCAGATTGGGCCATTGACGCAAGAGGAAACAATTACCGCAATTGCGGAAATGATGGCTGGCAGCAACGTAACGGAAGCTGCTAAACAGAATGCTGAAGATTTGATGGAGAGTTTTAAAAAGAAACAATGATCGTTGAAGAAGTGGCTTTAACTGCTAGTGAACTTGAAGCCGTAAATCAGCTGGTTAATGAGGTTCATCAATTTGACCAAACAACTAAAGATCCTTATTTGAGCAATCAATATAATTATTTTTCGCAGATGTCAACTTTTGTGTTAGCGTATTGTAAGCAGAAGCTGGTTGGCTTAACTATGCTGTATGCTGATGAGGAACCAGGTAGCGAAGTCGAGTTGAGTATTATCGTTGCTCCTGCCTTTCGCAGGCAGGGTATTGCTACTGAAATGTTTAAACATGCAGTTAGAATTTCACAAAAGTATGGCTATTCCCAATATAGTTTTGTCTCTGAAAAAATCTTTTTACAGCAAAATCCAGATTTTCTAAAGAATACTGCTTTAACAATTACCGACTCTGAATATTATATGAAAGCAAGTAAGGCAGTTAAGGCTTCACCGCTTGCAGGATTAACAGTCGAGCAAATGACAGCGGATGATGTCGATGAAGTTGCTAAAATTTATCATGCATCTTTTGACGAGCCATTAACGACAACGATGAACTATTTAGTTCAAGGGTTGAAGGATCCAACTGGGTTAAGTTTTGTCTTACGTTATCAAAATAAAATTGTCGGCTATTGCGGCGTTGACTGCGGTCAATCGGATTATTTCTTTGGCTTGTTAATTGCCGAAGAATTTCGCGGTCGGGGTTTTGCAACGTTCTTTATTAAACAGATGATGGCAACTCTACAAGAACAGGGTTGTAAGGAATTTTCTATCGAAGTTGACTGTGACAATCCAGCGGCAATTCATGTTTACAAGAATGCTGGCTTTGTGGTTGCCACGGAAGTAGTTTATTTGGTGAAAAATGAATGCACAAATAGAACAGTATTGGCGTAATTTTTGTAATGAAAGAGCAATTAATCCTAGCGAGTTGGATGAGGCATTTGCCTTTGGCGACACGAAAAAAATGGCTGACAAATTAGCTGATCTAGTTAATCGGGGAATAAAAACGGCAACAACTAGCATTTATGTGCCAGAGGATAGTCTGGCGCAAGTGGGTAAATATTGCATTATTCTGGATGGTTCTAATAAGCCAGTTTGCGTCGTGCAAAACAAGGTCTGTGAGGTAATGCCCTTTAAGCAGGTATCACAAGAGCATGCTTATCATGAGGGCGAGGGCGACCGCACGTATGCATATTGGCATCAGGCACATGTTGATTTCTTTACTAAAGAGTGTAAAGAAGAAGGCTGGACCTTTAATGACGAGACACTAGTTGTCTGTGAAGTGTTTGCCAAAATTTCATAATCAAAAAAGCTCGAGAATTTTTAGTTCTCGAGCTTTTGGCTATTTTTGTTAAGCTAAATCAATCCGAAAAATATTGCTGACATCAATTATTGTTAATATCTTACGGTCATTAGAACGTAAAATAAAGCGTCCAGTCGATACGCGCTTAACAATCTGGCCGATTTCACTTGTGTCGTTTGGGTAGGTAATCATGACAAAATCACGGTGCAACAGAGCAAAGTTTAGGGTAGTTAAAATATGGCGATAAGCTTGGTTATAAATGCTTAATTTGTCATCATCATAAGTAAATAGATAGTGGTAAATTTTCTTAAGCGAGTTTTTCATTAAAGCACCCCTCAAAAGTAGCGAACATTTGTTTGATAAGCTCATTATACGAACATCTGTTTACGAAAACAAGTGTTTGGCGTAAATTTGTTTAAAAAACTTATTAACTTGAAAAACTGTTACATTTAGTTTTAAATAGACTTAATAGCTTTTTATAGGGGAGTATGGCATGGCAGATAAAGGTTTGTTACTTGTCCTTTCGGGTCCTTCAGGAGTTGGCAAAGGAACCGTTAAAAGTGCAATAGTTAAGAATAAAGTTTTTCCGTTTGAATATTCAGTGTCAATGACGACGCGTAAGCCGCGGCCTGGCGAAGTTAATGGCAAAGATTATTTTTTCGTTTCAGAAGAACGTTTTAAGCAAGCTATTAACCATGGCGAACTTCTAGAATATAATAGATATGTGGACCATTATTATGGGACGCCGCTTACACCAGTGAAAAAAATGCTGGAGCAGGGTAAAGATGTGTTGTTAGAGATTGACGTTAATGGGGCGCAAAAAGTGCGTGAACAAATGCCGGATGGAGTTTTTATTTTCTTAACCCCACCAGACTTACACACTTTGCACGAGCGCTTGGAAAATCGTGGCACAGAATCAGAAGACATCATTATGGGTCGCATCAAGCAGGCCAGAGAAGAAATATTGGTAATGCAAGATTATGATTATGCAGTTGTTAATGATGAGGTGGCAAATGCTGTTCATCATATTAAAGCAATTGTTGATGCCGAGCATGTTAGCGTCAAACGGGTAATTGATACTTACCGGAAAATGGTCAGGGAGGACTAATTATGAGAGTTACATATCCATCAATTGACAAATTATTAGCACGTGTTGATTCGCGTTATTCGTTATCAGTGCTTGCTGCTAAGAGAGCACATGAATTAGAGGCTGGCGATCCAGAAGCATTAAAGAGCTACAAGTCGCTAAAGCCTGTCGGTAAGGCGCTGGAAGAAATCGAAGCCGGTAAAGTTACCGTTGATCCCGAACATCGCGAGGTTAATCAATAAGTTGGTTAAATTTCATGACCTTCATCCGCAAGTGATGGAGGTCATTTTTTTCAAGGTGATTAAATGATTGCGCAAGTAATTGTAGATATTGCAGCTAAGCAAACGGACCGGATTTTTGAATATCATATTCCTGATGAAGTTGGTAATGTCGAAATTGGTTCACGAGTGTTTGTACCATTTGGTCCGCGAAAATTGCAAGGCTTTGTGGTTGGCCTAACTGAGAGCAGCCAGTTTCAAGGTAAGTTAAAGGATCTGCTGTTAGTTGTTGACGAAATGCCGCCGTTAACACCAGAGTTAGTAGAGTTATCTAAAGAACTGGCTGACCGCATATTTTCATATCGGATTACGCTGTTAAAGGCAATGTTGCCGCGAGTGATGCGGGCAAATTATCGCAAAATTTTGGTACCACAATCTCCTCAGGTAAAAGAATTACCATTTTTTCAGGGAGAACCAGTTGATTTAAATAAAATTACTGATGCCAAGGAAATTGCGGCAATCCGCAAATTACTTCGTAATGATGATGCCAAAATTGAATATTTGGTTGAAAATCGAGCTAAGGTGAAGACGCAAAACCAGTATGCCTTGGTATTAACTAAAAAAGACTACATCGACCTTTATGTGTCTTTACGACAAAATGCGGTTAAGCAAAGGCAACTGCTGATGGCGATAATTGAAAATTATTCTGCCTTCCCGATGCTGCAAAGCCAGTTGGAACAAGTAGCTCAAGTTAATACAGCTTCATTAACAAGTGCTGTCAAAAAAGGCTGGTTGAAAAAGTCGGCGCTGGAAGTTTATCGTGATCCGCTAGCTACTTTTACCAAGAGCAAACATCCTCATGCCAAAATCAGATTGAACGAAGAGCAACAAGCTGCACTAAACCAAGTTGTGCCTGCTATTCAAACTGCCAAGCCGCAGACTTTTTTGCTTGAAGGCATCACAGGTAGCGGGAAAACCGAGGTTTATTTGCATGCAATCAACCAAACCCTGATTAGTGGGAAGAATGCGCTAATGCTGGTGCCGGAGATTTCGCTAACGCCGCAGATGGTGACCCAAGTCAAAGCGCGCTTTGGCGAGCAAGTTGCGGTGTTGCATAGTGGCTTGTCGGAAGGCGAATTGTATGACGAGTGGCGGCGAATCCGCCGCGGTGAGGTCAGAGTTGTTGTCGGTGCACGTAGTGCGGTGTTTGCACCCTTAACTAATATCGGTCTAATTGTCATTGATGAGGAGCATGAATCTTCATACAAGCAGGAAGATAATCCGCGTTATCATGCCCGAGATGTGGCTATCTGGCGCAGTAAGTACAATTCTTGTCCCTTAGTGCTAGGTAGTGCCACACCATCACTTGGTAGTCGTGCGCGCGCACAAAAGGGCGTGTATCAATTATTAAAATTGACTAAACGAGCTAACCAGAAAAAGTTGCCCGAAGTTAATTTAATTGATCTTAAGCAAGCTGATTTTGCTGGTGGGCAATTGGACTTAACGGTGCAATTGGTTACTGCAATTCAGGAACGCTTAGCTAAAAAAGAGCAAGTGATACTGATGCTTAATCGGCGCGGCTTTGCTAACTTTATGTTGTGCCGCGAATGTGGTTACGTTA
The DNA here is from genome assembly GCF_029392875.1 of Lactobacillus sp. ESL0677. Lineage (NCBI taxonomy): Bacteria > Bacillati > Bacillota > Bacilli > Lactobacillales > Lactobacillaceae > Lactobacillus > Lactobacillus sp. ESL0677. The sequence goes on along the minus strand of NZ_CP113946.1, from coordinate 1,289,332 downwards.
TGAAGTGCCCCAACTGTGATCTGTCGCTAACAATGCACAAAGATACAGGACAAATGCAATGCCATTACTGCGGCTATACTATAGTAATTCCAAGCAAATGTCCTAACTGCCAAAGTTCAAAGATTCGTTTCTTAGGCACAGGCACGCAAAAGGTTCAGGAAGAATTGAATTCGCTATTGCCTGGTGCAAGAATTTTGCGGATGGATGTTGACACAACCCGGCGCAAGGGCGCATTTAAACGGATTTTGGATGCATTTGGGAATCATGAGGCAGATATTTTACTGGGGACACAAATGATTGCCAAAGGGCTGGACTTTCCCAATGTCACACTTGTTGGGGTTGTCAATGCTGATACCGGCTTATGGCTACCAGATTACAATGCTTCCGAACGAACTTTTGAATTGTTAACGCAAGTTGCTGGCCGTGCTGGCCGTGCTGAAAAAAAGGGTGAGGTTATCATTCAGACCTTTAATCCAGATCACTATGCAATTAAACTGGCACAAACGCAGGATTATGAACGCTTCTATGCTTATGAAATGCAAATGCGGCACGCAGGCAATTATCCGCCGTATTTTTATACGGTGTTAATATCGGTTGCAGCCAAAAAGGAGCAAAATGCTGCTCGCGAAGCATTTAAGATTAAACGTCGCTTGCAAGCTAACTTGCATCCAGCAACGATTGTCTTGGGACCGACACCGAGTGCAATTTCTCGTCTAAAAAACAAATATTATTATCAAATACTGGTAAAATATAAAAAAGAAGTTAACTTAAATAATTTATTACACCAAATTCAGGACTCAGCGCAGGAAGTAAAGAAGTACGGCTTAAGCGTGTATATCGACAATGAGCCTGAGCGAATTATGTAAAGGAGAATGTCAATGACTTCAGTTATTTTTATGGGCACCCCCGATTTTGCGGTGCCGATTTTGCAGGCACTGGTAGAGAACAATTATGATATTAAAGCGGTTGTTACGCAGCCAGATAAAAAGGTGGGCCGTAAGCAAAAGGTTACCCCAACGCCAGTGAAGGTGGCTGCAGAAGAACTTAATCTGCCAGTTGTTCAACCAGTTAAATTGTCAGGTTCGCCAGAGATAGCTAAGTTGATCGCCTTACACGCTGACCTAATTATTACTGCTGCCTACGGGCAATTTTTGCCGACCAAATTCTTAAATTCAGTTAAAATTGCGGCAGTTAATGTGCACGGCTCATTATTGCCAAAATACCGTGGTGGAGCGCCAATTCAGTATTCACTAATCAATGGCGATTCTGAAACTGGAATAACAATTATGGAAATGGTCAAGAAGATGGATGCCGGCGATATTTATGCGCAAAAGTCACTCAAGATTGAACCAGAAGACACCACTGGCAGCATATTTACCAAATTATCGTTGCTGGGTCGTGACTTATTGCTCGAAACCTTGCCCCAGATCATTGCTAATCCGGACCAAAAGACGCCGCAGGATGCAAGTAAGGTTGTCTTTTCACCTAATATTCAAAAAGACCAGGAGCAAATTAAGCTGACATTAACGGCAACACAAGCTAACAATTTAATTCGCGGACTTAATCCTGATCCCGGAGCCTATTTATCAGTTGCTGGCAAGCGCCTGAAGGTGTGGCGAGCAGAAGTTAGTTCAGAGCAAACAGAACTGCCGGCAGGTAGTTTAGTTGCAAGCGATGACCGTTTTGCAATTAGTTTTGCGCAAGGAACGGTGCTGAACTTATTGGAGTTACAGCCAGCAGGTAAAAAGAAAATGACCGTTAACAACTTCTTGAACGGTCAAGGCAGTAAATATACGGTAGGAGAACAAATTGTCGACGACTAAAAGTGCGCGTGCAGTCGCGCTGCAAACACTGATTCGCGTTTTGCGCGATGGGTCATACTCAAACATTAGCTTGAATAACAGTCTGCGGCATTCGCAATTAAGTCAAGCAGACCGCAATTTTTGTACTCGCTTAGTTTATGGCACGATTCAATACAAAATTTATTTAGAATACCAGCTGCATGACCTAGTTAAGACCAAGCTTAAAGAAGATTATTTGTTGCCGTTATTATTGATGTCGAGCTACCAAATTTTATTTTTAGATAAGGTGCCTAACAGGGCAGCAGTCAATGAGGCCAATCTGCTGGCTAAGCAATTCGGTAAGCCGCATTCAACCGGTTTTAAAATTGTCAACGGTATTTTGCATGCGTTAATTCGCCGCGGATCAGTCTTACCTGATAAGAAGGATGCCATACAATACTTGAGCGTCAAAGAGAGTGTGCCTGAATGGTTAGTGCAATATTTAATTAACAATTGGGGGTTTGAACGCACGAGCAGTATTTTGGCCAGTATTAATTTGCCCGCAAAAAATACGGTGCGCGTTGCCCGCTCAGTAGATACTGAAGAAGTAATTAAAGCGCTGATAAATTTAGGTTTTGCTCCAGAAGAGTCAGCCTTAACAAGTGACGAGCTAGTTTTAGATCGCGGCGGCGTCAGTGAGACACCGTTATTTCAAGATGGTAAATTGACAATTCAAGATGAAGCTGCTAGTTTAGCGGTAAATGCTTTCAATTTTATGGGTGATGAAGAAGTGCTGGATGCTTGTAGTGCACCTGGTGGCAAAACCGTGCAGATTGCGGAACAATTGGCAACTGGCTACGTGACTGCGCTCGATATTCATGAAAATAAGTTGCGGCTGGTTAAGCAGAATGCTGAACGAATGAATGTGAACGAGCGCGTTGTCACTAAGGCAATGGACGCTCGCAAGGCCGACCAAGTTTTTGCGCAAGGTCAATTTGCTAAAATTCTGGTTGATGCACCTTGTTCTGGTTTGGGATTATTACGCCGCAAGCCGGAAATCCGTTATACCAAGAGTTTGAGTGATTTAACTAACTTGCAAAAAGTGCAGCTAGCATTACTTGATCATTTAAGTGGTCTGGTAAAGGCGAATGGCGAACTAGTTTATTCTACGTGTACCATTGCCGTTGAAGAGGATGAGGCAGTAGTCAAGACATTCTTAAAGCAACATCCTGAATTTGAATTGCAGGCGTTTAAAGCGGGCAAAATTGATGCACCAGAAGGGATGCTCAAGATTTTACCTGATAGTTATGGCAGTGATGGCTTTTTCATTGCTAAGTTTGTAAGGCGAGGTTAGAGTTTTGATTAAAACAGCATACGCTTCGAGTATCGGTCGGATACGGAAAAGCAATCAAGATTTTGTACGAGTTTTTCAAAATAAGAGCGGTGCAACTATGGCAATTGTCTGTGATGGCATGGGTGGCCATCAGGGCGGGGATGTTGCCTCGACAATGGCAGTTAGCCATTTGGGCCATAGCTTTGGCGTAACTGACTTTACTGATTGTGACAGTGCTCGTAAGTGGCTTGATGTTCAGCTTAATTCCGAAAATGAGACGATTTTAAAGACTGCTGACCGTTTTCCCGATTTGAATGGGATGGGCACGACGATTGTCTTGGCCGTTGTTTTTGCACAAGAAGCTTTAATTGCTCACTTAGGCGACTCGCGAGCATACAGTTATACCGCGGGCAAGTTTATCCAGTTAGTCGAAGATCATTCGCTGGTTAATGAACTTGTTAAAATTGGCCAAATTACTAAACAGCAAGCCAAGCACCACCCGCAAAAAAATATTATTACGCAAGCACTTGGCGTTTCTAGCACAATTGATCCAGAATTTCGCCAGATAACTTTGCATGATAATGACGTGATTTTGCTATGTACAGATGGGTTGACCAATTCGTTAAGTGACCCCCAGATTCAACAAATTTTGGCAACTAAAGAATTGTCTTTAAAGGAACGCTGCCGCAAATTAATCAACGAAGCTAACCGCTTAGGCGGTGGCGATAATATTACCGTTTGCCTTGTAGTTAACGAGGACGGTGATCAGCAGTGATTGATAAAGGGTATTTATTAGGTGATCGCTATCGGATCATTGACACGCTGGGTGAAGGCGGGATGGCTAACGTTTATTTAGCCGAAGACATCATTTTGCAGCGAAAAGTTGCCGTTAAAATTTTGCGAATGGACTTGCAGCGTGAACCGCAGACTTTGGCCCGATTTCAACGTGAGGCGTTAGCTACTAGTGAATTAAGCCATCCCAACATTGTCATGGTGCTGGATGTTGGAACAGATTACGGCCTGCCTTACATGGTGATGGAGTACGTTTCGGGACCGGATTTAAAAGAGTATATCCGGCAGAATTCGCCACTAGACTTGCGCGATGTGATTCGGATTATGGACCAAATATTGAGTGCCATGGCGTTGGCACACAAGCATAATGTGATTCACCGGGATTTAAAGCCGCAAAATATTCTGATGGATAAACGCGGCAATATTAAGATTGCCGACTTTGGCATCGCGGTGGCTTTGAACCAAAATTCCGTGACTCAGACTAATTCTGCAATTGGTTCAGTTCATTACATGTCTCCAGAACAAACACGCGGCGGACTGGTTACCAAGCAATCTGATTTGTATTCGCTGGGAATTATTCTTTATGAATTAATTACTGGCACGGTGCCGTTTAATGGTGACACCGCTGTTGCCATCGCCTTGAAGCATGCTCAAGAGCCGATTCCGTCAATTAAATTAAAAGACCCAAAAGTCCCCCAGGCATTAGAAAATGTGGTCTTAAAGGCCACTGCTAAGGACCCACGAGATCGCTATAGCACTGCTCAAGAAATGAAGGCTGACTTAGACACAAGTCTTGACGGTAGCCGTGCCGATGAGCCGGTTTTTATTCCCAATCATGGTCTGAATAATGATGAGACAATTGTGCTGCCTAACTTTAAGCTCAGTCGTAAGACCGAGGTAACCCAAGAAAAAGATCAGGCCAAAGAAGTAGAGCAGCAGCCAGTTAAAAAGAGTGGTTTGTTAGCTAGTCTACGGCAAAATAAATGGTGGTGGTTATTTATTGCCATTGCTGCGGCTGCAATAGTCGGATTAATGTTTTTGGTTCTCAGCAGTCATGCAGATGTTCGGATTCCCGACGTCACTAATTTAACCGAAAAAAGTGCCCGAGCCCAGCTAGAAAAAGTTGGCTTGAAAGTCGGTCATATTAAGCATAAGAGTTCAGATAGTATTGACCAGGGTCGCGTAATTGAAACTTTGCCTCCCGCTGGCTCGCAAAGTAAAAAGGGTCGGCCAATTGATCTCTATATTTCAGATGGTGCTGGGATGGTGCGTGTGCCCGACGTAACTGGTGAAGACTATGATGCGGCTGTGGCAAAATTGCAAAAATTGGGTTTTGATGTTATTAAAGATACCCAATATTCGCCTAATGTGCCACCTGATCACGTTATTAGCCAGAGCATTGCTGCCGATGTTGAGGTTAAGCCTAACCAGACAACGGTTACTTTAGTTGTATCTAAGGGCCGCGATGATGGCCTTCAACGTAATGCGATTAAGCTGGCAAACTTAAAGAATTATACGTTAAAAGAGGCACAAGAATATGCTCATCAGCGTGGCTTGACCTTGCAAGTGACCTCAACGTATTCTGATAAAGTTAAAAAAGGTAAGATTATTTCGATGAGTCCAGCAGCTGGTACGCAGGTGCCGCGCAGTAGCACGTTGACTGTGAGTTTATCAGAGGGGCCGAAAGAAAAAGAGGATTCATCTGCGATTAAAACCTTTACTGTTAACTATGATTCCGAAAATACTTCGGGTGGTCATGGTAACCACGTGCAAATCTATGTTTCCGATGATAATCATTCTCTTAGCAATATTTACCGCGACTTATACATTAAACGAGATACCAATTTTTCAATTCCATTTTCACTGAAAAACGGTGCCGGTAGTTTGCGAGTTGTGCGCGATGGTCAAACCATATTAAATGAAAAGGTGAAATAAATGACTAAGCAAGTCGAAGGAATTGTTATTGGCCTGATTGCCGGTTTTTATGATGTGCGAACGCAATTTGGGGTTGTGCGCACAAGAGCACGCGGAGTTTTCCGTAAAAACAAGGAAAAGCCAACAGTTGGCGACCATGTGCAAATTCAAATTGATGAACAAGGAACCAGTTATTTGGTTGCGATTATGCCGCGCAAGAACCTGATTGGGCGGCCAGCTTTAGCCAATGTAAGTCATGTCTTGCTGGTGATGTCGGCGGTTGAGCCGGACTTTTCGTTGCAGCTGCTTGACCGGTTCTTAACTTTTTTTGCATGGCAAAAAGTTGCGGTTAGTATTTATTTATCTAAAAGTGACATTGTTGATGCTGGTAAGCTGCAGAAAATTAAGCGGGAACTTGATTATTATGCTGCAGTTGGTTATCCGATTTATGATGATTGGACCGAGCTAGCTGCCAAGTTGCCTAAGGCAATTATGCAGGACCAAATTTGGACACTAGCAGGGCAGTCTGGTGCTGGCAAGTCGACTTTGATTAATCACCTAAAAAAGGATCTGCAACAAGAAACAGCCGCAATTTCAACAAGTTTAAACCGCGGTAAGCACACAACTAGAACGGTTCAGCTATTTAGCTTAGGTGAAGGCTTTTTAGCAGATACACCGGGATTTTCTGCGATTGACTTTACGCCAATCAAATTAAATGAGCTTTGCAATTACTTTGTCGAGTTTAAAAAGGCGAGCGTTAATTGCAAGTTTCGAGGCTGCCAGCACCTTAAAGAACCAGGTTGTGCAGTTAAGAAGCTTGTGGACGAGGGCAAAATTCGTCAGAGTCGCTACGATGATTATTTATTGATGCGCAATGAAATTGCCAATGGCCGGATACCCGAATATTTGAAATAAGGAGACAAGATGTTAATTGCACCTTCGATTTTAAATGCGAATAATTTAAACCTCAAAAGTGACATTGCAGCAGCCGTTGTAGCTGGAATTAGTCGAGTTCATATTGATATTATGGATGGTCACTTTGTACCTAATTTATCTTTTGGCCCACAATTAGTTAGTGATTTTAAGCAGGCATTTCCTGACATTACGGCAGAAATCCATCTAATGAGTGACAAGCCAGATATTTTTGTACCAGCATTTGTTAGTGCTGGTGCTGATTTAATTGAACTGCATTATGAGGCAATGTCTGCAGCAGAATTAGATAAGTGGCTAACTTATTTAAATCAGCATCATGTCAAAGCTGGTCTAGTACTTAGCCCTGATACGCCAGTAACGGTCTTGCCTAAATTTGCAGCTAAGCTTGATCAAGTCTTATTAATGACTGTTTATCCAGGCTTTGGTGGGCAAAAATTTATTCCCAAAATGATTGATAAAATTAATCGGGCTAAAGAATTGTTGCAAGGCAAGTTGCCGATTGAGGTTGATGGCGGCATTGATGCCGAAACGGCCCAGATTGCTAAATCAGCTGGAGCAAGTATTTTTGTTGCTGGTTCATACTTGTTTGGTAATGGGCGAATAGCTGAACAAATAGCAGAACTAACGGAGATATTGCGATGAAGGCAATTGCGTTATTAGGTGGTCCTGAAGCCGAATGGCCGCAGGAGATTAAGCAAAGATTATTAACTGCGCAAGGTCAGGGTGACCTCTTGATAGGAGTTGACCGTGGCAGTATTTTACTTGAGCAATTAGGTTTCACTCCTGATCTGGCAGTTGGTGATTTTGACTCCTTAAAGCAAAAAGAGTTAACTAAAATTGCTTGTGATGTTCCAGATGTGCGTTATTCAGTCCCAGAAAAAGATTTCACCGATACTGAGTTGATGATTAGGGATGTTTTTAACGATTATCAAGTTGAAAAACTAACGCTGCTAGGTGCTACTGGTGGGCGCATTGATCATTTTTTGGTAAATTTGCTGATGCTGCTAAACCCAGCTGTTAATCAATTTGCAGAGCAAGTCGAGATATTGGACCGGCAAAACCGTATTAATTTTTATAATTCCGGCAATCATGTAGTGCCGCGGCAAACGGGTTATACGTATTTTGGCGTTGTCCCACTCACAGCAGTAACGCAGTTAAATATTACTAATGCTAAATATAATTTATCAGATTATGATGGTTCTTATCCGGTGGCGTTTAGTTCAAACGAATTTTTGCCACAGGCAAATTCATTTAATTTATCGTTTATTAAGGGGACCGTCGCTATTATCCAAGCTAAAGATATTGATCGTTATCAAAATATTTAATTAAAAAAGCCAATTCCTAAAATGACTAAGAATCGGCTTTTAATTTAGTATAATAAAAAAACTGCTGGAACTTAATCTAGCAGTTTTTATGTATATTAGGCACGAGTCACTTTACCAGACTTCAAAGTCTTGGTTGAAACCCATACACGCTTTGGTTTACCATCAACAAGAATACGAACTTTTTGAAGGTTTGGCTTCCAAGCACGACGAGCTGAATTCAATGAGTGAGAGCGTGTGTTACCAAAAGTGGTCTTTTTACCTGTAATATAATCTTTTGCCATTTGCTAAACCCCCTTTACTTGTGTTTTCATACTTAATTAAGATAGCATAACTTTTAGCGTAATGCAACTGCAAAAGTATTTTTTGTGAATGGATTTTGTATTTATCTTGGTTTACTATGATAAAATAGAATCATACACAAGAAGCAATAAGACGGAGGATAAACATGGCTGTTAAAATCAAGACAAAAAACGGTTTGATTGATATTTCAAACGGAGTGATCGCAACTGTTGTTGGTAATGCGGCTACGTCTAATTATGGCGTTGTTGGTATGGCGTCAAAGAACACGATTCGAGATGGTGTTGACGTCATTTTGAACCGTGCAAATTATAAACGTGGCGTTGTTGTTAAGTCAGAAGATAATGAAATTACGGTTGATGTTTATATTATTGTCGGATACGGCTTGAAGATTTCTGAAGTTAGTCGTAATGTACAAGACAGCGTTAAATTCAGTTTGAAGAATCAACTTGGAATTGACACAAGAGCTGTTAACGTAATCGTTCAAAGTGTTAAGGTACTTGACGAGTAACTCAATCGGAGGTTTAGAATATTGGTTTTAAAGGAAATAGATAGTAACAAATTTAGAGATATGGTACGAGTGGCTACTCACCGAATGGGGCGCAATGCCGAGTTTGTTAACTCACTTAATGTGTTTCCAGTTCCTGATGGCGATACGGGTACTAACATGAATTTAACTATTGAAAGTGGTGCAAAGGCCGTTGCTCAAAATACCAGTACAAGTGTGGGCGATCTAACTGAAAGCTTGGCAAAAGGAATGCTTATGGGGGCTCGTGGTAATAGCGGCGTTATTTCCTCGCAGCTTTTTAGAGGCATTTATAAGGCCACTCAAGGCATGAAAACTTTAAATGCCCAGGAGCTTGCTAATGCATTTTCAAACGGTGTTGCGACAGCTTATAAAGCTGTAATGAAGCCCGTTGAAGGAACAATCTTGACGGTTGCGCGGGTGGCGGCTCAAGAGGGAGCAAATAAGGCTAACGAAACTGATGACGTTGAGGAAGTCATGGAAGCAATTGTCAATGGTGCCAAGAAGTCTTTGAAGACGACCCCCGATCTGTTGCCAGTTTTGAAGCAAGTTGGCGTTGTTGACTCTGGTGGTCAAGGATTACTCTTTATTTATGAAGGCTTTTTGGAAGGTATTTTAGGCGAAAATTTCGCCGATCGCTACCAACCAGATGAAGGCGAAATGGATGAAATGATTAACGCCATGCACCACCAATCAGTGCAAACACAATTGTCAACGCAAGATATTAAAAATGGTTACTGTACTGAAATCATGGTTGATTTGACTGCTGATATTCCAAATAAAAAGCCGTTTAATCTGGAAGAATTCAGAAATCACTTGTCTGAGCTTGGAGACTCGTTATTAGCTGTTTCCGATGATGAGGTTGCTAAGGTTCACGTTCATACTGAACACCCTGGTGATGTTTTCTTATACGGCAGTCAGTTTGGTCAATTAGGCAAAATCAAGATTGATAACATGCGGATTCAACACGAAACGATTGTTAATGATAGTGATGAACAACAAGAAAGCGTTGATTTTGCGGTAATCGCTGTGGCTTCTGGTAATGGTATTCGCAAGTTATTTGAAAGCGAAGGCGTTAACCGCATTATTTCTGGTGGTCAAACGATGAACCCATCAACTCAAGATATTATTGACGCTATTAAAAAATCTGGTGCGCAAAAGGCAATTGTGCTGCCAAATAACGGCAACATCGTGATGGCTGCTAAGCAGGCCGCTGAAGTCAGTGATATTCCTGTTGGTATTGTACCTACTAAGACTATTTCACAAGGTTTAACGGCAATGCTTTCCTTTGATCCTGACTTATCAGTTGAAGAAAATGTTGACAGCATGACCGAAGATCTTGACACCGTTATTTCAGGTGAAGTGACGCAAGCCAACCGTGATACAACAATTAATGACGTTGAAGTCCATGCTAATGACTACCTGGGAATTATTGATGGCGACATCGAGGTAGATAATCCTGACTTAGTAACAGCGACGATTAACATGGTTGAAAAGATGCTGGATGAAGATTCAGAAATTATTACAATCATGTTTGGTCGCGATTCCAATAAGAAGCAGGCTGAGCAAATAGTGGCGGGCTTAAAGGCAAATCATGATGATCTTGAATTTGAAGTTCATGATGGTGGCCAACCAGTTTATAACTTCTTGGTTTCTGTAGAATAAGAGATGAATACACAAGCATTATTTGCTCCGGTAACAGATTTAAAAGGTGTCGGTACTAAAACAGCTGCTGCTTTAGGTAGTTTGGGCATTTATAGTATCTATGACTTACTATTTTATTTTCCGTTTCGCTATGATGAACTGCAAACAATGCCTCTTGACCAGATCATGGATGGCCAGAAGGTAATGTTAAAAGGAATTGTAGCTACAGAAGCTTTTGTTAGCCGTTTTGGTTATAAAAAGAGCCGGCTTAGTTTTAAAATGCGGATTGACCATGATATTGTCATGGTCAATTTTTTTAATCAGCCATGGTTAAAGGACAAGATCGAAATCGGCAAAGAAGTGGCCGTTTATGGCAAATATACGGTGGCTCGGCAAAGTCTATCTGGTTTCAAGTTTGTCGCTGCTAAGGAGCACGACAGTGGGATGGCGCCGATTTATCCGGTTAATCGTTATTTGCGCCAAAAAAAATTGGTTGCACTAATTAATTTGGCGTTAACCGATTATTTACCGCTGATTGAAGACGTGGTTCCTGAAGCAATCAGGCAAAAATACCGCTTATTGTCCGAGCAAGAAATTGTTGTTAAAATGCACCACCCCCAAAATGGCCGTGAGGCAGAACTAGCTAAAAGAAGTGCAATTTTTCGCGAATTTTTCATTTTTCAGACGGAATTAGCGCAGCTTGCTCATGGCAATGCCAAGCATCAGGGAATTTCTAAAAAATATGATTTGACAGAAGTTGCCAAATTAACTGCGTCACTGCCGTTTGAGCTTTCGGCTGATCAAAAACAAGTGGTTAACGAAATTTTTGTGGATTTACATTCTTCAAGACAAATGCAAAGACTGCTTCAAGGGGATGTCGGTTCGGGTAAGACAGTCGTGGCCGTTTATGCAATTTTTGCTGCGGTAACTGCGGGCTTTCAGGCAGCCTTGATGGTGCCGACCGAAATTTTGGCAACGCAGCATTTTAAAAAAATCGATGAACTGCTTAGACCACTTGGCGTCCGTGTTGCCCTATTAACGGGAACAACGAAAACGCTGGAGCGGCGGGAAATTTACCGTGAACTAACTGATGGCACAATTAATGTTGTAATTGGGACACACGCCCTGATTCAATCCAAGGTGATTTTCAAAAAATTAGGCTTGGTAATTATTGACGAGCAACACCGCTTTGGTGTTAGCCAGCGGCAAGCCTTGATTAATAAAGGTCCCAGTCCCGACATTTTGGCAATGACGGCAACTCCGATTCCGCGCACGTTAGCCTTAACGGTTTATGGCGAAACAACGGTATCGGAAATTCGTCACCTGCCAGCTGGTCGAAAACAGATTATTTCTGCTTGGAAAACCAGCAGCCAAATGGACGAAGTTTACCAGTTGATGCGTCAGCAGCTTGAGCAGGGCTTCCAAATTTATGCGGTTACGCCGCTGATTACTGAGTCCGAGGCAGTCGACTTAAAAAACGCAGAGCAGCTACATGCTAAATTAAGTCATGACTTTCCTAACCAAAAGGTTGTATTGTTGCATGGTCAGATGCCGGGTGCCAAAAAAGATGAAATTATGACTGAATTTGCGGCTGGTAAAATCAATATTTTGGTTGCAACAAGTGTAATTGAAGTTGGTGTCGATGTTGCTAACGCCAATATGATGGTTATTTATAATGCCGATCGCTTTGGTATTAGTCAGTTGCACCAGCTGCGTGGTCGAATTGGTCGAGGCAAAACGCAGAGTTACTGTGTCTTCATGGCTGACCCTAAAACTGACGCGGGAAAAGCTCGGATGCAGATTATTTCTTCAACAACTGACGGTTTTAAACTGGCTGAGGAAGATTTAAAAATGCGGGGCGAAGGCGACTTGTTTGGCAAGGCTCAATCAGGACTACCTGAATTTCAGGTTGGCAATGTCGTTAATAATTATGAAACTCTGGTTGTAGCGCAAAATGTGGCCAAAGCCTTAATTGAGCAAGATCCGGAATTGACCGCAGCTGCTCATCAGACTTTAAAACAGGTGCTGGATTACAAGCAGCTGCAACAAGAGAGAACGTAGAAAAGATTGTGGTAAATAAATGAGAACAATTGCAATAGATGCGATGGGCGGCGAAAACGCACCCGAAGCAATCGTTAAGGCCGTTTTACAGGCCAAAGCAGAGCTAACCCAAACAAAATTTATTTTGTTTGGTGATGCAAAAAAGATTAATAAATTAGTTGGCTCTGATAAAGATCGCGTTGAAGTTGTTGCGACAACTGAAATTATCAAAGATGAAGATGAACCAGTTAAGGCAATTCGCAGTAAAAAGGACTCTTCACTGGTAGTGGCTGCACGTTTTGTTAAAGAGGGCAAGGCTGATGCCTTGCTATCATTGGGTAACACTGGAGCACTGTTATCTTGCGGAATTTTCATCATTGGTCGGATTAAAGGTATTGCGCGGCCAGGCTTAATGCCAACTCTGCCAGTGAAAAATTCTGACGATGGCTTTAACATGATTGATGTTGGTGCCAATGCTAAGAGTAAGCCCGAATATATTTTGGCATGGGCCAAGATGGCTGCTTATTATGCCGAAAAGGTTCGCGGAATTAATAATCCTCGTGTTGCCCTCTTAAATAATGGCGCTGAAAGCGACAAGGGTGACGACGTTCATCAGGCTGCATACCAGCTACTTCTTGATAGCAAGCTGAATTTTGTTGGTAACATTGAGGGTAATGAATTACTTGAAGGCAATGCCGATGTCGTTGCTACCGATGGTTTTACCGGCAATGCCGTCTTAAAAAATATCGAAGGTACTTCCAGCGTTTTAATTCATTTGCTTAAAGACAGCCTCTTAAATACTGGCCTGAAAGCAAAAATTGGGGCATTATTGATTAAAAATGCGCTGAAGGGATTAATTTCAAAATTTGATACGGCAAAATATGGTGGTGCCGTCTTACTTGGAGTGAATGCACCAGTCGTTAAGACTCATGGGCGTTCAGGTGAGCGGGCTATCTATTTCACGCTTAAGCAGATTGATAAAATTTTAGAAGAAAAAATTATTGATGAATTTAAAGCAGAATTTTCTGCTGCTGAATAATTAATTAAGGTATAATTAAGAACAATAAGGAGAAATAAATAATGACAGAAGAACAAATTTTTTCAAAAATTAGCAGTATTTTAGCCGAAAATTTTGAAGTAGATAAAGACAAAATCACTAACGATACTAACTTTACCAGTGACTTGGACGCTGATTCCATCGATTTAGTTGAGTTCATTTTGCAGCTTGAAGATGAATTCGGCGCCGAGATTTCTGATGAAGATGCCGAAAAAATTAAAACAGTCGGTGATGCCGTTAGTTACGTGGCTGCACACCAAAATTAATTTCTAAAAATTCAGTTTGATATTTGCATGAAGCCAGCTTGATGTATATAATTAGAAATTAAATAAATTTATTAAATATCTCTAATAAATTTTTGCAAAAATTGAGAGGGGAAATGACCTTTGGAAAAACAAAGTGATCTCTTGCTAGATATCCAGCATTTGCATACTGCATACCGTCTACATGGGAAATTTTATGATGCTGCTGATGATATAAATATTACTCTGAAGCGTGACGAAATTTTATCAGTTGTAGGTGAGTCTGGTTGTGGTAAGAGTACAATTGCTGCAAGCATTATTGGCTTGTACGACCATAAAAATACAAAAGTTACTGGTGATATTCTCTATAATGAATTGAACTTAGTGGGTCTGAACGAAGCTCTGTTTAACAAGATTCGTGGTAATAAGATTGGAATGATTTTCCAAGATCCATTGGCAAGCCTTAATCCGTTAATGAGAGTTGGCGATCAGGTAGCTGAAACTTTGTATTATCATACTGATATGAACGAAAAAGCGCGTCATGAACGCGTTATTGAGTTATTTAATCAAGTTGGGATGCCTAAACCTGAGGAAATGTACTCAATGTACCCACATGAATTATCAGGTGGGTTGCGTCAACGGGTTGTGATTGCAATGGCAGTTGCATGTAAGCCGGAAATCATCATTGCCGACGAACCGACTACTGCACTTGACGTAACGATTCAGGCGCAAATTCTGGATTTACTCGAAGATATTCAAAAGCAATCACATTCTGGAATTATTTTGATTACGCACGACCTTGGCGTTGTTGCTGAAACAGCTGATGAAGTTGCCGTAATGTATGGTGGTCAGATTGTTGAAAAGGCTGATGTTAAAACAATTTTTAGTCATCCGTTGCACCCATATACCCGTTCTTTATTGAACTCAATGCCGCAATCAGATGATGAAAGCGAAGATTTGCATGTTATCCAAGGGACTGTTCCGTCATTGCAAAATATGCCGAGAACAGGTGATCGGTTTGCTCCGAGAATCCCGTGGATTCCTGAGAGTGACCACGAAGAAAATCCAACTATGCATGAAGTCGAACCTGGACACTGGGTCAGATGTATATGCTGGAAGACATTCCACTTCCAAGATCAAGATGCTGCAGCAAGTGGGGAGTAATTTATGGCTAAAGAAATTATTCAAGTAAAAAACCTAAAAGTTCACTATCCAATTCGGAGTGGCTTTTGGAACAGAATTACTGATTATGTGTGTGCCGTTGATGATATCAGCATTACAATTAATGAGGGTGAAACTTACGGCTTAATTGGTGAATCTGGTTCTGGTAAATCAACTACTGGTAAGGCAATTGTTGGGGTTGAACCCGTTACTAGCGGTCAGATTATTTATAAAGGCGTTGACATTACTAAAGCTAAGAATAGACGTCAGTTGAACTACAATAAAGATGTTCAGATGATTTTCCAGGATTCAATGTCTAGTTTGAACCCGCGTAAAAGAATTGAAGATATTATTGCAGAACCAATCCGTAACTTCGAAAACTTAACTACTGATCAAGAACGTGACCGTGTGCAGGAACTGCTTGATATTGTTGGGATGCCTAGTGATGCGATTTATAAATATCCGCATGAATTTTCCGGTGGTCAAAGACAGAGAATTGGGGTTGCCCGTGCGGTAGCGACAAATCCAAGGCTGATTGTAGCAGATGAACCTACCAGCGCTTTGGACTTGTCGGTTCAGGCTCAGGTTTTAAACTTCATGAAGCATATTCAGCAGCAATATAATATTGCATATCTGTTTATTTCACACGACTTGGGTGTTGTTAAGCACATGTCTGAGAACTTGGCAATCATGCACCGTGGTCGTTTAGTTGAAATTGGTACCCGTGAGGATATTTATAATAATCCAATTCATATTTATACCAAGCGGCTGCTTTCTGCAATTCCTAAGGTTGATGTTGAACACCGTGAGGAACACAAGAAGGAACGTAATCGGGTTGAACAAGAATTTCAAAATGACCAGAGTGCTTGGTACGATAAAGACGGTCGTGTTTATCCATTACAACATGTATCTGGCAAGCATTTTGTTGCCTTGCCGCCAGAACAAGTAAATCAAGAAAAGGAGAGTGACTAAAAATGTGGAAAACAATTCTTAGACGTTTTTTGGTTATGATTCCGCAAATTATTATCTTGAGTTTTTTAGTCTTTGTTTTGGCTAAAATGATGCCTGGTGACCCATTTAGTGGCCAAATTAACCCCAACACCGATCCCAAGCAGTTAGCTGCTTTAAAGCAGGCAGCGGGTTTGAATGATCCAATTCCAGTTCAATATGGTCGTTGGGTTGGTAACTTGTTCCGGGGCGATCTTGGTACGAGTTATATCCAACACGTGCCGGTTGTTTCTTTAATTGCTGACCGTGCGGTTAATACCTTCTGGTTGTCATTATTATCAACGATTATTACTTATGCAATTTCAATTCCAATGGGAATTACCGCTGGCCGTCATCAAGATGAATGGCAAGACCAAGCAGTTGAAATCTTTAACTATGTTACCTATGCGGTGCCGCCGTTTGTCTTTTACATTTTAGCTATTTGGCTATTCGGCTTCACATTAGGTTGGTTCCCAATTTCAGGTTCAGTTTCGGCTAATGCATCGGGCTTCTGGGGGGTAATTGGCAGTCAATTCTACCATATGCTGCTACCAGCAATTCTGACAGCGCTCGTTACAACCACTGGTATTGTTCAGTATTTGCGTACGGGTATCGTCGATAACAAGGTTGAGGATTATGTTCGAACAGCACACAGTAAGGGTGTTCCAGAAAACGTTGTCTTCAACAAGCATATTTTGCGTAACTCATTATTGCCGATTGCCTCTAACTTCGGAACGGTAATTACCGGTCTATTAAGTGGTTCAATGATTATTGAATCTGTCTTTAGTTACCCAGGAATGGGGAAACTCTTCTTGGATTCAATTTCTCAACGTGATTATACGACGCTGACTGCATTAATTTTGATTTTTGGTATTTTAACTTTATTAGGTAACTTGCTCTCAGATATTATCATGAGTATTGTTGACCCAAGAATTCGGATTAAGTAGGGGGCGAGAGTAAAATGGCTAAAAATAAAGAAAAATTACAAAAAGACCAAAAAGCATCACGCCCAGCTCCTGCATCTGGATTTAAGGTTGCAATGCACGAAATTAGACATGATAAAGTAGCTTTTACTGCTGCGATTATTATCGTTCTGATTTTATTGTTTACCTTTGGTGGCTCACTGTTTCTACATAAGTCACAAGTTACAGAAATTAATATTGTCGATGCCTATTATGGCTGGGGTCAAAATGGCCATATCTTTGGTACTGATGACGGTGGTCGTGACATTTTAAAGCTGCTCATGATGGGTGGTCGTAACTCAATTATGATTGGTCTGGCAGTTACTGCAGTTGTTGAAATTGTCGGCTTATTAGTTGGACTAGTTTCAGGCTATTACGGTGGTTATATTGATTCAATCATAATGAGAATTGTTGACTTCATCCAGGTTTTGCCAAGATGGCCAATTATGATTGTTCTTGTAACTGTTATTCCTAACTACAATGCGGTTAATTTGGTCTGGATTATTTCCATCTTTGCGTGGACTTCAACGGCGCGTTACTTCCGTGCCTTCATTTTGTCGCAGCGTGAACGGGATTATGTCCTAGCTTCTAAAACTTCGGGTTCGTCTGACTTGAAGATTATGTTTAGAGAAGTTTTACCAAACATTACCTCAATGATTATTATTGATGTCGTATTAACAATTGCCGGTAACATTGGTGTCGAAACAACACTATCGTTTATTGGCTATGGCTTGCCAACAACAACGCCGTCACTTGGTACGCTGATTGGATTTGCTAACGATCCAGTTAACGTTGTTAACCGGCCGTGGTTGTGGTTACCAGCGACAATTTTACTGCTGATGATTTCTTTAAGTATTAACTATGTTGGTCGTGCCTTGCAACGTGCAGGGGACGCTCGTCAACGTGAAAATTAATTTAATTAAAAGCTTTACTTTAAAGAGTAAGGCTTTTTTCTTACTTAATATCTTTAATTATGAACTCATAAACTATTGAATTTTTAATAAATCATGCTATTATTTAACTATTGACTTGTTTCAAAAAATCGTGTTTGTGAGTTGGAAAGTGTAGTTTTATGAAAAAAACAAAATTATTGAGTTCTGTTGGAGTAGTTACTGCAGCAGCTTTAACTCTGGTAGCTTGTGGTAAAAGTAGTAGTAATAATACTAATGATGCTAAAACAGCAAGTAAGTTCCCTGAAGAAACTCCAATTAAAACTGCTAAGCAAGGTGGTACTTTAAAGAAAGCCGAATTATCAGCTTCCCCATTTACAGGTGTTTTTGCTCCTGAATTATATACGGTTCAAACTGATGCTGATATGATGGCTCCTGGTGCCGAAGGATTATTTGACACAAATGATACTTATAAGATTACAAATAAAGGTCCGGCAACTTTTAAGTTAGATAAAAATGCTAAAACTGTTACAATTGAAGTTAAAAAGGGTGTTAAGTGGTCTGATGGCAAGCAAGTAACTGCTAAAGATGTTGAATATCCTTATGAAATTATTGCTAATAAGAAAAGTAAGAGTCAAAGATATACAGCTAGTTTAGCTGATATTGTTGGCTTGGAAGAATATCACGAAGGTAAGGCTAAAACAATTTCTGGTATTGAAATGCCAGATGGCGAAAATGGGCGTAAGGTTGTTTTACATTTTAAGCAAATGAAACCTGGTATGTATAACTCAGGAAATGGCTATTTCTGGGAGCAAGCTGAACCTTATCATTACTTAAAAGGAATACCATTTAATAAGCTTGAGTCTAGTGACAAAATTAGGAAAAATCCAATGTTCTTTGGTCCCTATAAGATGAGTAAAATTGTTCGAGGACAATCAACCACTTGGACGCCAAACAAATATTACTGGCGTGGTACACCAAAGCTTGATAAAGTTGTTATTTCGATAATTTCCCCTGATTCTGCTTCACAGGCTTTAAAGAGTCATAAATTTGATGTCATTCAAGTTAGGGCATCGCAATGGACTGATGTAAAGGATACTAAGGATGTTAATTTTATTGCTAATATACCACTGTCTTATAGTTATATGGGCTTTAAACTTGGTAAATGGGACGCTAAAACAGGTAAAAATATTATGTCAAAGAATCCTAAAATGACTAAGCCCTTGCGTCAGGCAATTGGTTATTCGATGAATATTGACCAAGTTGATAAGCATTATACGCATGGTTTGTTTTTCCGTGTACCAACGTTAATTCCAGAACAATTTGGTGATTACTTTGATAAGAATTCAAAGGGTTATCCATATAATTTAAAGAAAGCTACTCAAATTTTAGATCAAGCTGGGTATAAGAAGAAGGGCAAATGGCGTGTTCAACCTAATGGTAAGCCGTTAACTATTCATTTCTTAGCAATGCAAGGATCTTCAATTCAAGAACCAATCATTCAAAATTATATTCAACAATGGCATAAAATTGGTTTAAACGTGAAGCTTGTTGGCGGTCGATTAACTGAAGGTAATTCATTTTACGATAAATTACAAAATGACGCAGCTGGAATAGACATGTATGATGGAATTTGGAGTTTATCAACTGAACCCTCACCGAATGATCTTTATAATGAAAAAGCTCCATTTAATTATGGTAGATTTGTGACCAGTAAGAATAGTAAATTATTGGAAGAAATTGATTCCGAAAAGGCATTTGATCATAAATATCGCGTTCAAAAATTCCATGAGTGGCAGGAATACATGAATGATCAAGCTTACGTTGTACCAATGGATAATAATTATAACTTATATTCTGTGAACAATAAGGTTACAGGGTACTCTTTGAAACCTTCAAAAGCAAATTATCAATTTTTTGATGTTGCCTTTACTAAATAAATATTCTTTTGAAAGTTCTAAGATTAGGTTCTTAGGACTTTTTTTATTCTTCGTATATATTAAATTTAAATTAATTAATATGTTGATTTTTTAATTAATCATGGTAGGATTTAAGTATTAGCTTGTTTCGAAAAAATTGTTAAATGATAATAAGAAAGGGTAGCTTATTATGAAAAAAAGTAAATTTTTAAGCTCAGTTGGAGTGGTTACAGCAGCTGCTTTAACATTAGTAGCTTGTGGTAATAACGGCAATAGTAATGATAATAATGAGAATGCCAAGACTGCTAGTAAATTTCCAGAGGTAACTCCAGTTAAGACTGCTAAGATAGGTGGAACATTAAAAGTAGCTGAAGAAACAGATACGCCGTTTACTGGTATTTTTAATGAAGAACTCCAAATGGATCAAGTAGATGCAGATATTTCTAGTCCGGGGCAAGAATCACTATTCGATACAGATGATAATTACAAGATTACTGATAAAGGTCCTGCTACTTTAAAACTTGATCGTAAGGCTAACACAGCTACCATTACCGTGAAAAAGGGTGTCAAATGGTCTGATGGCAAGCAAGTAACTGCTAAGGACATTGAATATGCATATGAAATCATTGCTAATAAGGCTACGAATTCACAAAGATATACAAGCCAGTTCAATCTTATCAAAGGTATGAAAGAGTATCATGAAGGTAAAGCCAAGACAATTTCTGGGATTGAGATGCCTAATGGTGAAAATGGACGGGTTGCAGTTTTACATTGTACGGAATTGAAACCGGGAATGAGCAACTCAGGTAATGGTTATATTTGGGAAATGGCTGCTCCATATCACTATCTAAAGAATATTCCATTTAAGAAATTACAGTCATCGGATCAAGTTCGCAAGAAGCCACTGTATTTTGGACCTTATGAAGTACAAAAAATTGTTCGTGGTCAATCAGTGACATGGGTACCAAACAAGTATTACTGGCGTGGTAAGCCAAAACTAGATAAAATAATTTATCAAGTTGTTTCTCCTAATTCAGCTTCGCAGTCAATTAAGAGTCATAAGTTTGATGTTACTCGTGTCATTAATCCGCAATGGAATCAAGTTAAGGACACAAAGAAAATTAACTTTGTAGCTTCAATTCCACTTTCATATTATTACCTTGGGTTCAAAGTAGGTAAATGGGACAATAAGCAAGGCAAAAACGTGATGGAGAAGAAGCCTAAGATGACTCAACCATTGCGGCAAGCGATTGGCTATGCCATGAATATTGATGCGGTTGATAAGCGTTATACGCAGGGGCTAAGTTTCCAAGTTCCAACTTTAATTCCAGCACAATTTGGTGATTACTTTAACAAAGATGTTAAAGGCTACACTTATAATTTGAAGAAAGCTAACGAAATTCTGGACAAAGCTGGCTATAAAAAGAAGGGTAAATGGCGCGTTCAACCAAATGGCAAGCCATTAACCATTAATTACTTAGCTAAAACTAATGCAGAACTTGGATCGATTAAAGAGTCAATTACTCAAAACTATATTCAACAATGGCATAAAATTGGTTTGAATGTTAAACTTGTTGGCGGTCGTTTAACTGAATTAAATTCATTTTATGATAAGGTTCAACACGATGCTCCTGGAATTGATATGTTTGATGCTGGCTGGACACTATCAAGTGAACCTTCACAAACTCAAATGTACAGCGAGGGAACGATGTCCAATTATGAAAGATTTGTTACACCAGAGAATAACAAACTAATGGAAGAGATGGATTCTCAGAAGGCATTTGATCATAAATATCGTGTACAAAAATTCCACGAGTGGCAAAAGTATATGTTTGATCAAGCGTTTGTAATTCCGATGGATAATTCGTATCAAATTGATGCTGTTAATAATAAAGTTACAGGTTACTCTTTAAAGCCATCTGCAATGAATAACGGTCATCAATTATGGGGAAATGTGGCATTTACCAAATAACTAACATAATTGAAAATCCTTTTAGTATAAATATAGCGAAAAGCACATGGTTTAAAAAACCTTGTGCTTTTTGTGTATTTTAAGGATAACTTATCGCTGGAATTGCATTTTATCGCGCAAAAACTGGTATAATCAAAGAATAAAGGAGCTGAGAAGATGGTAAGCACGAAATTTGTTAATCAATTAAATGACAAATATAAAATCAAGTTTAACAATTCCCAATTATTGGAAGAAGCATTCACGCATTCTTCGTACGCTAATGAACACCCGCAGGATGGAGTTCGCGATTATGAAAAGCTGGAGTTTTTGGGGGATGCGGTATTGGAACTGGCAATTTCTGATTACTTGTACCGTCATTTTACAGAATTAAATGAGGGTGAATTAACACGGATGAGGTCTAACATTGTTGATACTGAAGGCTTCGCCGAATTTGCCAAGAAGTTTGGCTTTCCAGCTGAAATTAATTTAGGTCATGGTGAAGAAAAAGCCGGTGCACGTTCACGCAAGACATTGCTTGAAGACGTGTTTGAGGCCTTCAATGGTGCGCTTTTCCTTGATCAAGGCATGAATGCAGTTGAACACTTTCTTCATTTAACTGTTTATCCATTAATTGATGCTGGTAAGTTTGATGCATCACGAGATTACAAGACCGACCTGCAGGAATTCTTGCAGCAAGATGGCCCGGTTAAGATTGAATATCAGGTAATTAAGGAGGAACAGCTGCCTTCTCGTTTTACGGTACAATTGCGGGTTAATGGCAAAGTTGTGTCCCAAGGTGCAGGTCATAATAAGAAGGCTGCAGAGCAGGACGCGGCACAGGCTGCCTTAGCCAAGAGAAGCTAGGGGGTTGCTTGTGCCATTAAAAGAACTAATAATTGACGGTTTTAAATCTTTTGCAGAAAAGACTAGGATTGAATTTGATGCTGGGATTACTGGCATTGTCGGCCCCAATGGTAGTGGGAAAAGTAATATTACTGAAGCCATTCGGTGGGTAATGGGTGAATCACGGGCGAAGTCGCTGCGTGGTTCTAATATGAAAGATGTTATTTTTGCCGGAAGTGAATTTCGTAAGGGTGCCAATCATGCTGAAGTGACGATGGTTTTTGACAATCAGAAACGCGAGCTGCATTTTGACGCCGACCAAGTGACGGTAACGCGGCGAATTTTGCTTTCAGGTGATAATGAATACTTGATTAACAAGCATTCAGTTAGACAGCGCGATGTTCGCGCACTTTTTTTGGATTCTGGAATTTCGCAAGATAGTTTAGCGATTATCTCTCAGGGACGAGTAGACCAAATACTAAATTCGCGTCCAGAAGCACGGCGAGTGCTGTTTGAAGAAGCTGCTGGGGTACTTCACTTTAAGAAGCAAAAGGAAGCTGCTAGCCTGCAGCTTGAACAGACGACAGACAACTTGGTTAGAATTAATGATTTGGTTAAGGAACTGGAGCAACGGATTGAGCCGCTGCATGAACAGAGTTCATTAGCTAAGGAGTACCAATTTCAAAAGCAGGGGCTTGATCAAAAGTTAAAAACCTTGTTGGCCTTTGAAATTGCGGATTTGGATAAGCAAAAAGCCCAGGTGCAACAAAAAGCTGACAAAAATCAGGTTCTGCTGTCTAAGCTTGATTGCGAAGTTAAGGAATCTCAAAGTGCGGTCACAACTAAGCGCAATGAATACAAGCAATTAAGCGACCAGCGTGAGCAGGTGCAGGCCGATTTACTCGCATTAACTAAAAAACTGTCGGATTTAAACGCCAACTTGCAGATTGCGGAGCAAAGCAAGCAATATAGCGAAGCCACTAAGAAAGAATATCAGGCTGAATTAAGCGATTTAAAAGCCCAGGTTGTCCAGCTTCAGGCTGATGGTAAAAATCTGGCTGAGCAAAAGACAGCGCTAATTAATCAGCAGCAGAAACTGCAAGATCAGCGCTCGGATTTAACTGCGGAATTAAACGAAAATCCCGCTAACTTAAATCAAAAATTAGACGATCTACGCTCTGATTATATCCAGTTATTACAAGATCAAACTTCCAATAATAATGAAATTGTTTATCTCAATTCTGAATTAAAAAGAACGCGTGATGACAGTAGTTATCAAAATATTGATGTGACAACCGAATTAACGAAGTCAAGAGCAGAACTGGATCGGCTAAAGTCAGAAGGCACAGCACTTAAGGAAAAGCGGACAAAAGAGCAGCAGCAGACTGCTACATTAATGTCTAAGCAGGAAGATGTCCAAGCAAAATTAAATAGTTTACGACAAACTGTTACTGAAAATACTCACCGGCTGAATCAAGTAAGTGCAAGATATGAAGCATTGGAAAATATTCGCAAACGTCATGAGGGTTACTATTATGGTGTTCGCAATGTTTTAAACAATCTGGCTGACTATCCCGGAATTATTGGGGCAATTGGTGAGTTGATTTCATTTCCGGCAGAGCTAGAAGCCGCAATGGCGACGGCACTTGGCGGTGGCGTGCAAGACTTAGTAGCGGCGACGCGTTCAGATGCTCGAGATGCGATTAATCAGTTAAAGCAGCGTCGTGCTGGTCGAGCCACGTTTTTACCATTAGATGGCTTACGGCAGTATTCAATTCCTGCTTCAACCGTTCGCAGTTTGCAGTCGTTTGCTGGTTATCAGGGGATTGCCAGTGATTTGGTGCAAAGTTCCAGTAGCGAAGATATTAGTCCGGCGATTAATTACCTGCTTGGGAGTACGGTGATTGTCGATACGATTGATAATGCTTTGCAAATTTCGCGTCGCATTGGCCGCTACCGAATTGTTACCTTAGACGGCGATATTATCTCGCCCGGCGGTTCAATGACTGGTGGTGTCCGCAACCAAAAGAATAATTCGCCTTTGCAAACTGCTGCTGAATTAACGCAGCTTAAACAAAAAATCGCGCAATTAAAAGAAGGTTTAACTATTGACCAGACAGATTTAGCAACGCTAGTTAAGCAAGACGAAGAATTAACGCAGCAATTGTCTGAAGTTAAACAGAAATTGCAGGAAGTTAGTCGCGATTTGGGCGAAGCTGTCCTTTCTTATCAAAACCAAGAAAAAGAGGTTGACCGCCTAAAAGCTGCCAACCAATTGTTTGAATCTCGCAGAGAAGAGCGAGACAAGCAAATTGCGTCGTTAACGGCGAAGATTAAGCAGGCTGAGCAGCAAAAGGCCGATTTTGTGACAAAAATTGCTGAACAAAAAGAGCAGATTAGCCAGCTTCAGGAGCGAATTAAGAACTTTGCAACGTTAAACCAAAAAGTCCAGGATAAGTTGGCTGAACTTGATCCACAAATTGCGGTTTATACTAACAAATTAGAAAATTTGGCTAGTCAACAAAAGACAAATCAGCAAGAATTAACTGACCAGCAAAAACAAGTTAAGACCTTGACAGCAAAACTTGCGGATTTGGAACATCATGGTCAGCTTGACCAAGAAAAAAAGCAGGAATTGCACCAAGAAAATGCAACTGGTATTAAGCAAAAGGCTAAACTGCAAGAAAAGCTGAATACATTAAGTTCGCAGCTCGGGCAATTTGATGCGCAAATTAATCAATTGGACCAAGTTGCCAGCCGCAATTATGATTTACGTAAGGATGCGGCAAGTGAGCAAGAAGGCCTTTCGGTTAAGATTGCCCAGTTTAGCAGTAAAATTGACCAACGACTTGAAACTTTGAATAAAGATTATTCATTGACTTATGAGGCTGCATTGGCCCATGCTGAGGGTGAAAATACGCAACAAACGCGTGAGCAATTGCAAAAAGAAGTTAAATTGCACCGCATGACGCTTGAGGATATTGGTCCAGTTAACTTAAAGTCAATTGACGAATATGAAGAAGTTAAAACGCGTTATGATTTTCTCAATAATCAGCAGAACGACTTGCTTAAGGCGCGAGATAATTTGCGCCAGTCAATGACTGAATTAGACAAGGAAGTTGGCAATCGTTTCAGTAAGACTTTTACTGCGGTTGCCAAGAGCTTTAAGGAACTGTTCCCAGTTGTTTTTGACGGCGGCAATGCAAAGCTGGTTTTAACCGATTCTGATGACTTGTTAACGACGGGGGTTGAAATTATTGCGCAGCCACCTGGCAAAAAGTTGCAGCGCTTAAGTCTGTTGTCCGGTGGTGAACGGGCATTGACGGCCATTACATTATTATTTGCGATGCTGAAGGTTAAGCCGGTGCCATTTTGCGTTTTGGACGAGGTCGAAGCTGCCTTGGACGATGCGAACGTGACCCGATTTGCACAATTTTTGAAAAAATACGACATGCATACACAATTTATTGTGATTACGCACCGGCGCGGTACAATGGAGCGAGCGGACCAATTATATGGCGTTGTGATGCAAGAGTCTGGCGTTTCGCAAGTCTTTTCAGTATCGTTAAAAGAATTAAAAAATGAGGTGAACTAAGAGTGGGCTTATTTGATAAAATCAAAAAATCACTATTTGGTAATAAAGAAGAGGCTGAAGTAGAGCCTAAAGTTGAGGCAGAACAACAGTCTGAAGCCAAACTAGAATCTAGTGCTGGCGCTGAGACGCAAGAAGTTGCGCAGAGTGAAGATGAAAGTACAATTTCATCAGCTGCAATAAGTGCGGTGAATGAGCCAAAGTCTGAGTCACAGTCGGAAGCGACAGCGGAATCTGTTTCTAGCAGTCAAACAATGTCTGCTGCACCTAGCGAATCAGCTGTAAGTACGTCTGCAGTTGAAGAAATGACAGAACCGAAGACGGAATCTAAAGCAGAAGCAACGCCTCTAGAAACTGCAACGCAGAAGCAAGACCAAACAGAACTGTACGAAAAGGGCCTTGCCAAAACCAACAAAGGTTTTGGTGCTCGGTTAAATCAGTTCTTTGCGCAATTTAGGTCGGTTGACGAGGACTTTTTTGACGATTTGGAAGAATTGTTGATTGAATCAGACGTTGGCTTTGAAACTGCTGAGGAATTAACATCAGAGTTAAAAGACGAAGCCAAATTACAAAAGGCTAAGTCGCATAATGACTTAAAGAAATTAATCGTTGAAAAGTTGGTGGACCTATACGACAAGAACGGGGATGCCGAAAATGAAAAATTGCGCTCTCACGATGATGGTCAACCCAATATTTATCTTTTTGTCGGAGTTAATGGCGCTGGCAAGACCACGACGATTGGTAAATTAGCGAAGCGGTTCAAGGATCAGGGCAAGTCGGTGTTGTTAGCAGCTGCTGATACGTTCAGAGCCGGTGCAGTTGAGCAATTGGTTGAATGGGGCAATCGTGTTGATGTCCCTGTCGTAACAGGAAAAGAACAGGCCGACCCCGCTTCAGTTGTTTATGACGCAACGGCAAGAGCAATTAAGGAGCATGTTGATTACTTATTGGTCGATACAGCTGGTCGTTTGCAAAATAAGAAGAATTTAATGAGCGAACTTGAGAAGATTGAGCGCATCATTAAAAAGCAGGCACCTGATGAACCAACAGAAACCTTGTTAGTTTTAGACGGCTCAACTGGGCAAAATGCCTTGTTGCAAGCAAAAGACTTTGATAAGACCACTAAGTTAACTGGTTTGGTTTTAACTAAATTAGATGGCTCTTCCAAAGGTGGGGTTGTGCTGGCAATTAGAAACGAAATGAAGTTGCCGGTGAAGCTAGTTGGTTTAGGTGAAAAGCCTGAGGACCTGGCTGATTTTGACGCAGCGAATTATGCTGTTGGACTTTTCCATGATTTGGTATAATTAGTGCAAAAGGAGAAAATTATGAAAGAATACAGTGCATGTACCACCATTTTGGTTGGTAAAAATGCTTCAATTGACGGTTCAACAATGATCGCCCGCAACGATGACACTTTTCGGCCAATAACACCACAAAAGTTTATTATTCATCCAGCTGCTAATGGTGAAAGGGGACGCAAGATTAAGTCGTGGCTGAATAAGTTTACGATGAATCTACCTGAGGATGCACAAGCTGTGCCAGCAGTTCCAAATGTTGATTATCAACACCGTGGTTATTATGACGAAAGTGGTATTAACCAAGAAAATGTTGCCATGTCGTGTACAGAATCAACTTATGGTAATGAACGCGCCTTGGCTTTTGACCCATTAGTTAAAGACGGTTTGGATGAGGACTGCATGCAATCAGTTGTTCTGCCATACATCCATTCAGCTAAAAATGGGGTCGAGTATTTAGGTAAGCTAATCGCTAAGTATGGTTCACCTGCTGGTAACTCGGTTTTGTTTAGTGACCAAGATGAAATTTGGTATATGGAAATTGTGACTGGTCACCACTGGGTTGCCCAAAGAATTCCTGATGATGCATATGCGATTGCAGCTAACCGGGTTTCAATTGAACAAGTTGATTTTAATGATCCAGCTAACTTTATGTGGAGCGACGGCATTCAAGAATTTGTGACCGCTCATCATTTAAATACAGACCATGAAGGCTGGAACTTCCGCCACATCTTTGGTACCTATACTGAACAGGATCGACATTACAACACTAACCGGGTTTGGTATGGTCAGAAGTATTTTAATCCCGAAGTTGAACAAGACCCAACTGACGGTGACTTGCCATTTATCCGTCGCGCAACAAAGAAGATTACGCGTGAAGATATTGAATTTGTGCTTGGCAGTCATTATCAAGATACGCCCTATGATCCATTTGGTAAGGGAACAGAGGAAGAAAAGCATCGGTTTCGTCCAATTGGCTTAAACAGAACCCAAAATGCGCATATTTTGCAAATTAGAAGTGATGTTGATCAAGATAAGGCTGCAATCATGTGGTTATGTATTGGTGGCCCAACCTTTACCCCGTTTGTACCGTTCTTTGCCAACATGAATGATACTGATCCGTCATATAACGACACTTCAATGGATTACAACATGAAGGATGCTTGGTGGTATTACAAGTCTTTGGCAACAATCGTTGAAAGTCACTATCCCCAATTTGTTCAGCTGGATACCGACTACTTGAAGGACTTGAACCAATACTTCCGTCGTCGCGTTGAAGATGTTATTGCTGGTGCTGACGGTAAGAGTGGCAGCGAATTGACTGCTTATTTGACTAAAGCAAACCAAGAAACGGTTGCTTATACTCGCAAACAATCAGAAAAGTTGTGGGGTCAGATGATGATTGACTCAATTAATATGTCGAAGTTGACCTTCAATATGGATGAAAACTTATAGTAAATAAAAAAGCCTTAACCGTGATAGTTAAGGCTTTTTGTATGGTTAAAAGTTATTGCTTGTTCATTGCCGAATGGTGCATGCCATAGAGGTAATAAATGATGATGCCAACTATTGACCAAATTAGCATGTACTTTTTGGCTTGATTGTCTAGACCCAAGAAGACGGCGAATGAACCTAAGAATGCAAGAAACGGTAAAACGGGATAGAGGGGCATTTTGAAAGCCGGATCGGCAATATCATGGCCTTCGCGTGGGCGCAAACGATAAATACCAATCGAGACGAACATAAAGGCAATTAATGTCCCTGCAGAAACTAATTGAGTCAAAAAGGCAAAAGGAATAAAAGCTGAGATAATAATAGCAACAATTGCTACTGTCCATAATGCTGTTTCTGGTCTGTGATCTTGATTAAGTTTACCTAACTTTTTAGGTAACATGCCGTCACGGCCAAATGAGTAGACTAGCCGCGAGCTTGCCATACATAGACCAATTAAAGCAGTAAACATGCCTAAAACAGCTACGGATTGAACAATGATTGCAACACCGCCGTGACCAGTCTGACGCAGGGCGTAACCGACTGGTTCAGCCGAGTTTAGATATTGTTGGTAAGGCACCATACCAACAATATCTAAGCTTACTGCCACAAATAAAACGACAGCGATTAATAATGACCCAATAATGCCGCGCGGCATGGTCTTTTGGGGATTAATGGCTTCGGCTGAATTGGAAGCAATGGTATCAAATCCTAAGAAGGAAATATAAATCATCGAGACACCGGCATAAATTCCTTGCCAGCCGCCGAATGGTCCGTGTGTAGTAGCGCGATAGTGTGGGATAAATGGTACGAAGTTAGCTGCTTTAATTGCCGTTAAGCCGACAACAACAAAAAGTAAGATGGCCAAAACTTTAACAACAACTAAAATATTTTCAACTCGAGATGCTTTCGACACCCCGAAACTAACTAAAATCGCTGCAAGCATGATGGCAATCAGAGCTACAAGGTCGACTAATCCGCCATTAACGCCAATCGGGTTGGCCAAAAATGCCGGCAGGTTCCAACCTAACGGCGCAATTAGTGCTCGCAGATTGGCTGATAAGCCAGAACTGACAAAGGCCATGCCAATTAAATATTCGGCTAAGAGTGCCCAGCCAGAAATCCAACCCCAAAATTCACCAAAGACGACATTAATCCAAGAATAAACAGAACCGGCGAATGGCATTGCTGCTGCCATTTCGGCATAGGCAAAGGCCACAAGTCCAGCAACAATCGAGGCGACAACACAAGAGATAGCAACTGCTGGTCCCGTGTGCAAAGCTGCAACTTCTCCTGGCAGCGTGAAAATAGAGGTGGAGACGATTGTCCCAACACCAAGAGCCAAGAAGTCGCGTACCTTTAAAGTGCGCACCAAGTGGCCATCTTTTTCTTGATAAATATTAGGATTTTCCTTGCGATTCATTGTTTGCCATAACTTCAACTAAACTACCTCCATCAGATAAGATTATTTTTTAATAATTAAATTAAATAATAATTAATGTTAATGCAAATTATTTTAATCGTCAAATGCAACTTTTTATTTAGCAAAATAAAAAAAGCGGTTATGACTAACTGCGCTTTTTTACGTGATTGAAATTATTAAACTTCATCTTGCTTGTTCATTGTTGAGTGTGCAAAGCCGTAACAGAAATAGATGACTAATCCAATGATAAACCAAATAACTGCATAAATTTTGGCATGAACATCCAGTCCCATAAAGACAACAAGAGACCCCAAAAAGGCTAAGAATGGCAGTACAGGGTAAAAGGGCATTTTAAATGCAGGCTCAGAAATGTCCACGCCTTCACGTGGTCGCAAGCGATAAATCCCTAATGAAACAAACATGAAGGCAATTAGTGTTCCAGCAGAAACTAATTGGGTTAAAAAGGAGAAGGGCAAGAATGCACTAATTAAGATGGCCACGATGGTAATTGTCCAGAGTGCATTATTGGGCTTTTTATCTACCGTTAATTTGCCTAACTTTTTCGGCAGCATACCGTCACGACCAAAGGAATAGACTAATCTTGAGCTTGACATGCATAATCCAATTAACGCGGTGAACATGCCAAAAACAGCGATTGTTTGGACGATTGTAGCAACAGTGCCATGACCGATTGAACGTAGGGCAAGTCCAACAGGTTCTGCAGAATTTAGGTATCTTTGATAAGGAACAACACCAATTAATACTAAGCTAACGGCGACAAATAAGACAACGGCGATTAATAGTGAACCGACAATCCCGCGCGGCATTGTCTTTTCCGGATTTTTAGCTTCTGCCGAATTGGCTGCGATTGCGTCAAAGCCCAAATAGGATACGAAAATCATGGATACACCAGCATAAATTCCTTGCCAACCACCAAAAGGACCGCTGCTAGTTGCATGATATTGCGGAATAAATGGCACGAAGTTAGCCGTCTTAATTGCGGTCATACCAACAATAATGAACAATAAAATTGCAATTACCTTGAGTGCAACTAGGGCGTTCTCAACGCGAGATGCCTCAGACACGCCGTGACTAATTAATAAGGAAACTAAAAAGATCGAGACAATTGAAATAAGGTCGACCACACCGCCTTGAACGCCAAATGGGTTAGACAAAGCAGCCGGCAATTTTAGTCCCAGAGGAGCAATTAGAGCACGCAAATTAGCCGAAATTCCTGAGCCGATAAACGACATGGCAATAAAATACTCGGCCAAAAGTGCCCAGCCAGCAATCCAGCCCCAGACTTCGCCGAAAACAACATTAATCCAAGAATATGCAGACCCGGCAAATGGCATTGCTCCGGCCATTTCGGCATAGGCAAAAGAAACAATCCCGGCAACGATGGCAGCTAAGATACAAGAAATGGCGACAGCTGGTCCCGTGTGCAAGGCGGCTACTTCGCCTGGCAGCGTAAAGATTGAGGTGGAAACGATTGTTCCAACCCCTAACGCTAAAAAATCCTTCACAGTGAGTGAACGAACTAATTGACCGTCCTTTTGTTCATAGACCCGCGGATCTTCTTTACGATTAATTTTTTTCCATAAATTCACGTTTTATTCTCCTTGAAATTCTTATGTCAATATAAAGAAGCTTACACAATTGTAGCAAGCTGTGCAAGTTTAATTATCGTAAGAAAACCAGTAAATAATCGCAAATGCTTTTTTTCTATTAAAAACAAGAAAATTTGCTAAGAGTTGCGGTTCGCAATCGTCAAACTGGTGCTTTTTTGCTATACTAATTTAAGGTGAAGAGTAATGGACGAACTCGTTAAAAATGAAATATTAGGCGATTTATACGCATATTATGGTCAGCTCTTAACTGAGGGCCAACAAAGTTATTTTGAGGATTATTATTATAATGACCTGTCTTTGGGCGAAATTGCCGTCAATCACAACGTGTCGCGGCAGGCGGTTTATGATAATTTACGGCGCTGCCGGAAACTTTTAACCAATTATGAAGCAAAATTGCACATGCAGAGAGACTATAATGAAATAGAACAAAAATTGACAGTGATTGCTGATACAGTTGCTCAAGATAAGCATGAAGAAGCATTACTTAAAATTAAGCAATTATTAGGAACAATGAGGGGAGAATGACTTAATGGCTTTTGAAAATTTAAGTGAACGAATTCAAAAAGCGTTGCGGAATTTAACTGGCAAGGGCAAAATCTCTGAAGAAGATATCAATAATGCGAGCCGTGAAATTCGGTTAGCATTGCTTGAGGCCGACGTTAACTTTAAGGTCGTTAAAGATTTTATTAA
Organism: Lactobacillus sp. ESL0677; assembly: GCF_029392875.1. Classification (NCBI taxonomy): domain Bacteria; kingdom Bacillati; phylum Bacillota; class Bacilli; order Lactobacillales; family Lactobacillaceae; genus Lactobacillus; species Lactobacillus sp. ESL0677. Next base: position 1,256,613 of record NZ_CP113946.1, on the reverse strand, counting down.
GAAAATCAAGGAAGAGGCCTTAGGCAAGGAGGTCCAGGAAAGTTTAAATCCGGGTCAACAAGTTATTAAAATTGTTAATGATGAATTAACTAAGATGATGGGTGAAAGTGCCGTTGGTCTGAACAAGTCCAAGCATATTCCAACAATCATCATGATGGTCGGGCTGCAAGGTACTGGTAAGACCACAACTGTTGGTAAGCTTGCCAACCGCTTAATGCAAAAGGAAAAGGCGCGGCCGTTATTGATTGCCGGTGATATTTATCGTCCAGCCGCAATTGACCAACTTGAACAAATCGGCGCTGAATTAAATGTGCCTGTTTATAGCGAAAAAGAGCAGTCAGATGTTGCGCAAATCGTGCAGAATGGGTTAAAACAAGCTGAAACCAATAAAAATGACTACGTAATTATCGATACGGCTGGTCGGTTGGAAATTGATGAGCCCCTGATGGAAGAGCTCGAGCAGGTTAAGAAGGTTGCTGAGCCTGACAATATTTTGCTAGTTGTTGACGCAATGACTGGTCAAGCTGCAACTGACGTTGCCAAGGGCTTTGACAGTCGCTTGGACATTACTGGGATTATTTTAACTAAGCTCGATGGTGATACTCGTGGTGGTGCGGCATTATCCATTAGAGCGGTTACAGGTAAGCCAATTATCTACACTGGTCAAGGGGAAAAATTAACTGACCTTGAGCAGTTCCACCCAGATCGGATGGCATCACGGATTTTGGGCATGGGTGATATGCTGACCTTAATTGAAAAGGCCCAGCAAGACTATGATGCCAAAAAGGCCGAGCAAGTTGCCGAAAAGATGAAGGAAAATACCTTTGACTTTAACGACTTTGTTGATCAACTCGACCAAGTTGAGAAGATGGGGCCACTTGATCAAGTCATGAAGATGATTCCAGGAATGGCTAACAATCCGCAACTGAAGAATCTTAATATTGATAAAAAGCAAATTCTGCACGTTAAGGCAATTGTGTCATCAATGACGCCTGCAGAACGTGAGGATCCTGAGCTGCTTAATCCTAGTCGGCGCAGAAGAATTGCAACTGGGTCTGGTCGTCCAGTGGTTGAAGTTAACCGCATGATTAAGCAATTTAAACAGGCACGTGACATGATGAGTAAGATTACCAAAGGTAATTTTAAGGGCATGGGCAATTTGCCAGGGATGGACTCGCCAATGGCCAAGATGGCAATGCGTCATATGGGTAAAAAGTTCAAGAAGAACAAGAAAAAGCGCATGAAGATCAAGCGTTATCACTCATAATTACCTGTTAAGTAAAAACACTTTACACCCGCTTGAAAAAGTGCTATATTAATAATCGTTAAGTTTTAGGAGGATATAAATTTATGTCAGTAAAAATTCGTATGCGCCGCATGGGTGCTAAAAGAAAGCCTTTCTACAGAATCGTTGTTGCAGACTCAAGAATGCCACGCGATGGTCGTTTCATCGAAGAAGTAGGTTTCTACAACCCAGTTGCAGAACCAAAGCAATTAAAGCTTGATGAAGACAAGATTTTTGAATGGCTTAAGAAGGGTGCACAACCTTCAGACACTGTTAGATCACTTCTTTCAGGTGCTGGCTTAATGAAGAAGTTGCACGAATCAAAGCAAAGCAAATAATTTATTTGCAAAGATAGAAAGTTTGAAGTTAGCTGCTTCAAACTTTTTTCTTACTTGAATTTAGGAGGGCAAATGCAATTTTATGATGTAGCGCAGATTGTGACCACGCACGGACTAAAGGGTGAATTAAAGGTGAATTTAGTAACCGACTTTCCTGAAGAACGCTTTTCTGCTGGCAGTAAATTAACTCTCAAAGATAATCATGATCGTGTTTTAACGGTAACAAATGGGCGGCCATTTAAGCAATCATGGCTTGTTCAGTTTGCGGAGATCACGGATATTGACCAAGCTGAAAAATTAAAGGGCAAAACTTTGGTTGTGAGTGAAGATGCACAACACGACTTGCCTGATGGCGTCTATTATTATCGTGATATTCTTGGCTGCACGGTTTTGGACAATCAAACTGGCGCGGTCTTAGGCAAGATCACGGATATTATGTCTCCTGGGGCCAATGATGTTTGGCAAGTAACTGAAGAATCCGGCAAGGAATACTTAATTCCCTACATTGATGATGTTGTTAAAAGGGTCGATATTGCTGCCAAGAAAGTTTATGTTGAATTAATGGAGGGCCTGCGCGATGAAGATTAACGTGCTAACACTTTTTCCAGATATGTTTACCCCCTTGCAAACCTCAATGCTGGGGCGCGGCTTAGAGGACGGCAAATGGGATCTTAATCTAGTTAATTTTCGCGATTTTACCAGTGATGTCCACCATCATGTCGATGATACGCCATATGGTGGTGGTGCCGGCATGGTCTTGCAAATTATGCCAATTAAAAAGGCGTTAGATTCGCTGACTAACAAGGGCAAGGTAATCATTACCGCACCGCAAGGGCAAACTTTCAACCAGAAGATGGCCCAGCGCTGGTCTAATGAAAAAAATTTAACTTTCATTTGCGGTCATTATGAGGGCTTTGACCAACGAATTTATGATTTGGCTGATGAGACTGTTTCGATTGGTGATTATGTGTTAACCGGTGGCGAATTGCCGACCATGAGCATGATTGATGCGACAGTGCGGCTGCTTCCTGGCATTTTGGGTAATGCAGCCTCACCAGTTGAAGAAAGTTTCTCTCATGGTCTTTTGGAATATCCGCAATATACACGACCGGAGAACTTTGAAGGCTTGAAGGTGCCCGAAGTTTTAACGTCAGGAAATCACCAAAAAATCGCCGAATGGCGTCATAAAGAGGCACTAAGGGCAACATATTTAGCTCGACCGGATATGCTAGAAAATTATGAATTGAGTCAAAAAGAACGTGACTGGCTTGCCGAATTTAAAGAAGAGGATTAAGCCTTGCTTTAATGTAGCTAATTTGCTAAGATATTAAAAGTGTCAGCATTCAGCTGCACTAAGAGTTATGGGTGTTCCGCTGACGCAGGTAGCGTTAATGAATGCCGAAAGAGGAGAAAACTATGGATCCATTAATTCAAGAATTAACTAAAGAACAATTACGTGACGATATTCCTGACTTCCGCGCTGGTGACACTGTTCGTGTTCATGTTCGCGTTGTTGAAGGTACTCATGAACGTATCCAGATGTTCGAAGGTGTCGTAATTAAGAGAAAGGGTGCTGGCATTGCTGCAACTTACACTGTTCGTAAGATTGCTTCTGGTGTTGGTGTTGAACGTACTTTCCCAGTTAACGATCCACGTGTTGCTAAGGTTGATGTATTACGTCACGGTCGTGTACGTCGTGCTAAGCTTTACTACTTACGTGAACGTCATGGTAAGTCTGCAAGAATCGCAGAAAAGCGTCGTTAATTCACGTATTAAAAAGAACCATCTTTTAAAAAGATGGTTCTTTTTCCTACGATTAGTCAAGTAATAAATAAAAAAATATGATAGTTGCTCGCAACTATCATATTTTTAATTCTCACTTCTGTATGCCAAAAACCACCTTAACTTAACATTTTTTTGATTAAGGTGGTATGGTAATTATAGTTAGTTTAAATAGTCTTGTAGTGTTACTTTGATAAAGTTGGATAATATGTATACTGCTGTCTATTCTTTACTAAACTAAAGATAGTTCGAATTAGACGAGCTATTGAAGCAATGGCAATCTTCTTGGTCATTTTGACTGGGTAAGATTGCTTTTTTCGTTGGTAATAGTCTGCTATATGATTTTTACCAGAATCATGTGTCGCTGCAGATACCATATTAATCACTGCCTGATAGAGTATCTTTCTGGCCACAGCGTTTCCACGCTTACTAATGTGACGTGCTGCTTTATATTCTCCTGATTCATACTGCTTTAGATCAATGCCAATATAAGCATTGATCTGATTAGGGCGCTTAAATCGTTTGATATCACCTAATTCGGCAATAATTTCATTGGCTGTAGTAGCCGCTACTCCTGGTAAACTAAGTAGTTCTTCATATTCTGGCAATTCTTTAGACAAGGCGCTCATTTCTTTGATGACTACAGCTTTTTCTTGCTCAAGCTGCATTAATTGATTTACAAAATAAGTTACTTGCATTACAACACCGGATTGTTCATCTACACTAGGATAACTTTCATTGGCTAACTTAGATAGCTTTTCAGCGATTTTAAGTGCCCGCTTATCAGAAATACATTTGTCAGTGGCATGCATCACTATTTCTTTTAACTCCGCAATTGAATACTCAAATACTATGGTGCTTATTGGAAATTTCTTAACCAGATTCCAATAAAGTTTACTATCGGTTTTACTAAGCAGAGTTTCAATTTCAGGAAATGTTAGCTGTAAAGCACTATGAAGCCGATCTTTAGTACGAACAACATCATTATTGAGTTCTTGATAAAAATGATTGTAATCCTTTAAATCTTGGTAAACAGGCTTTGCTTGATAGGTGTTTTTCCTTTTAAACTGAAACTGTGATAAAGCTAGATTTCTAGCATCAATAATGTCGGTCTTACGGTGTCTAAAATTATCCATTTGTTTCTTAGCATCTAACGGATTAAGACGAATATAGCCATAATCATAGTCTTGAAGAAACATTTCTAAACGCCGAGAATAAGTTCCAGTCGCCTCAAAGACAACTTCTGGTTGCTCAAACTGTTTAAGATCAACTAATAGCTCTTTAAATCCCAAACGATTGTTAGTCGTCTTATATTCCTTAACGATAGAATTATCAATGCCAATAGCGACGTTAAAGGTTTTACTGCTAATATCAATTCCAAAAACAATTTCCATTTGATACCATCCTTTACATAAAATTGTGTTAAGTGCTTTATTAATCTACTTTCCTAGTACACGACAATTAATGTCCTTAACATTCTTTGAACAGATCTAATAAAGTATCATGAAGCTGCCAGTTTTTGTACGACGACTAAGCGCCAAAAAAACCTCCGACTTATCAGCTTCATGCCCACTTTTATTATAAATAAAAAGTGGTGAAGACAAGATTGATCAGATCTTATCTCCACCACTAAGCTTAGAATGTTTTTGTGTCTTGTGATATTATAAGAATATGTTTCTATAGTTGGAGGATGATAAAGTGAATGAACCGTTTCTAATGCAATTTGATGCTAATCCGCATGCTGTACTTGAGCCTGATCACGAACGAGCTGAGCTGAATTATCATTTTCCTGAAAAATTGTTATTTGCGTTTATTACTTCTGCTGCAATTGTCGACTTTTTGTCTCAATATCCGCATCGCGAGCTGGGTCATTATGATTGCTTTGAAGGTAAGACACCAATTTATGAAGTGGATTTTGGCAATGAAAAAGTTACTTTCTGTCAAGCTAAAATCGGTGCTTCAGCGACTGTCGAATTACTTGATTGGCTAATTAGTTACGGTGTCAAGCAAATTTTAGCAATTGGGTCAGCTGGAAGCTTGGTTGATTTACCAGAAAACTATTTTTTGGTTCCTGTGAAAGCAATTAGGGATGAGGGTACGTCATTTCATTATTTGGCTCCTGGCAACATGATTGATTTGCATTCAGATTATTTATCTCGAGTAGAACAATTGATGGCAGAAAATGACTTTAAGATTAAAGAAGTTATTACTTGGACGACCGATGGCTTTTTCCGCGAAACCAAAGACAAGGTAAGTCAGTTTAAGCAGCTGGGTGCTTCATGTGTTGAAATGGAGTGTGCAGCAATGGCAGCATGCGCAAACTTTCGCCATGTTGCTTTTGCGCAAATCTTGTTTACAGCCGATTCCTTAAGTGATTTAGAAAAGCATGAAGACCGTGGTTGGGGTAGGGATGCTCACGAGTTAGCCTTACGACTAGCAGCACAAATTTTGGCAAAAGTCTAGAATATAGTTTGTGAAATATATTAATGTGAAACAACTGTGGAACAACAGAAATTTCACAAGCTTTAAAAAGATATGCTGATATAATAGCGATTATAATAAATTTTACCTAAAAACTTTGTGAAGCTAAAATAATGAGTGAATGTGGAAAATCTCAAATGTCTTGAAATGAAAGCGATAATACGTGATGAAATATCCAGAATGGTTAATTACAAAAGTGCAAAAAAGAGCACAGGGAATGAAATTAGAAGGATTAAATGAGGGTGCTGGCCCAGAAAATCCTGCCTTAATGATTGTTGGTGAAGCTCCAGGACGTGATGAAATTGTCTCTCATGTTCCGTTTCATGGCAGTTCAGGTAAGGAATTAATGAAATCCTTGGCATTAATTGGTTTAACGCGAGATGATGTCTATATTACCAGCGTCGTTCGTAGTCGTCCTTACGCGACCAAAACTGTTTTCAGTAAGAAAGAAAATAAAGAGGTTATTAAGCATCCGAATCGTAAACCAACTAAGAAGGAAGTTTTGGCTCACGCACCATTCTTCGATTATGAAATTGCGCATGTTCAGCCTAAAATTATCGTTACCGTTGGCGGCACTGCAATCGAACGCTTGCTTGGTCCTGGACACAGCATTTCGCAAGAGCACGGGCAAGTAATTGCGCAAGCGCCAATTTTGCAGTTGAATACTGCTGAAGATGGCTATGAATGGTCAACGGAAAAATATACGGTAATAATGGAATATCATCCGGCTGCAGTTTTTTATAATCGGAAATTGACGGAAACTATTAAAAAAGATTGGCTCGCACTGAAGCCGTATTTAGATAATCAAAAAGACTAGAACGAAAATTCTAGTCTTTTTGATTAATTAATATTATTACGGTAAAGGCCAACTACCTTACCTAAGATTTGCACGCGGTCAAGAATAATCGGTGCCATTGTGTCATTTTCGGGTTGCAAGCGGTAATGGTTCTTTTCTTTATAAAAACGTTTAACTGTTGCCTCGTTTTCTTCGGTCATTGCGACAACAATTTCACCATTAATAGCGGAACTTTGCTTACGCACGATAACGTTGTCGCCATTTAAAATACCAGCATTAATCATACTTTCGCCGTGCACTTTTAACATAAATAGGTCGCCAGCATCATTGGCTAAGTCTGGCGGAAGAGGAAAATAATCCTCAATATCTTCAACGGCTAAAATTGGTTGTCCAGCAGTAACAACGCCGACGACTGGAATTTCACTCGGCTTAATTCCTAATGCTCGTTTACCTTCTGTTGTAATTTCTAAAGCTCGCGGCTTAGTGGCGTCTTTAATTAGTAAACCTTTGCGCTCTAAACGGGATAAATGACCGTGAACTGTTGAGGTCGAAGATAAATTAACTGCGGCACAGATTTCACGCACAGTAGGGGGAAAGCCACGGTCTGCCACGGTTTCATAAATATAGCGTAATATTTCTAATTGTTTGGAATCATGATTAACAGGCATAATTGCTCCCCATTACTGTAAGATAAAATTTCTATAAGGTAAGTTTACCAAAAAGTTTTGCTAAAGACAAACAAATGTTCTAAGAACTTAAACTTTTTTTCTTGAGTTAAATAAGGTAGACTTTTTTAATAGAGGTGTAAAAATGACTAAAGATGAAGAAAAGAAATCAATCGATCGCATTAATGAATTATATCGCAAAAAAAAGACTGGCAATTTAACTAAAGAAGAGGAAGAAGAACGTAAAAAATTACATCAGGAATTTTTGAAAAACTTCCGTGCTAGTTTTAAACAAAACATTGAAGATATGGTCATCATTGATAAAAATGGTAAAGAAATCACGTCTGAAAAGGCAAAGCAAGCCCAAAGACGCAAAGGTTTAAGAAAAGATTAATTTTAACCTTTAAATTTTAGGCAAGTTTAGGTAAGATATAACTATTGGATATTTTGAGGAGTTAATTTTTATGAATTTGGCATTAGCAATTGTTTTAATCATTGTTGCATTGTTAGTCGGCCTCGTTGGTGGCTTTTACGGTGCAAGATCATATATGAAAAAGTATTTTAAGGAAAATCCACCAATCAGTGAAGATATGATTGTTGCGATGATGTCACAAATGGGACAAAAACCGTCTGCCAAGAAGGTTAACCAAGTGATGAACATGATGAAGCATCAAAATAATTAATCTTAAGATTGACTAGCAAAGACGGGGATTGTTCCCCGCCTTTTTTTGGTTTGGTGTTGAGTCAGATAGGAATAAAAATGGGAATATTTTTTAAATTAGGTTGGTTTTTTAAAAAGGAAAAGAAGCGCTATTTAGTCGGCATTACATTTTTAGCACTAACTTCGGTAGTTAATTTAGTACCACCGCGGATATTGGGCTTAATGGCGGATCAGCTTGACCAGGGACATATTAGTTGGGCGCAATATGGTGTCCTAATTTTAGCCATCATTGCGGCAGCACTACTGTTATATGGCTTCCGTTATTTTTGGCGCAAAAAAATTTGGGGTGGCGCGGCCGAATTAGAGCGACAATTGCGTTCAAAATTGTTTAATCACTTTATGGAAATGGACCGGACGTTTTACCAACGGCACCGAACCGGTGACTTGATGGCTCACGCAACAAATGATGTCTCGGCAATTCAAGATGTTGCAGGGGCTGGTGTTTTGACTTTGGTCGATTCGTTAATTATGAGTGTCTCAACCATGATCGCGATGATTATTTTTGTTGACTGGCGGTTAACGATTTTGGCATTATTACCGTTGCCGGTTTTGGCATGGGGTGCATGGCAGTTAGGTAACCAGTTGCATGATGCCTTTGATAAGTCACAAGCCGCATTTTCACGATTAAATAATAAGACGCAAGAGTCAGTTTCTGGGATTAAGGTTATCAAAACTTTTGGGCAAGGAGCTGAAGATACGGCTGCTTTTGACCAGATGGTTGATGACACGATCAAGATTAATAAAAAAGTCTTTAAATGGGATGCTCTGTTTGACCCATTAGGAACGATTATCATCGGTCTAACATATACAATTACGATTATTTACGGTGGCATAATGGTTGCTAACAAGACCTTAACAATTGGTCAACTAGTTTCCTTTATTGCCTATATTGGTAACATGGTCTGGCCGATGTTTGCGATTGGTTATCTCTTCAATATTTTAGAGCGGGGAAGCGCCAGTTACGATCGGGTTGAAAAGTTGCTTGATGAAAAGCCACAAATCACGGATGAGCATGCAGATCAAAGTATCACTGCTGATGATTTAAGTGGTGATCTGAATTATCAGATAAACTCATTTGCATACCCTGATGAGCCGCAACTACCAGTTTTGCACCAAATTGACTTTACTCTGAAAAAAGGTCAAACGTTGGGACTTGTTGGCAAGGTCGGGTCTGGTAAAACAACAATTATTCAGCTGCTACTGCGCGAGTTTGATAAGTATGATGGCATGATAACATTAAATGGCCATGATATTCGGACAATACCGCTTGATGTCCTCTTGCAGCAAATCTCTTACGTACCACAAAATAATTATCTTTTTTCAACAACTATTCAAAAGAATATTGCTTTTTCGCAAGCTGATGCACCTGAAGAAACAATTATTAGTGCGGCGAAAAAGAGTGACTTGCACAACGATATTTTGGCAATGCCGGCTGGCTACAAGACACTAGTTGGTGAAAATGGTGTTTCACTATCCGGCGGGCAAAAGCAGCGGATGTCAATTGCGCGGGCGCTACTTAAGCAAAGTAAAATTCTGGTGTTAGATGACGCTCTGTCAGCAGTTGACGCGCGCACTGAAATGGCAATTCTGCAATCGCTGCGTAAAGAACGTGCGGGCAAGACGACAATGATTGCAACGCACCGGTTAACGTCGGTCATGAATGCCAATTTAATCTTGGTGTTGAAGGATGGCGAGATTGTTGAACGCGGCACTCACGAGCAATTATTGGCTGCCGATGGCTGGTATGCGGAGATGTGGCGAAGACAAGAATTAGAAGAAAAGGTAGGTGAGTAAGATGGATGAACAAAACGAATCAGTTTGGTCAAAAGAAATTCCAGTTAAAGAGCAACTTGAAATCTTCAAACGACTTGTCAGATTTGTACTGCAATTTAAGAACGAAATGATTATTGCCGGAGTTGGTGCGCTGCTTGTTAGCATCATCAATATGCTGCTGCCTTATGGCTTACAGTTCTTTCTTGATAATTATTTAGTTAAAGCTGATGTGACAACCCAAGTAATTATTTTTGCCGGTTTATTATATGCTGGTGGATCAGTCATTAAAGGAATTTTGCAGTTTACATACGAATACTTTTTTGCTCTGGGTTCTGAAAAATCTCTGGAAGGTTTACGGGCAGAATTATATAAAAAATTGCATACCTTAGGGATGCGTTACTTTGATCAGACACCTGCTGGTTCTATTGTTTCGCGCGTGACTAACGATACTATGACACTGAGCAACTTCTTGACAGTGTTATCCAGCGTTGTCTTGTCATTATTTTCTATTATTTCTGCATTAGTTGCCATGTTTTCAACTAATGTATTCGCTGGCCTGATTGTGCTTGCCTTCTTACCGCTTTCTTTAATCGTTATTTGGCAGTATTCCAAGCGCAGTTCCAAGCTTTATCGCAATTATCGTGAGCGATTAAGCCGAATTAACACTAACTTGAATGAATCAATTGAGGGTGTTTCCCTAATTCAGCAATTTAAGCAAGAAAAACGGATGACTGGCAATTTTGAGCATGAGAATGCGGCGTTAATGAAAACGCGCTTTAACATGATTAACCTTAATTCCCTGCTGCTGTCGCCATTGACGAGTTTGCTTTATTCACTGGCCTTAGCGCTAACCTTAATGTATTTTGGCTTTCCCTTACGGCAAACTTTTGTGCCTGCCGGGGTGGTATACGCCTTTTCGCAGTATATTTCACAATTTTTTAATCCAATTTCAAATTTGATGGATCAGATGACCTTCTTTCAGGATGGGATTGTTGCTGGTAAGCGAATTTTTCGCATTTTAGATGATACTAATTATGAGCCTCAACAAGATGAACAGCAGGGACTGACCATTACGCGCGGCAAGATTGAATTTAAGAACGTTAGTTTTTCGTATGACGGTAAAAATGAAATTTTACACGATATTTCTTTCACCGTTAATCCTGGTGAAACCCTTGGGATTGTGGGTCATACTGGTTCTGGTAAGAGCTCGATTATCAACGTCATGATGCGTTTTTACGAATTTTATCAGGGGCAAGTCCTAATTGATGGCGTTGATATTAAAAAATATCCTAAGGCAGAGTTGCGCAAGAAGCTCGGACTAGTCTTGCAGGATCCCTTCATGTTTTATGGCGATATTAGTTCAAATATTCGTCTGTATAATCAAGATATTACTGATGAGCAGATTAAGCAGGCTGCAAAAACTGTTCAAGCAGCTGACTTTATTGAAAAATTGCCGGGCAAGTATCATGCTGAAGTTGGTGAAGGCGGTAGTGAATTTAGCCAAGGACAACGGCAGCTGATTTCATTTGCCCGAACACTAGTAACTGATCCTAAAATTTTAGTTTTGGATGAGGCAACGGCAAATGTAGATACGGAAACAGAAACGTTAATTCAGGCGGGACTAAGGCGCTTGCGTCAAGGACGAACAACATTAGCGATTGCCCACCGCTTATCAACGATTGTTGATGCCGATCAGATCATTGTTCTTAATCAAGGTAGAATTATTGAACACGGGACGCATCAAGAATTGCTTGCACAAAAAGGTTACTACTACAATTTGTATACTTTACAAAACCAGAATTAAAATTAACGTGGTAATTGCCATACCTGTCTTGTCACGCTTTTTCGTCAAAATGTTGACAGCGATTACATTGTGGCGTAAATTAGAAGATGATGATTTTATTACATCTGTAATTTTATAGTGAGAAAGGAAATTGCAATGGAATATCATAAAATAGATCAAACTGATCGTGAAAATTTAAGTAAATTTATTTCTGAGCCCGAACGGTTCATTACTAAACCAACTGAACACTGGGATCACGATCAGTTTAAGACTGTCAGAGCAATGCCGGAATTGGTAATTCAACCCGTAACTAACGATGAGGTTAAGAATGTGGTTAAATATGCCAGTGATCACAACATTCCACTAGTTCCACGCGGTAATTCAACTGGGTTAATGGGTGCCAATTTAAGTATTGATGGTGGTATTTCTCTCGACATGGTTAAAATGAACCGTGTACTTGAATATGATCCTGAGAGCTTGACAATGACTGTTCAAGCCGGAATCAGATTGAAGGACATTGAGGAATACTTGGCAGACAAGCCATTTACATATATGCCTGCACCTGCAATGCACTGGGCAACAATTGGTGGTAATATCTCAACTAATGCTGGTGGCTTAAAGGCGATTAAATACGGCGTTACTAGAGAGCATATCCGTGAATTAAAGGTAGTTTTGACTGATGGTAAGCTTTACAAACTTGGTTCTAAGGCAGTTAAGTCGGCTTCTGGCTATTCACTTAAAGATTTAATTATTGGTGCAGAAGGTACATTAGGTGTTGTTACCGAGGTAACTGTGCGTCTTTATCCAAAGCCACACAAGTCAATCAATGCAATTATTCCGTTCCCAACCTTAAATGACGCTATTAAATCTGTACCTGCAATCTTAAAATCTGGCGTTGTTCCAACAACCGTTGAATTTATGGGCCGTAAGGTAATCAACTTATGGGAAAAGTATGCTGGTGACCAATTCCCAATTAAGCATGGTGATGGCTTTATTATCGTTGGCCTTGACGCATTCACTGATGAAGAATTGAAGGCTGAATTGGAGCAAACTTTGGCTACTGTCAAAGACTTTAAGGCTGAAGAAGCAGTTGTTTTAAGTGCTGATTCTGCTGAAGCTAAGAAGATTTGGGCATGTCGCGAAGCATTGCTGCTAGCAATTCAGAAGTCAACACCAAAGATGGATGAAATCGACGTTTGTGTTCCAATTAACCACATTCCAGATGTTTTGAATAGAATTGAAGAATTAGAAACCGAATTGCATATTAGAATTCCAAACTTTGGTCACGCAGGCGACGGTAATTTGCACATTTATCTTTGCTCAGATGAAATGAATGATGAAGAATATGCCAAAACAAGTGAAAAGGTAATTAGTGAGTTGTACAAGACTGCTAAAGAACTTGACGGTAATATGTCTGGTGAACATGGTATTGGCTATGCTCGTGCTGGTTACTTCGAAGACTTCTACGGTCATGATTACACCGAATTATTGCGTAAGATTAAGACCTTATTTGATCCAAATGATGTTTTGAATCCAGGTAAAATTTTCAAAATGTAATTAATAAAACTAAAAAAACAAGTAGTCCAAGTTAATTTGGATTGCTTGTTTTTTTGAGTCTATTTATTTAACATGTAGTTACGAGTTAAGGGGAGATTTTTACCAGAAGGACCCTTGGTAATTAAATATTGAATGACGTCAATGTTACCAGATTCAAATGAGGCAGCACAGGCTTGTAAATATAGGTCCCACATTCGAGTAAACCGTTCACCCATCAACTTTTGAATTTGGTCACGATGCTGGTTAAAGTTTTTATCCCATATTTCCAGCGTGCGTTGGTAATGACGTCTAAGAATTTCAATGTCGTCAATTTGCATGTCGCTGGCAATAATGTGCTCAATGTTTTCGGTTAAGCCGGGAACATAACCACCTGGGAAAATGTACTTGTTAAGCCATGCATTAGTGGCACCGCCTTGCTGGCGGGTAATTCCGTGGATTAGTGCAACACCATCTTTTTTCAGATATTTGGCAACATCACTAAAGTACTGCGCCAGATTTTCCTTGCCCACATGCTCAAACATTCCGACAGAGGTAATGTAGTCCCACTGTTTGTCGCCAAGTTCGCGGTAATCTTCCAGCTTGACCTCGGCCACATCTTGCAAATTCTGATCGAAGATTTTCTTCTGCACTAATTTGTATTGTTCTTCGCTAAGCGTCACGCCAGTTACCTTTAGGCCGTATTCTTTAGCAGCTGTGAGCATTAGAGTGCCCCACCCGCAACCGATATCTAAGAGCGTTTTGCCTTTTTCGGGATGTAATTTATTTAAAATATGATGAATCTTAGCAATTTGCGCCTGCTCAAGATTATCTTGATTGTCCCCAGTAAAGTAAGCGCAAGAATACGTTAATGTGGGGTCAAGCCATAATTCATAGAAGTCGTTACCAATATCGTAATGGCTTTGGACGTCTTTTTCACTTTGTTCCTCGGTGTGTTTTTGTTCTGGTAAAAATTTACGAAATTTATTTGACCGCAAAAAGCTGCCCGAACTTTCGTAGGCACCACAAATTAATTTTTGCAAGCTACCCTTGACTTCGATTTTCTTGTCCATGTAAGCTTCACCTAATGCTAAAGAAGCATTGCGAGAAATTGCGGTAACTGGAATTTTTTCATTAAAAATAATTTCAATGTCTGGATTACCATTACCGTAAATTTCACTCTTGCCGTCCCAATAGGTAACCTTAATCGGAAACGGGAACGACCTACTGAGCATCATTTTGTAAAAAGTTTTTTCTAACAACTTAAAATACCTCCATTCAAATATATTTATCTTAACACTAACAAAAAAGATTGAACTCTTAATTGAACTCAATCTTTTTTATTTGGCAACGTAATGAAAATCGGGATTGTGCTCGGCATCAATCTGATCCCAAACCTTTTGCAAACGCTCATCAAATGCGGCTTCATTTTCATGGCTTAATTTCATTTTTCGATCAACTTGAATTGGATTACCAAAGCACACATCAAGTGGTTGGCGTTTTAATAAATTGCCAAAAGTTAGCGGCCCTTGGTAAACGACAGGGACAATTGGCTTACCCGATAATTTGGCAATTGCCAATGTCCCAGCCTTAAGTTCAGTGGAGTGTCTTGTGCCTGATGGGAAAATAATTAGGGAAAAGTTGCCATTTCTTAAGCCCTTAATTGGAATTTTTAATGCTGACGGGCCGGGATTTTTGCGGTCAACAGCAAAAGCATGTGCGTGAGTCATGATAAACCGTAAAATTGGATTTTTAAATAATTCAATTTTAGCCATGAACATAAATTCCTTGGGGCTAGCGGCTAAAGCAAATAAAATTGGTTCCCACCAAGTCCGGTGTGGGGCGGCTAAGATATAGTTACCTTCAGGGATGCGTTCTTTATGATAAACATGTAAATGACCGTTAAGGATCCAAACAATAAATCGCGCAACTACGCGAATAAAATGATAAAACATGATTAAACTCCTCCAATTGTTGTAAAATATTATAACAAAGCTCGGTGAAAGGACAAAATTTTATGGTGAAATTGGCAGATAGTGAACGAATTGATTATATGTATAGTGATGATTTGAGGATTATTCAGGATAAAACCGCGTTTAGTTTTTCATTAGATACTTTGCTTTTGGCATCACTAGCTAAAGAGGCAGTTCGGGATCGGTCAAAAGTTGCTGACTTGTGTGCTGGCAATTGCGCCGCCAGTATGTATATGGCGTATTTTAACCGGGCAAAGTACGATGCAGTGGAAATTCAGGAGGAGGCTGCATCGCAAGCTCGGCGTTCGATTGAGCTTAACCAGATGGAAAATAGAATAACCGTTTTTCAAAAAAATGTTAAGGACGTGGCCAAGTTCTTACGTAAGGATTCTTATGATGTCGTGGTTGTTAACCCGCCATATTTTAAGGTGCCCGCGGGTCATGAAATTAATCCTGATCCAAAAAAGGCAATTGCGCGGCATGAAATTTTAATTAATCTTGAAGAAATAATTGAGGCTGCCAGTAGTCTGCTAAAGATGAAAGGGAAGATGTTTATGGTGCATCGGCCCGAGAGATTGAATGAAATTGCCTATTTTTGCATGAAGCATGACTTGAGCATTAAGTTTGTGCAGCCCTTTGTTTCGCACCGCGGAGATAACAGTAATTTAATCGTCATTGAGGCAGTTAAGCATACAGCTAGCGATGGTTTGATCTTAAGGGATGCAATTGAAGTTCATGATCAGAATGGAGAATTTTTGCCGACAATTCAACGTATTATCCGCGAAACCCCAGAAGAAAGGGCTAAGCGACAAAAAAGTAAGGATTATTTCTTTTACGTCTTATTATGCAGCGATGGTAGTTTTTATGGCGGCTTTACAGATGACTTGAAAAAGCGTCTGGCAGCCCATAACTTAGGTAAGGGCGCCAAGTATACTAAGGTCAGACGACCGGTTAAAATGATTTATCACGAAAGATTCGCTGATAAGAATTTGGCACTGAAGAGAGAATACTGGTTCAAGCACCATCCAAGACAATGGAAAGAAAAATTTCTGCATGAACATGCAGTTGATTTTTAGTCTTGCATCTTAAGCTAAAATTTAGTATTCTATTATGGTGTGCTGAATATGGCACGCAGGTAAAACACATCAAGAGCAATCAATATTTTGGTGCCAAACACTTGGCGAAATGTTGAAATGACCGCTTGAGAGGATTAAAAACCATAGGAGGAATTTATTATGTCAGTAGTTTCAATGAAACAATTACTTGAAGCTGGTGTCCACTTCGGTCACCAAACTAGAAGATGGGATCCAAAGATGGCTCCTTACATTTTTACTCAAAGAAATGGTATCTACATCATTGACTTGCAAAAGACAATCAAGATGTTAGACGATGCTTACGCTTTTGTTAGAGCCGTTGCTCAAGATGGTGGCGTTATTCTTTTTGTAGGTACTAAGAAGCAAGCCCAAGATTCTATTGCTGAAGAAGCAACTCGTGCTGGTCAATACTTCGTTAATCAACGTTGGTTAGGTGGTACTTTGACTAACTGGAAGACTATCCAAAGCCGAGTACAAAGATTAAAGGATTTAAAGAAGATGTCAGAAGACGGTACTTTTGAAGTACTGCCAAAGAAGGAAGCTTCACTTTTGACTAAGGAAATGGACAAGCTTGAAAGATTCTTAGGTGGTATCGAAGATATGCCTAGAATCCCAGATGTTTTATTCGTAGTTGATCCTAAGAAGGAAAAGATTGCCGTTCACGAAGCTAACATTTTAGGTATTCCAGTTGTTGCAATGGTTGACACTAATACTGACCCAACTCCAGTTGACGTTGTAATTCCTTCAAACGATGATGCTATCCGTGCTATTCGCCTTATTTCAGGTGCGATGGCTGACGCAGTTATCGAAGGCAAGCAAGGTCAAGACGATGACGACGAAAGCGTTGAAGTTGAAATGGCTAATGGTGCTGCTGACGGTGAAAGTGTTGAAGAAGCAGAAACTACTGAAGAAGATTCAGACAACGAATAATTACTGTTTCTAACTAGGAGGACACATCAATGGCAAATATTACTGCTAAGCAAGTTAAAGAATTACGTGATCGTACCGGTGCTGGTATGATGGACTCCAAGAAGGCTTTAGTAAAGGCTGATGGAGACATTGAAAAGGCAATTGATATTTTAAGAGAAAATGGTGTTGCTAAGGCTGCTAAGAAATCCGGAAGAATTGCTGCTGAAGGTTTAGCTGAATATGCATTTAACGACAACACTGCTGCTTTAGTTGAAATCAATTCAGAAACTGACTTTGTTTCTTCAAATGACAAGTTCATTAAATTAGTCGATGATGTTACTAAAGCAATCCTTGCCGCTAAGCCTGCTAATGTTGAAGAAGCATTAAAGGCTCCAATGGGTGACTCAACAATTGGTGAAGAAATTACCAACTTGACTGCTGTTATCGGCGAAAAGATCACTTTGAGAAGATTTGACTTAGTAACTAAGAACGATGATGAAGTATTTGGTGCCTACAAGCATAATGGTGGCTCAATCGTTGCTCTTGTTACCTTAAAGGGTGACAGCGAAGAAGCAGCTAAAAACATCGCTATGCACGTAGCTGCAATTAATCCAGAATACTTAAACAAGGATTCTGTACCAAAGGCTGATTTTGACCGGCAAAAAGATGTCTTCACTAAGGAAACTGAAAATGAAGGCAAGCCTGCTAAGATTATTCCTAAGATCGTTGAAGGTCGTGTAAACAAGTACTTAAGTGAAATTTGTTTAGTTGACCAACCATACGTTAAGGATTCTGATAAGACTGTTGCTGAATATGCTAAGTCAGAAGGCTGTGAAGTTGTTGGTTATACCCGTTACGAAGTTGGCGAAGGTATTGAAAAGAAGCAAGAAGACTTTGCTGCTGAAGTAAAAGAACAAATGAAGTAATTTATTTGTTAGTTAAAAAGAGAGGGTAACTACCTTCTCTTTTTTTCTGGAAAAAATCGTTGTCTTTTATTTTGTGGTCGGACAATTTAATGTTTAATATGGTAAAATATTTAGATGATGAGGAGGTCACTATGACTAAAGTTAAATATAAGCGTGTTATTTTGAAAATTTCCGGTGAAGCCCTCGCTGGTGATAAGGGGACAGGAATTGACCCCACAGTGATCGGTCATTTGGCTCAAGAAATCAAATCAGTTCACGATTTAGGCGTTGATATTGGTATTGTCTGCGGTGGCGGTAATATGTGGCGCGGTGAAACTGGTGAAAAACTAGGCATGGAGCGCTCACAAGCTGACTACATGGGAATGCTTGCAACCATTATGAATGGTTTAGCTCTTCAAGATGGTTTAGAACATGTTGGCGTGCCAACCAGATTACAGACCTCAATTGAAATGCGGCAAATTGCAGAGCCGTATATCAGAAGAAAGGCAATTCGGCACTTAGAAAAGGGGCGCGTTGTAATTATGGGTGGTGGCACAGGTAACCCATACTTTTCAACTGATACAACAGCTGCACTGCGTGCTGCTGAAATTAATGCTGACGTTATTTTAATGGCGAAAAATGGTGTTGACGGGGTTTACTCTGCTGATCCAAAGCTTGATCCTAATGCTAAGAAGTATCGGGAATTAACGCAGCTTGATTTAATCGCTAAAGATTTAAAAGTAATGGATCGAACGGCAAGCTCGCTTTCAATGGATACGAACATACCGCTGATTGTGTTTAACGTTAATACTGAAGGTAATATTAAGAAGGCAGTCATGGGTGAACCAATTGGTACTGTTATTGAAGGTGGTAAATAATGAATAACGAAACAATAAAAAAAGCCCAAGAAAATATGGACAAATCAATTACGGTTTTTCAAAAAAATCTTGGTTCAATTCGAGCTGGTGTTGCTAATGCCGCAATTTTGGAAAATGTTAAGGTTGACTATTATGGTGCGCCAACTCCGCTGACGCAAATGTCAAGTGTAACTATCCCAGAACCACGCGTTTTGCTAATTACACCATATGACCAAAGCAGTTTAGACAATATCGAGCACGCATTGCTTGCTTCCAACTTGGGTTTAACTCCGGCCAATGACGGCAAGGTAATTAGATTAGTCATTCCACAATTAACTGGTGAAAGACGTCAAGAAATTGCCAAGCAAGTTAATAAATTAGCTGAAGAAGCTAAAATTGCGGTTAGAAATGTTCGCCGTGATGCAATGAACAGCCTTAAGAAGCAACAAAAAGATGATGAAATTACCGAAGATGAGCAACGTAATTTAGAAAAGCAAGTTCAAAAGGCCACTGACAATGCAACTAAGAAGATTGATGAAGTAGCTGACAAAAAGCGGACTGAAATTACTAAAGGTTAATGGCAGAATGGCAGAAAAAAATCAATTAAATCATCTTGCGATTATTATGGATGGCAATGGTCGTTGGGCACGCCGTCAAGGCAAGCCTCGTGTTGCTGGTCATCATGAGGGGATGAATAATGTTGAGCGAATTACATTAGCTGCTGATAAGCTAGGTATTAAAATTTTGTCGCTTTACGCATTTTCAACTGAAAATTGGGCCCGTCCAAAAGAGGAAGTTGCTTATTTGATGAATTTGCCGGTTCGCTTTTTTGACAAATTTATGCCGACGTTAATGGTGAATAATGTTAAAGTGAACATTATGGGTTATTTAGATGAATTGCCACCTAAAACCTATAATGTTGTTCGGCGAGCAATGGCAGAAACCGCCAATAATACTGGCTTAATCTTAAACTTTGCGTTTAATTACGGCTCACGCAGCGAAATTACTTCAGCTGTTAAAGAGTTGGGCGGCATGATTGAAAGTGGCGCGATTTCCAGCGAGCAAATTGATGAAGAAATGATTTCAGAGCGCTTAATGACGGCAAAATTTGGTGCTTTTCGTGATCCTGATTTACTAATTAGGACTTCAGGTGAGCAACGACTTTCTAATTTCTTGCTTTGGCAATTGGCTTATTCTGAATTGGCATTTAGCCCGAAGAATTGGCCTGACTTCAATGAAGCCGATCTGCAAAAATTCGTAAGTGAGTTTCAAAATCGTCACCGCCGTTTTGGCAAGGTTGATGAATCAGATAGTTAGGTAGTTTATATGAAACAACGTGTTATTACAGCAGTTATTGCTTTAATTTTATTTATTCCTATTGTTTATGTTGGTGGTCTTTGGATGGACTGGCTGACTGTGGCTTTTGCGGCAGTTGGGATCAGTGAAATTTTCCTGATGAAGAAACAAATTTTAGTGTCAATTAATTTTTTATTGGCATTATTAGCAACAATTATTTGGGCAGTTCCAGATTCGTTCATTAAGGGGATGCCGTGGCACTGGTCAAAGTACGGCATGTATTTTGCTATTATTATGCTAATGCTGACATGGACAGTTTTATCAAAGAATAAAACGACCTTTGATGATGTTGGTGTCTATACCTTGTCGTCATTATATATTGGAACTGGTTTTCACTATATGGCGGCTATCAGAAACAGCAATAACGGGTTGGCACTTTTGTGCTATGTCTTTGTTGTTGTGTGGTTAACTGATACTGGTGCATACATGATTGGTCGTCAGATTGGTAAGCATAAGTTATGGCCAGTAATTAGTCCCAATAAAACTTGGGAAGGTTCAATTGGGGGCACAATTTGTGCCGTTATTTGCGCAGCAATTTACGTATACTGCGTTCAAGTGGGCTACCCACAAATGCAAATGATTATCATTGCCTTTTTCCTTTCAATTGTTGGACAAATGGGCGACTTAGTGGAATCTGCTTATAAGCGTTATTATGGTGTAAAGGATTCTGGCAAAATTTTGCCGGGACACGGTGGTATTTTGGACCGGTTCGACAGTATGCTATTTGTATTACCAGTAGTTGCTGCCTTGTTAGGAATTATGCACTAGGAGAATTCTATTGAAGGGCATACTAATCTTTTTAGTCGTATTCGGCATTCTTGTTTTTGTTCACGAATTTGGGCACTTTATTGTTGCTAAAAAATGCGGTATTTTGGTGCGGGAATTTTCAATTGGGATGGGTCCGAAGCTTTTTCAAGTACGGCGTAATCCGACTACTTACACAATTCGGTGGTTGCCGTTAGGTGGCTATGTGCGGTTAGCAAGTAAAGATGATGAAACCAAATTAGATCCTGGAATGACGGTTATCTTACAGTTGAATGATCAAAATGAGATCGTTAAAATCGATGCTTCAGAATCTGATGTTCCAATTGAAGGTGTTCCCGTTCAAGTGACTAAGTCTGACTTGGTTGATGAGTTGTTCATCACTGGTTACGAAAATGGCGATGAAGAAAAGCAAGTTACATATCGCGTTAATCATGATGCAACGATAATTGACCAATCTAAGACTGAGTTAGTAATTGCCCCGCGTGATACCCAATTTCAGCAGGCCAATGTTTGGCAAAAATTAGCTACTAACATTGCTGGCCCGTTAATGAATATTATTTTGGGATTTGTTGTTTTTTTGATCTGGACATTTACGGTTCCCGGTCCAGCAACAACTACTGTTGGTCAAGTTACGCCGGGATCACCTGCACAGATTGCCAAAATTACGCCGGGTTCCAAATTTGTTGCGATTAATGGTCACCATACGTCTTCATTTGACGATCTTGCAACGCAAGTGGATCGGAGTAAAGGTAAGACGATTGCTATTACTTTACTTAAGAATGGTCAAAAAGAAACTGTCAAGGTGAAACCAAAAGCAGTAAAGCAGCAGGGACAAACGAGTTACCAAATTGGAATTTTGGCCCGCAGTGATGATCGTGCTAATGTAAAACTTAAGCGCGGCTGGGATATTGCTGTTTCTACCACTGGTTTGATTTTTAATGCTGTTGGCGGATTATTTAGACACTTCAGTTTAAATAAATTATCTGGTCCAGTTGGTATTTATTCGGAAACATCGCAGGTTTCCAAAATGGGTTTTTCATACATTCTTGCCTTTTTAGCAATGATTTCAATCAATTTAGGAATTGTCAATCTAATTCCAATTCCTGGTCTTGATGGTGGTAAATTCTTGCTTAATATTATTGAAATTATCCGCAGAAAGCCAATTTCTGAGGACCACGAAGCAATGGTTGAACTGATTGGTTTTGGCTTATTGTTAGTTCTAATTATTGCAGTTACTGGTAATGATATTTATCGTTACTTTATTAAATAGAAAATTTTTATTTTTCTTGGGAGAAAATTAATGCGTCAATCTAAATTATTTATGCCGACATTGAAAGAGGCACCTTCTGATGCTGTGGCTAAAAGTCATCAGTTAATGTTGCGTGGTGGTTATATTCGCCAAGTTACAGCTGGAGTTTATGCATATTTGCCATTAGGCTACCGCGTTTTACGCAAGGCTGAAAACATTATGGAAGAAGAAATGGCCAAGATTAACGTGCCAGAAATGTCAATGCCACATTTTCTGCCAGCTTCACTCTGGGAAGAATCTGGTCGTTTGCAAAAATATGGTCCAGAAATGTTCCGTCTAAAGGACCGTCATGGTCGTGAAAGTATTTTGGGGCCAACTCACGAGGAAACTTTTACTGAGATTGTCGCTAAAAATATTAAGAGTTACAAGCAAATGCCAATCGCACTGTACCAAATCCAAACTAAGTACCGTGATGAAAACCGGCCTCGATTTGGTCTATTGCGCGGACGTGAATTTATCATGCTTGATGCATACAGTTTTGCGGCAACACGGGATCAACTTGATGAACAATTTGATGATGAAAAACGTGCTTTTGAAGCAATTTATCGTCGTTGTGGTGTTCAAGTAAACCCAGTAATCGCCGACTCAGGCACAATGGGTGGTAAAAACTCAACCGAATTTCAAGCACCAGCTGCAATTGGTGAAGATACAATTGCAACCAATGAAACTGGTACTTATTCAGCTAACCTTGAGATGGCAGTGAGTGACGATACATTTAAGCAAGACCCAGAAGAATTGCAAGCAATGACTGAAGTTGCAACTCCTGATCAGGAAACAATTGCTGACTTAGTTGACTTTATGAACGTACCGGCTACCAGAATTGTTAAGAGTGTCCTTTATATTGTCGATGAAAAAGAGCACGTGCTAGTTTTAATTCGCGGTGATAAGAAAGTAAATGAAATCAAATTGACCCATTTACTTGATGCTGATTCTTTGCGAGTAGCAACCGACGAAGAATTACAGGCGATTACTGGTGCTGCGAAGGGCGGCGTAGGCCCAGTTAATGCTGATTGGGCTGATAAGATTGTTGCTGATAATACAGTGAAAGGTCTTTACAATGTTGTTGTTGGTGCCAATAAGACTGGTTACCAATTGAAGAATGCTAACCTTAACCGAGACTTCAAAGTTGAGCAATTTGGTGATATTCGAGTTGCTAATGAGGGCGAACCTGACCCAGTTGACCACTTACCATTGAAATTTACAACCTCAATTGAAGTTGGCCACATTTTCAAGCTTGGAACTTACTACACTGAGACCATGGGTGCTGATTTCTTAGATCAGAATGGTAAAACTCAACCAGTAATCATGGGTTCATACGGAATTGGTGTGACTAGAATGTTATCAGCAGTTGTTGAACAGCACGCAACTAAATTTGGGATTGCTTGGCCTAAAGAAATTGCACCATTTGCAGTGCACATTGTTCAAATGAAGATGAAGGACGATACTCAAACCAAGTTGGCTGAAGAATTAGAACAAAAATACAGTACTAATTACGATGTTTTATATGATGACCGTAATGAACGTGCTGGTGTTAAATTTGCCGATGCCGATTTGGTTGGTGCGCCAATTCGAATTACGATTGGTAAAAAAGCTAGTGAAGGCATCGTTGAAGTTAAACGCCCAACTGATGACAAAGCTAGTGAAGTTACAGTTGCTGAATTAGATAGTTTTGTAAATAAAGAGTTAGGATAATTTTTCGTGACTGATAAAAACAAACTTTTCTTACATCTTTTAGAGCAAATTCATTTTCCGGAACAATTCGCGGATAATGATTTGCTTCAAAAGGGTGAAATTGAGAACGTGGATGTATACGCTAAAGAACATAAGTGGGATATCCATGTTCTTTTTACTACTCCGCTAAAATTTGAAACTTATGCGGCTTTGAATAAGGCAATTAACGCGAGCTTTGCTTCTTTTGTTAAAACGCGGCTTTTTATTCGAACTGAAGATGGTGCTGATGATTATCTAACAGATTATTGGCACTATGTCGTACAGAATTCGGACTTTTTGCAGCCGGTTGCTCGTGAGTTAATTTCCAGCCATAAGCCTAAAAAAGAAGATGGGCGTTGGATTATTCCCGTTGATAATTTAGTGGTTGATGGCTTAATTGAACAAAAAATGTTGGATCAGCTAGCAGAAGAAATGCGTGACTTTGGTTTCTTTAACCTAAAATTTGTAACGCAGCTTGACGAACAAAACACGCAAAGCAATTTGGCTAGTCTGCAGCAGTTGCAAGAGCAACATGAGCAGAGCATGCAGGAAGCCTATAATGCGGCGCCGTCTAAAGAAAGGCCAAAGCCGCAGGCTTATCCAACTAAGAAGACACGTTATGGCAACCGTAAGCTTGATGAAAGTCTGCCAATTACGCAAATTAAAGATGTAGTTGATGGTACTAGAAATGTCGTTATCGAAGGTAATATTTTTAATACTGAAAGTCGGGAATTAAAGTCCGGCGCAATTATTTTTACCGGTGAAATTACAGATTATAGCGACTCAATTTCTTTTAAAAAGTTTGTTTCTGATAAAGAACAAATTAAGAGTGTTTCAGAATTGAAGCCAGGTACTTGGGCTAAAATGCAGGGTTCAGCTGCTGATGACCAATGGCAACACGATGTTGTCTTTAATATTTCTAGTTTTGAAGTTGTTGAGCATGTTGGGCGAACCGAAGAATATCAAGGTGAAGAAAAACGTGTTGAGCTGCATTTGCACACTAATATGAGTCAACTTGATGCTACTAATACGGCAACAGACTTTATTCTTGCTGCTAAAAAGTTTGGCCAAAAGGCGATTGCAATTACTGACCACGCTGATGTTCAATCATTTCCTGAAGCATATAATGTTGGTAAGAAAAACGGGATTAAGATTGTTTATGGCGTTGAAGCCAACATGATTGACGATCATGCGCTGCTTGTATTAAATCCGGCACCAATGACTTATGAAAACCGCGAATTTGTTATTTTTGATGTGGAAACCACGGGTCTATCATCGGTTTACGACACAATTATTGAAATTGGAGCCGTCAAGATGAAAGACGGCGAAGTCATTGAGCGTTTTGATAAGTTTATTAATCCTCACCACCCGTTAAGTGAGCAAACAATTAATTTAACTTCGATTACTGACGAGCAGGTTGGGGCAGCTGACGATGAGGCGGTTGTTATTAAACAATTTCAAGATTTTTATGGCGAGCGGCCTTTATGTGGGCACAACGTTCAGTTTGATGTTGGCTTTGTTAATGCAGCACTAAGAAGAACTGGTCTTCAAGAGATTACACAGCCAGTTGTCGATACACTAGAAGTATCGCGCTTGTTGCACCCAGAACAAACCCGGCATACACTGGATTCGCTAGCTAAAAAGTACAATGTCGTCTTGGAACATCACCACCGTGCTAATCAGGATGCAGAAGCAACAGGTTATTTGATGTTTAAGCTGCTTGATGCATTTAATGCCAAGTTTGATGAAGATGACCTAGGCAAGATGAATGATTACGCTGCTCATGGTCAGGTCTTTAAGCGGGCGCGGCCGTCACACATGACGATTTTGGCTAAAAATCAGGCGGGACTTAAAAACATGTACCGTTTAATTTCAATAGCCAGCACCAAAGACTTTTATCGGATACCACGGACACCTAAGTCAGACTTAGCGCAATATCATGAAGGCTTATTATATGGTTCTGGTTGTTTGCAAGGTGATGTCTTTGTTGCCATGATGCAAAAGGGTTATGATGAGGCCCGTAAAAAGGCCAAGTTTTATGATTATCTTGAGGTTCAACCACCTGCAAATTATGCGCAAATGATTGTGGACCACTTGATTAGCGATGAAGCAGAGTTAGAAGAGATTTTGACCAATATTTATAAGTTGGGTAAGGAATTAAATAAGCCGGTTGTGGCTACGGGGGATGCCCATTATGTTGAAAAGCATGATGCTATTTACCGCACAATTTTAATTTCTGCGCAGCGAAGTAATCCTGATCGCAACAAAACGCAGCCTGACCTACACTTTTATACCACGCAAGAGATGCTTAATGCCTTTAGTTTTCTTGGTGAAGAAGCTGCTAAAGAGATTGTCATTACCAATCCGAATAAGATCGCGGCAGCAACTGAGGAGATTGCACCCATCAAGGATGGACTGTTCCCACCGCACATTGATAATGCCGATGAAGAAATGAAGCGGTTGACTTACGATAAGGCTTATGAGCTCTATGGCCAGCCACTACCAAAAATCGTCCAAGACCGTTTGGAAATGGAATTAAACTCAATTATTTCCAATGGTTATGCAGTTATTTACTTGATTTCACAGCGGTTAGTTGCCAAGTCTAACAAAGATGGCTACCTAGTTGGCTCGCGAGGGTCCGTTGGTTCAAGTCTGGTTGCAACCATGTCAGGAATTACGGAAGTTAATCCGTTGGCGCCACATTACCGCTGTCCAAAGTGTAAATATTCCAAGTTCTTTGAGAATGGTGAATATGGCTCAGGCTATGATTTGCCTGATAAAAAATGCCCAAAATGTGGTGCTGAACTAGTCAAAGATGGGCAGGATATTCCGTTTGCTACTTTCTTGGGCTTTCACGGTGATAAGGTTCCCGATATTGATTTGAACTTTTCGGGTGACTATCAGCCAGTGGCGCATAACTTTATTCGAGTCATGTTTGGGCCGGATAATTCTTATCGGGCTGGGACAATTGCCACGGTGGCGGACAAGACCGCGTATGGTTATGCCAAACATTATGACGAAGAACAAGAGTTGAACCTGCGTGGTGCCGAGCTTGACAGATTAGCTGCTGGTGTCAGTGGTGTTAAACGAACAACTGGACAGCACCCCGCGGGAATTGTTGTTGTGCCTGATGATATGGACATTTATGATTTTACACCTGTGCAATATCCTGCCGATGATGTCAATGCGGCGTGGTTGACGACGCACTTTGACTTCCATTCCATTCATGATAATATCTTGAAGTTTGATATTCTGGGGCACGATGACCCGACGATGATCAGAATGTTGCAGGACTTATCAGGAATTGATCCATTGACAATTCCACCTGATGATCCGGGTGTCATGTCGCTGTTTTCTAGTCCGAAGATTTTGGGTGTCAAGCCAGAACAAATTCAATCAGAAACGGGTACCTTAGGCGTTCCAGAGTTTGGTACTAGATTTGTTCGGGGGATGCTTGAAGAGACTAAACCAACGACTTTTTCAGAATTATTGCAGATTTCTGGACTGTCACATGGTACTGATGTGTGGCTCGGAAACGCCGAGGAATTGATTAATGACGGTACTTGCAAGCTGAAGAACGTAATTGGTTGTCGGGACAACATTATGATGGACTTGATTCACTGGGGTGTTAAGCCAGAAGTTGCCTTTTCGACAATGGAATCTGTGCGTCATGGTCGCGGAATTAGCGACGATGACATGGCTGTCTTGAAGAAAAATGACAAGATTCCGAACTGGTATATCCCGTCATGTCTTAAAATCAAGTATATGTTCCCGAAGGCGCACGCTACTGCCTACATTTTAATGGCGCTGCGGATTGCGTGGTTCAAGGTTTACTATCCCGAGATTTATTACACGGCTTACTTCTCAGTGCGGGCTGACTTATTCGACTTGGTTGCGATGAGCCATGGTAAAAATACGGTCAAAAAGGCAATGGCCGACATTCAAGACAAGGGTAATGATGCTTCTGCTAAAGACAAGAGTTTATTGACGGTGCTTGAGATTGCTAATGAGTGTCTGGAGCGAGGAATTAAGATTAAGATGGTTGACATCAACCAGTCAGAAGCAACTAATTTTAAGATTCTTGACCAACACACGATTTTAGCGCCATTCAATGCCGTACCCGGACTTGGTAATAACGCGGCTAAACAAATTGTTGCAGCTCGTGCTGAGCAAAAATTCTTGTCAAAAGAAGATTTGTCTAAGCGCGGTAAAGTTTCGCAAACAATTATGGACTATTTAGAAGACAATGGCGTTCTGGAAGGGATGCCTGACCAAAATCAATTGTCATTATTTGATATTTAATATAAGAAAATCGTTAGTCATTGGACTAGCGATTTTTTGTGTATGATTAATTTCAAGGAAAAGGAATTATTCTATTTTTTGTTTCACTTTTACCAATCTATCTAGATATAATATAAGTAAAAGATTTGATTTAGTTGATTGAAGGCAAGAAATGATAACCATTAAACAAGCAAAAGATATTATCAGCAATTTTACTAATCCCAATAATGACGATATCAGTTTAAATACTAAGCGTTCACTTTATTCTAGCAAGAATATTGCTAATCAGTCGGGGCACCCTAACCAAAAGGAGCATTTGCTGCATGAATTATCGGGTGCTCAAGAAAAGTATGGTGCTGGTCATGATTTTAAGGTCGTGTACAACCACATTCATTCGGCACCGCTGCAATTTTATCTCGCTAACCAATTGGGGATTGCGACTGATAAGGCAGAAGCAGAAATTCGGCAGCAGCAATTGCCGATGATGAGTGAGGCTAAGAAGTTTCGGGATAATTATCTGTCATACGTGGAGGTTGAAGAGGCAATGAATAGATTAATCAAGGGTTAAATTTACAGTGTTACAGTTTTTAAGTTAACCAAAGGAGATAATGATACTTTGATATACAAGGCTGTTGAGTCTAATCTGTAGTTCAATGTCGATTATAATGATGTTGACTTTCGTGAAGAAATGCGGAAAATTGGCAGCCTTGATACTATACAGGTTGGTAGGGGAAATATTTATGGACTCGTTTGACATTTGAATTCAAAGATTTACTTTTTATGACGACCTCGACTTCAACCTTAATTGTAAAAGAAAAAGTAGATAAAAGTATTGTTATACTTCTATCTACTAACTATCTTAGGATGTTTGACACTGACTTTTAAAATTGAGTAAAATATCATCAGGTGATAATAAATGAAGAATTTTAATATTAATGTTGATGATAATGCTATTGTTAGTGCTAGCAGTAACATTTTAATAGATGCAGACAGCCAAACTGTGATGAAAGTATTGTCTGATATTAAGAATTGGACAGCATGGAGAAGTGACATTAATTATGTCAGAGTAAAAAGTAATTATCCGATTAAAGAAAATTCACAGTTTGTTTGGAAGTCGAATGGTTTAACATATAAATCAACCGTTCATACATGTACAAGTCATCTTTTTGGCTGGACTGGAAAAACAATTGGAGCTTTTGCAATTCATAATTGGCAGTTAACTGATGAGGGCAACCAAACACGGGTTCAGGTAGCTGAAAGTCTATCTGGTATAGCTATTAGATTAATGAGGAATGGAATGAAAAGCAATTTGCCTAAGTTAATGGTCAAGGATTTAACAGATCTAAAGCTGAGAGGCGAAATTGCAAAAAGTTGACGCTAACCGAGAAAAGTTTTTGATTGAACATTGATGTTAAAATATGGTATACTTATTTAGAAGTTCGGATAATTAATTCGAGTGAGCAGTATTTTTTGCTCACTCTTTTTATTACGGAGGAAAATATTTGGCGAAAGTTACAGATCTTGTTCTTACAGAAATTAAACCAATAATTGCACAGCGCAATGACGAGTTGGTGGACATTGAATACGTAAAAGAAAAAGGCCAAAATTATTTAAGAATATATGTTGACCGTGAAAACGGAATTGATATGGATGAAATCGTCGGGCTTAGTGAACTGGTTTCAACTAAACTTGACGAGATTGAGCCTGATCCGTTCCCTGAACCTTACGTTTTAGAAGTATCTTCACCCGGTGTTGAGCGACCAATTAAAACGAAGAAGGATTGGCAAAAAGCCCTTGATAATTACATTCATGTTGGCCTTTATCAAAAGCTTGACGGTGAAAAGAATTATGAGGGTACGCTCAAGTCATTTAATGATGATGAAATCGAGTTAGAAATAAAGATTAAGACGAGACGGAAACGATTAACTATTCCTCGCAAGTTGATTGCAAATATCCGTTTTGCAATTGAATTTTAGAAAGGCTGATTAAACTTATGTCTAAAGAAATGCTAGAGGCGTTTGCTACTTTAGAGAAGACAAAGGGTATCAAGCAAGACGTTATTGTCGAAGCAATTAAGGCAGCTCTTGTTGCTGCTTACAAAAAGAACTATAATCAAGCACAAAATGTTGAAGTTGAATTTGATGAACGCAAAGGTAATTTTAAATTACTAGCAGTTAAGACTGTTGTTGATGAGGTTCATGATGAACGACTTGAATATAGTTTAAAGGATGCCTTAAACATCAATAAAGCTTATGAAGTTGGCGACGAAATTCGTTTTGAAGTTGCACCAAAGGACTTCGGTCGGATTGCTGCGCAAACTGCTAAACAAGTCATCATGCAACATTTACGCGAAGCTGAACGCAATCACATCATTGATGAGTATTCACAATATGAGGATGAACTGATTACTGGTACAGTTGAAAGACGTGATAATCGCTTCGTTTATGTTAAAATTGGTAATGTTGAGGCTGTTATGCCACACAATGACCAAATGCCTAACGAAACTTACAACCCTCAAGACCAAATTCGTGTTCTTGTAACTCATGTTGGTTCTGATTCTAAGGGTGCGCAAATCACTGTTTCTCGAACTGCACCAAATATGGTCAAACGCTTGTTTGAGCAAGAAGTCCCAGAAATTTTTGATGGTACTGTCGAGATTGTTTCGATTGCCCGTGAAGCAGGCGATCGGACCAAGATTGCGGTGAAGTCAAATGATCCTAACATTGATCCTGTTGGTACTTGTGTTGGTCAGCGTGGTGCCCGGGTGCAAAATGTGGTTAATGAACTTGACGGTGAAAACATTGACGTCGTTAAGTACGAAGAAGACCCGTCAGACTTTATTGCCAATGCGCTTAATCCAGCTGAAGTTATTGCTGTTCAATTTGGCGATGACGAAGATGAAAAGAGTGCTCTTGTAATTGTTCCTGATTATCAATTATCGCTAGCAATTGGTAAGAAGGGTCAAAATGTTCGTTTAGCTGCTCGCTTAACTGGTTACAAGATTGATATTAGACCAGAATCTGAAGTTGAATTTGTTGATGAAAGTAGCAAAGCTGCCAACGAAGATAATGAAGAAGCTGCAGAAGTAGCAGAAAACACAACTGATGAAACTGTTGCTGTTGACACTGAAACTGAAGTCGCTGAAGAAGTCGAAGCTACTGATGATGATTTAGAAGCTCAGGTTGATGATGCAGAAGAGCAAGAAGAGTTAGCTGAACCTGAAGAAGAAGCAGACGAAGAATAAGTCTAGGGGTGAGTTCTTTTGAAAAAAAGAAAAATTCCAATGCGGAAAGATCTATTAACTGATACCATGCAGCCTAAAAAGGAATTAGTGCGGATTGTGATTGACAAGGACAAGAATGTCTCTGTTG
Source organism: Lactobacillus sp. ESL0677 (assembly GCF_029392875.1). Lineage (NCBI taxonomy): Bacteria > Bacillati > Bacillota > Bacilli > Lactobacillales > Lactobacillaceae > Lactobacillus > Lactobacillus sp. ESL0677. The sequence goes on along the minus strand of NZ_CP113946.1, from coordinate 1,224,926 downwards.
ATCCTAGCGGTAAAAAACCGGGACGCGGTGCATATGTATCACTAGATCCAAGTAAGATCAAGTTTGCACAAGAAAAAGGTGTTTTAGAACGAAGCCTAGGTGCCAAAGTTCCAGACGCATTTTATGAAGACCTGTATTCTTATGTGGATCATCAAAAGGCAAGAAAAGAATTGTTTGGTGATAAATAAATTTGCAAAATAGACAAAAAGCATTAAATTTGCTTGGGCTTGCTCAACGAGCTGGAAAATTAGTTTCTGGGCTTGAAATTGTGTTAGTTGGCCTTAAAGCAAAGCAAATCAAGATAGTTATTTTGGCTAATGATAGCCATGCCGATACAAGTGAGAAGATCACTAGAGCAGCTAAGCAGAATGACGTTAAGGTTATTACTGAATTTAGCAGCGATGAGATGTCGCATGCAATTGGTAAAGAACGTAAGGTGTTGGGCTTAACTGACGCTGGTTTTTGTAAGGCATTAGGACAAAAGATTAATGAAGGAGTGTGATTGGGATGGCTAAAAAAAGAATTTACGAAATTGCAAAAGAATTAGGCATCGATAATAAAGTTGTGGTTAAAAAAGCAAAGGACCTCGGCTTTGATGTTAAAAACCATATGTCATCACTAGAAGATTCACAAGTAAGTCAATTAAAGGGTAGTTTCCATAGCTCCGCTCCCGCTAAAAAGCAAGAGAAGACTGCTAAAAAGAGCAGCAAAATCAAGGTTTCTGTCACTTCTATTCGTAAGAATGAGAAGAAGCATGAAGAAACTGGCAATAGAAATAATAATCGCCGCAGAAACAATCGCCGGCCTAATAACCGTAACTCGCAAGAGCGTAACCAAGACCGCCGTTCAAGTAATAATACTAATTCCAATGCGCATACTTCTAAGCCAGCAGCTCAAGATTTGCTTAAGCAATTAAAGCAAAAGCAGCGTGTTGAGCAAAGCAATTTGAATAAGCAGGCTGACAAGGCACGTAAGGCTTATCATGAGCATTTGCAAAATCCTAAGGCAACTGAAAAAGTTAAAAATAATGCTGCAGCACCTAAGGTACCTGCAAAAGAAAAGACAACTGAGACAAAGGTTATTGGTCCAAAGATTATTAAGCCTTCGCCAGCAAGAATGAAGCAGAACGAACCAGTCCCTAGACAACAACCAGTAGTTAATAATGCTGGTCCAGAGCCAGTTAAGGAAGAAAAGCGCCGTGGTAATGGCTATACTTCACGTAATTCTGGTAAACCTGGTCGTAAGGGTAGAAATCAAACTTTTGGCAATAATGGTAGTAACAATCATTCTGACCGTCAAGAACGTCGTAAGCGTAAAAATAAGCGTCGTCAAATTGACCAAACGCCAAAAAAGCAACCAACTCAGAGAAAAGAGCGTCCATTACCAGAAACATTGGTATACGAAGTTGGTATGAATGCTCAAGATTTGGGTAAAATTTTGCACCGTGAACCAGCAGAAATCGTTAAGAAGCTATTTATGCTTGGTGTAATGACTAACCAAAACCAATCTTTAGATAAAGATACGATTGAATTGATTGCTGCTGAATACGGTATTAATGCAGAAGAAAAGGTTCATGAGGATATTTCTGATATTGATACGCTTTACAGTAAACGCATGGAAGCATCTAAAGAATCAAAAAACCAGGTTAAGCGTCCACCAGTTGTTACAATCATGGGTCACGTTGACCACGGTAAGACAACTTTACTTGACCGCTTACGACACACACATGTTTCTGCTCATGAAGCAGGTGGTATCACTCAGAAGATTGGTGCTTACCAAGTTCATGTTGGCGATCATTTGATTACCTTCTTGGATACCCCAGGACATGCAGCCTTTTCAAACATGCGTGAGCGTGGTGCTGAAATAACTGATATTGTTGTCTTGGTTGTTGCTGCCGATGACGGTGTAATGCCACAGACAATTGAAGCTATTGACCACGCTAAGAGTGCTAAAGTGCCAATTATCGTAGCAATCAACAAGATGGATGCTCCAGGTGCAAACCCACAACACGTTACAGAACAGTTGATGAAGTACAACTTAATTCCAGAAGATTACGGTGGTGACACAATTTTTGTTAATATTTCTGCTAAAACTGGTGAAAATGTTGACGACTTGTTACAAATGATTTTGTTGCAAGCTGATGTGATGGAATTGAAAGCTGATCCTAAGCAACAAGCAATCGGTACAGTTGTTGAAGCGCGGCTTTCTCGTGGACGTGGTCCAGTTGCCGACTTGCTTGTACAACAAGGTACTTTGCACACTGGTGATCCAATCGTTATTGGTAACCGCTTTGGTCGGGTACGTGTAATGACTAACGATCGTGGTCGTCAAATCGATAAGGCAACACCATCAATGCCAGTTGAAATTACCGGGTTGAATGATGTACCTGAATCTGCTGATAAGTTGGTTGTCTTTGATGATGAAAAGACTGCCCGTAGTGTTGGTGAGCAAAGAGCACAACAAGCTTTGCAACAATCAAGAGAAAATGTTCAACATATTACTTTAGACAACCTCTTTGATACAATGAAGAGAGAAAACATGAAGGAAGTTGACATTGTCTTAAAGGCTGATGTTCAAGGTTCTACTGAAGCGCTGCAACAATCACTTGAAAAGATTGAAGTTGAAGGCGTTCGGGTTAATATTATTCACGCGGGTGTTGGTGCTGTTAATGAATCAGATGTTACTTTAGCTGGTGCTTCCAACGGTTTCATCATTGGATTCAATGTTCGGCCAACTGCAACTGCTAAGTCACAAGCTGAAGCTGATGGTGTTGATATTCGCCTTTACAGTATTATTTACAAGGCAATTGATGATGTAAAGGCTGCGATGCAAGGGATGCTTGAACCAACTTATGAAGATAAAGTTGTTGGTAGCTTAACTGTTCGTGAAACTTGGAAGGTTTCGAAGGTTGGTACAATTGCTGGTTCCTTTGTTGACTCTGGTTATGTTACTCGTGATTCAACTGTTAACTTAATTCGTGATGGTGTGGTAATCTACACTGGTAAAGTTGCTTCACTTAAGCGGTTCAAGGACGATGCTAAAGTGGTTAAGCAAGGATTCGATTGTGGATTAACAATTGAAGGCTATAACGATATTAAGATTGGCGATCAGCTTGAAGCAACTGAAAAGCAAGAGGTTAAGCCTAATTAGTAATTTTGCTAGGAGGAAAGTATGAAGCACAGAATTGGTCGTGTTGAAGGAGAAGTCCTCCGTGAATTAACCAAAATTTTGCGGAAAAATATTCGTGATCCGCGTGTCAATGATGTTACGATTACTGCGGTTGAATGTACTAATGATTTATCATATGCAACTGTTTATTACAGTATTCTTTCTGAAGATCCAAAAAAGGAAGAAGAGGTTGCTACTGGCTTAGAAAAAGCCAAGGGAATGATGCGTCACTTGCTTGGGCAGGTTTTGACAGTCTATAAAGTTCCCGAGTTAATTTTTAAGCGGGACAACTCTGTTAAATATGGTAGTAAAATCGATAAGTTAATTGCTGATTTAAAAAAGCAAGAAGCAGATCGTAACAATTAAAAAAGGCGCCATTGTGGCGCTTTTTTAGTGGGAACGGGTTAAAAATGTTAAACGGTATTTTAGTAATTGATAAGGCTAAGGGGATGACTAGCGCCGATGTCGTGTACCATCTTCGCAAAGCCTTACATATCAAAAAAATTGGTCATGCTGGAACGCTTGACCCTGATGTTACTGGTGTCTTGCCGATTGCGATTGGTCAGGCAACTAAGCTAATTGAATTAATGCACACGCAAAACAAAAAATATGTTGGCGAAGGTATTTTTGGCTACGCCACTGATAGTTATGATATTAGTGGCACAACTTTGGCAACTAAAAAAATGACAGAACCGCTTGCAGCTAAGATAATTACTCAGGGGATGCAGTCGTTTGTGGGCAAGATTGAGCAGGTACCACCAATTTATTCAGCCGTACGGGTAAATGGTAAACATTTATACGAATATGCCCGTGCAGGAATTGAGGTTGAACGACCTAAACGGCAGGTTAATGTTCTAGCTTATGACTTAACTGCACAACCAGTTTTTGACAAAGAAAAAGGCCAAGAGGAGTTTGCGTTTGTAATTGAATGCAGTAAGGGGACTTATGTGCGTTCATTAGTCAATGATTTGGGAGATAAGTTAGGTGTGCCGGCTGTAATGAGTACTTTGCGCAGAACCGCTAGCTCGGGCTTTGATCTTAGTCAAGCAGTCAGCTTGGACGAAATTGTGGCTGATCCAAGTAGAGCCGCACAACTGATTCAGCCAATCGATGCCTTTTTTAAAAATTATACGCAAGTTGATTTAACTATGGACCAATGGCTAAAAGTGAAAAATGGGGCGGCGATTGCTTTAGAAACTGATGCAAATCAGGTTGCATTACGATACAATAATAAGGTTAAGGCAATTTATCAAAAGGATGCAGAAAAGTATCGTCCTAATTTGATGCTCTTGCAAAATGAATAGGTGAAATGAAGGTCTTATTGTGCAAATTATCCATTTAACTTATCCAGTTAAAGAAAATTTAATACCAAGTAAAATCGTATTAGCGTTAGGGTTTTTTGATGGTGTTCACCGAGGACACCAAAACTTGATTGAATTAGCGCGTGAAGCAGCAACTAGAAAGCACTTGCCGCTTGTTGTCATGACGTTTGACCGTCATCCAAAAGAAGTTTATCAAAATGCTAAGGTTGTTTACATTGATAGTCTGGATGAGAAGGCTTATAAAATGGCGCAATTGGGTGTCGATTACTTAGTTGTTATTCATTTTAATGACAAATTTAGCAAACTAACAGCGCAAGAATTTGTCGATCAAATTATTGTACAGCTAAAAGCAGATACCGTTGTTGCTGGGTTTGATTATACTTATGGGCCAAAAGACGTTGCCAATATGAAAAACTTCCCTAAATTTGCTAAAGGAAGATTTGATATTATTGATGTTCCTAAGCAAACCTATGAAGGTCAGAAAATTGGCTCAACTGAAATTAGAAAAGCAATTAGCGACGGCAATATGGAGCTAGCAACCGAACTGTTAGGTTCGCCGTATGTCATGTCTGGTATTGTCGGTCACGGATTGCGTAATGGTCACAAGTTAGGTTTCCCCACGGCTAATTTGGTTTGGTCGGAAAACAAGGTTTTGCCTAAAGTCGGTGTCTATGCAACTAGAACTAACATTGGCGATAAATGGTATGATTCCATGACCAGTGTTGGCTACAACGTGACAATTAATGAAGGCAAACAGATTTTTATTGAATCTAACTTGTTTGGCTTCGACCAAGAAGCATACGGGGAAAAAATGATTATCAAGTGGTATAAGTATACCCGGGGTGAAATAAAATTTGTTGATCTTGCAGGATTAAAAAAGCAAATGACGCATGATGAAGCAGAAATCAAGGCTTACTTTGCTGATAAATAAAGACTTCCATCTACTTAAAAGTAGGTGGAAATTTTTTGCTGCTAGAAAATCCAAATATTTTTAGCACTCGACTTGACATTCTGCTAAATGCTAGTATCATAATAATTGTTAGCACAAAAGATATGAGAGTGCTAAAAGTGAGGGCGATATTTATGTTGACCGAACGTCAAGAACTTATTTTAAAAACAATCATTAATGATTTTACACAGACTCATGATCCAGTAGGTTCGAAGACAGTGATGAATCAGTTGCCGATTAAGGTGTCGAGCGCAACCATCAGAAATGAGATGGTTGTTCTAGAAGATAAGGGCTTAATTGAAAAGACCCATTCTTCTAGTGGTCGTGTTCCTTCCAGTGAGGGCTACCGCTATTATCTTGATAATTTAGTCGAGCCGCTGCAAATACCGGAATCTGTTTATACCAAAGTTATTAGTCAGCTTGACCGACCGTTTCATCAAGTTAATGAAATCGTTCAAGAAGCTGCTAAAATTTTATCCGATTTAACTAACTATACGGCATTTGCGGAAGGACCGGAAAATCAGGATGTAACTGTAACGGGATTTCGGATTGTTCCGCTAGTTGGTCGGCAAGTGATGGCAATTCTAGTTACCAGTGATGGTAGTGTTCAGAATCAGGTTTATAATTTACCGCACAATGTTCATGGTGATGAGATTGAAAAAGCCGTTCGCATGATTAACGATGAACTAGTTGGTAAAAGTTTAGCTGAAATCACGCCGGAGCTGCTTAATAAGGCTGTTGGTCAAAATATCAGTGGTAAACATGCTAGCGAACTGATTGATTTGGTTGAAGATGTCATTAATGACGCTGCCAGTGAACAATTATATGTTGATGGTCAAATTAATTTGTTAAATAATTCTTCAACAGCGGATGTCTCTAGTATTCGTTCGTTATATGAATTAGTCGATCATAACGATTTGATTTCAAATTTGGTTTCTTACCAACCGACTTCAAAAAATGGTCGATTTCCTGTTAGGGTCAGTTTGGGCTCAGAATTACCGAACGAATTGTTAAAAGATTATAGTTTGTTAACTGCAGAGTACAGTGTTGGTTCCCATGGTAAAGGTGTAATTGCTTTGCTAGGGCCAACGAATATGCCGTATTCACAAGTAATTGGCTTACTTGAATATTTCAGAAATGAGTTAGCGAAGAAATTACTTGAATATTACGGTCGATTTAAATAAGGAGGTTAGCCGTGAGTAAAAAAGATTTTCCTAGTGAAAAAGATTTAAACCAAACAGAAGCGACTACCGCAAAGTCAGAAAAAGAAACAAAATCCGAAGCGAAAAAGCAGGCTGTAAAAGCAGATAAAAAAGAAAAAACGCCAGAGCAAAAGCTTCAAGAAGAATTGACTAAAGCTCAAGCAGCTAGCAAAGATTTTGAAGATAAGTATTTGCGTAGTCAAGCGGAAATGCAAAATATGCAAAACCGCTATAATAAAGAACGAGCACAATTAATAAAGTATGAGTCGCAATCTTTAGCTAAGGATGTATTACCAGCAATGGATAATTTAGAGCGTGCCTTAGTCGCCAAGGTTGATGATGAAGCATCTCAACAGCTAAAGAAGGGTGTGCAAATGACACTTGATTCTTTAGTTAAGGCTATGAAAGATCACGGAATTAGTGAAATTGAGGCTGAAGGTGTTAAATTTGATCCGACACTGCATCAAGCTGTTCAAACAGTTGCAGCTAGCAGCGATGATCAAAAGGACCACGTTGTCCAAGTTTTACAAAAAGGATATCAATACAAAGACCGTACATTAAGACCAGCAATGGTTGTTGTTGCACAGTAATGAAAGGATGTTAATTCAATGTCAAAAGTTATCGGAATCGACCTCGGAACAACTAACTCAGCAGTTGCTGTTCTTGAAGGTAAAGAACCAAAGATTATTACTAACCCAGAAGGTAATCGGACTACACCATCAGTAGTTGCTTTCAAAGACGGTGAAATTCAAGTTGGTGAAGTTGCAAAACGTCAGGCAATCACTAACCCGAATACTGTTATTTCAATTAAGCGTCACATGGGTGAAGCAGACTATAAAGTTAAAGTTGGAGATAAGTCCTATACTCCTCAAGAAATTTCCGCAATGATTTTGCAATATATCAAGAAATTCTCTGAAGATTACTTAGGTGAAAAGATTACTGATGCAGTTGTCACTGTTCCTGCATACTTCAATGATGCTCAACGTCAAGCTACTAAGGATGCCGGTAAGATTGCTGGCTTAGACATTAAGCGGATCATTAACGAACCAACTGCTTCTTCATTAGCATATGGCCTTGATAAGGATGCCGAAGATGAAAAAGTCTTGGTTTACGACCTTGGTGGTGGTACTTTTGATGTTTCCGTATTGCAATTAGGTGACGGTGTCTTCCAAGTATTATCAACTAATGGTGATACTCACCTTGGTGGTGACGACTTTGACAACAAGATCATGGATTGGCTCATCCAAAACTTTAAGGATGAAAATGGCGTTGATTTATCTAAAGACAAGATGGCTTTGCAACGGTTGAAGGATGCCGCAGAAAAGGCTAAGAAGGACTTGTCTGGTGTATCTTCAACTCACATTTCATTACCGTTCATCTCTGCTGGTGAATCTGGTCCTTTGCACCTTGAAGCTGACTTAACTCGTGCTAAATTTGATGAATTAACTAGTGACTTAGTTGATCGCACTAAGGTTGCTTTTGACAATGCCTTAAATGATGCTGACTTGACAGTTAGTGACATTGATAAGGTTATCTTAAACGGTGGTTCAACTCGTATTCCTGCTGTTCAAGAAGCTGTTAAGAAGTGGGCTGGCAAGGAGCCTGACCACTCAATCAACCCAGACGAAGCTGTTGCTTTAGGTGCTGCCATTCAAGGTGGAGTTATTTCAGGTGACGTTAAGGACGTTGTTTTGCTTGATGTTACACCATTATCACTTGGTATTGAAACCATGGGTGGTGTCTTCACTAAGTTAATTGAAAAGAACACAACAATTCCAACTTCTAAGAGTCAAATCTTCTCAACTGCTGCTGATAATCAACCAGCCGTTGATGTTCATGTTTTGCAAGGTGAACGTCCAATGGCTCAAGACGATAAGACTTTAGGTCGGTTTGAATTAACTGATATTCCTGCAGCACCTCGTGGTGTCCCACAAATCCAAGTTACATTTGATATTGATAAGAACGGTATCGTTAATGTTTCTGCTAAGGATATGGGTACTGGTAAGGAACAGAAGATTACAATCAAGAGTTCATCCGGTCTTTCTGATGAAGAAATTCAAAAGATGCAAAAAGAAGCCGAGGAACACGCTGAAGAGGATAAGAAGAAGAAAAAAGAAGTTGACTTACGTAATGAAGTTGACCAATTAATCTTCTCAACTGAAAAGACTCTGAAGGAAGTTAAGGATAACGACAAGATTTCTGCAGATGATACCAAGAAGGTCCAAGATGCTCTTGATGCGTTAAAGAAAGCGCAAAAGGACAATAACTTAGATGAAATGAAGTCTAAGAAGGATGAATTAACTAAGGTTGCTCAAGACTTGGCTGTTAAATTGTACCAAGCTAATGGTGGTGCTCAAGGAGCAGCTGGTCAAGCTGGCCCGCAAGCCGGCCCACAGAATCCGGGTTCACAAGGCGGCAATACAAGTGATGGTTCTGCAACTGACGGTGAATTCCACAAAGTAGACCCAAACAAATAAAGGGTTTATAATTGAATAAATTAGAAAAGAACTGCCGCGAAAGTAGTTCTTTTCTTTTGGAAAGTGAGGAGCTTTTAATAGATGGCACAAGAAGACTATTATAATGTGCTAGGTGTTGATCGTAATGCCAGTGATAAAGAAATTAACTCTGCTTACCGTAAATTAGCTAAGAAATATCATCCAGATTTGAATCATGAACCGGGAGCTGAAGAAAAGTACAAGGAAGTCAACGAGGCTTATGAGGTTTTGCATGATAAGCAAAAGCGGGCTCAGTATGACCAATTTGGTTCTGCCGGTGTCAATGGTAATGGTCAAGGCGGCTTTGGCGGCGGTCAAGGTTACGGTGGCTTTGGTGATTTCGGCGATATTTTCAATGATTTCTTCGGCGGCGGTAGCGCTGGTAGTCAACGTCAAGCTAACCCAACTGCCCCACAACGTGGTCAAGATCTTGATTATACATTGACAATTGATTTTATGGATGCGATTACGGGTAAAAAGACGCAGGTATCTTATACTCGTAGTGAAACTTGTTCGACTTGTCAAGGAACTGGTGCCGAGAAGGGCACGCATCCAATTACCTGTGATAAGTGTCATGGCTCGGGTTATATGACCGTAACGCAGAAGTCGATGTTAGGCATGATTCGCCGTCAGACAGTTTGTGATAAGTGTCAAGGTCGTGGTGTAATCATTGAGCACCCATGTCAAACTTGTCATGGTAAGGGAACTGTTGATGGTAAAAATAATATTGAAATCAATATCCCTGCCGGAATTGACAATGGTCAACAATTACGTTATGAAGGCCAGGGCGAAGCTGGTAAGAACGGTGGTCCTTATGGTGATTTATACATTAGTTACCGTATTAAGCCATCTAAGGACTTTGAACGTAATGGCAATACAATCTATACCACAGTGCCAATTTCGTTTGCTCAAGCAACTTTAGGGGACGAAATTGACATTAAAACGGTTCACGGCAAGAGCAAGCTGAAGATTCCTGCTGGTACCCAGCCAAACAAAAAATTTACTTTGCGCGGCGAGGGTGTACCATATTTGCGCGGGAATGGTAATGGTGATCAAGTAACAACTGTTCAAGTGCAAATTCCAGAGTCAATTAATGAAAAGCAAAAAGATGCCTTAGTCGACTTCGTCAAGGCTGGTGGTGGTTCAATTACACCACAAGAAAAGGGCTTTTTTGAACGCTTAAAAGAAAAGTTGAAGTAAAAATCTAATTAAGAATCCTAAACGTTTAGGATTCTTTTTCTTTTCAGAACTTTCAGAACTTTCAGAGCTTCTAATTAATTTTAACTGCACTTACGAATTTGCTATAATTAGAGAGATAGAAACAAAGGGTGCAAATAATTTATGGATATTAAAAAATTACAAGATTATCAAAAACACATTCGCAACTTTTCAATTGTTGCCCATATTGATCACGGCAAGTCGACTATTGCTGATCGAATTTTGGAATTGACAGATACAGTTTCGCAGAGGCAATTAAAGAATCAAATGCTTGATGATATGCCGCTTGAACGCCAACGAGGAATCACAATCAAGATGAACTCGGTAGAAATCAAGTATCATGCCCAAGATGGTGAAGATTATATTTTCCACTTGATCGATACTCCAGGCCACGTCGACTTTTCTTATGAAGTTTCACGGTCACTTGCTGCTTGTGAAGGAGCACTGCTAGTTGTTGACGCATCACAAGGTGTGCAAGCACAAACTTTGGCTAATACTTACCTAGCAATTGATGATGATCTAGAAATTCTGCCAGTAATCAATAAGATTGACTTGCCATCAGCTAATCCAGAACAAGCTAAAGAAGAAATTGAAGAAATGCTTGGTCTTGATGCTTCTGATGCTGCTGAGGTTTCTGGTAAAACAGGCCAGGGTATCGCTGATATGCTTGAAAAAGTGGTTAATGAGATACCAGCACCAGCAGGCGACTTAACAGCACCATTGAAGGCGTTGATTTTTGATTCCAAATATGACGATTATCGCGGTGTTGTGCTGTCTATTCGCGTTGAAGAGGGTACAGTTAAATCCGGTGATCAAATTGAAATTATGAATACTGGTAAAAAGTATGAGGTAACAGAAGTTGGTGTGACTAGTCCGCAACCGGTTAAGAAAGATATTCTAATTGCTGGAGATGTTGGCTACCTAACAGCTAATATCAAGTCAGTTCGTGAAACCCGAGTGGGTGATACGATTACTTCTGCGGCACACCCAACGTCAGAACCACTGCCTGGTTATCGGCAAATTCCACCAATGGTCTATTCAGGGATGTATCCCGTTGAAAATGCCAAGTATAACGATTTAAAAGAAGCATTGCAAAAACTGCAGTTAAATGATGCTGCCTTGGAATTTGAACCTGAAACTTCAACGGCGCTAGGTTTTGGTTTTCGTTGTGGCTTTTTGGGTTTGCTTCACATGGATGTTGTGCAAGAACGATTGGAACAAGAATTTGACCTTGATTTAATTATGACTGCACCATCAGTTGACTACCACGCAATTATGAATGATGGCTCAACGAAGGTGATTGATAACCCATCTGATTTGCCAAGTGCTGGTGAATATAAGGAAGTTCAGGAGCCTTACGTTAAAGCCGAAGTTATGGTGCCGAACGATTTTGTCGGTCCAGTAATGGAATTATGTCAACGCAAGCGTGGCGAATTTGTCACGATGGATTATCTGGATAAGTATCGCGTTAACGTGATTTATGACATGCCACTGGCTGAAATTATTTATGACTTTTTTGATGATTTAAAATCTTCAACTAAAGGTTATGCTTCACTAGATTATGAAATTACGGGTTATCGGGCAACTGACTTGGTTAAAATTGATATTTTACTCAATAAACAGGCAATTGATGCGTTGAGCTTTATTGCTCACAGGGATGAAGCGCAAAAGCGGGCACGGCAAATGACATCAATGCTTAAAAAGCTAATTCCACGGCAAAACTTTGAAGTTGATATTCAAGGAGCAATTGGCGCAAAAATTATTTCGCGAGCAACTGTTAAGCCATATCGTAAGGATGTTACTTGGAAAATTCACACGGGTGATCCCGATCGTCGGGCTAAATTGCTGGAAAAGCAAAAACGCGGTAAGAAGCGAATGAAGGCTGTCGGTCGCGTAGAAGTGCCACAAGATGCATTTATGGCCGTCTTGAAGATGAACGATGATGATTTAAATTCGAAGTAGAATATTAAGGAGAAAACTTAATGATCGAGTGGAAACAGCGTTCCGCTCAGGAGTTACCTTCTGAGTTAATTGAAAAATATCAACTTAGCCCAATAACGGCTAAGTTGTTTTCTTTGCGTGGCATTAATACTGATGAACAGTTAGACTTTTGGTTTAATGCGACTGAGGAAGATTTGGCTGCGCCTAATTTAATGCATGACATGGATAAGGCAATTGATCGCATTACTAAGGCAATCGATCAAGGTGAAAAAATAACCATTTATGGCGATTATGACGCTGATGGGATTACTGCAACGACAATCATGATGGAGACATTGGAAATACTGGGTGCAGATGTGCATTACTTTATCCCTGATCGTTTCCGTGATGGTTATGGCCCTAATCTAGCAGCTTATCAAAAGCTTGTAGAAGATGGCACGCAGCTCATTATCACGGTCGATAATGGTGTAACTGGCGTTCAAGAGGTTGCTTATGCAAAAGAACATGGCGTTGATACAATCATTACGGATCATCATACTTTCCAAGAAGAAATTCCCGATGCGTATGCAATTGTGCACTGCAATTATCCAAAGCAGCAATATCCGTTTGATGATTATTGTGGTGCTGGCGTTGCCTACACAATTTGTCGTGAATTAATGCAAGATCCAATGTCTGAACTTTTAGAACTTGCTATGATTGGTACTATTGGCGATATGGTCAAGGTATCTGGTGAAGGTCACGTTATTGTTAAACGTGGTCTAGCAATGCTTAACCAAACGCAGCGTCCGGGCTTGCGTGCATTAATTAAAAACGCGGGCTTGAAGCTAGACGCAATTGATGAAACTGATGTTGGCTTCAATATTGCACCACGATTGAATGCAGTTGGTCGGCTTGCTAATGCTAGTCTTGCTGTTGAGCTGCTACTTTCTGATGATGAAGAACAAGCACAAAAATTAGCAAACCAAATTGAAGAACTCAATGATGAGCGCAAGGAATTGACAGCAGCGGTTTATCAATCATGCATTGAGCAAGTTAAGATTAATGGCTGGCAGACTAAGAACACTCTGGTAATTTATGATCCTGAATTTCACGAAGGTGTGCTTGGCTTAGTGGCCAATAAAGTTGTTGAAAAATTTCATAAACCGACAATTGTTTTAACTAAAAACGAAGCGGGAATTATTAAGGGGTCAGGACGTTCGATCCCGGGGTTTAACTTATTTGATGCACTGTCTCCTTTAAAAGAAAAGTTGCTGACTAAATTCGGTGGGCATGATTTTGCTTGTGGCTTATCAACTACGGCTGATAAAATTGACGAGTTACGGGATGCTTTTGAAGCTAGCTTTAAGGACACACCAAATTTAGCAGTGAAGCAGTATGACTTTGAATTATCACTAGCTAAGTTGACGCCAGATACGGTGAATGAGATTAATCTTGCTGGGCCATTTGGTACTGACAATGTTAAACCAACTTTTAGTATTACGCACGCAACGATTAACAATTTTGATTTTATGGGTAAAGACAAGACACATATCCGTTTTCAGGCGGTTAAAAATGCGGGCAAATTAGATGTCGTTGGCTTTAATAAGGAATATATCACGTGCAATCTTTTACCATTTATTGACCAAATCTTTATCCAGTTAGGACTGAATACTTTTCGCAATCAAACTAAGCTGCAGGGTATTATCGAAGGCATTGTCTTTAAAGCCCCACAATTAGCCGTACCAGCTCCAGTAGTTGACTTGCGACAAGAAAAATACGTGATGGGCTTTGCAGACCGCTATTTATTATTTGATGAAAAAAATCAGACGGTTGCTGTCAATAGTTTAGGAATAAATCCTACCAAAATTGCGCTGGTGCGTAATTATGAAGGAAATGGCGAGGTCGCTGCGTTAATTGATGTGCCCCATAATTTAACTGAATTGAATCAGGCATTGACTAATAACTATCAGCAGTTATATTTGCGCTTTTTGCTCGATCAATTGCCCGTTAAAAGTATTCCGGCCAAGACAGATTTTGTGCGAGTTTTAAAGTATGTTTATGCTCATGCAGATTTATCGCCAGCAGATTATCGGCAAGTTGCACCGTTTCTAGGATTAGATTATAATAGCTTGCTGTTTATTTTACGGGTGTTCTTTGAGCTTAACTTTGTTCAGTTGCAGAATAACCAGATTGTTGGGGTAAACAACCCTACTAAGCAGCCACTTTCAGTGTCTAAATACTTTACCGCGGTAACTTCTCAAATAACTTTTGCTAGTAGGTTAAGACAAATGCCAACTAATAAATTATTAATGTATGTCAATCAGCGGCTAAAACAGCACTAATACACGTTTTTTAGTGCTTTTTATAGTTAAATCTGTTAGAATATGTAAGTTAAATTGTGCTTTGAAAAGCAAATGAAGTTTTGGAGGTTTTTCTTCTTATGGAAAACATTTTTGAAGAACGGATTGCCAGTGTCAATGACTTTCCGAATAAGGGGATTGTCTTTCGGGATATTACCCCGATTTTGCAGGATGGTGAATTGTTTAGAGCGGCTACACATAAGCTTGCAGAATACGCTAAGAGTAGAAAAGCAGATGTCATTGTCGGTCCTGAAGCTCGTGGGTTTATTGTGGGCTGCCCCGTTGCAACTGAATTAGGTTTAGGTTTTGTTCCTGCAAGAAAGCCTCATAAGCTGCCAAGAGAAGTCGAGAGAGCTTCATATGATTTGGAATATGGTTCTAACAGTTTGGAAATGCATAAGGATGCGATTAAGCCAGGACAACGGGTAGTTATCTGTGATGATTTACTTGCAACAGCTGGAACGTTGCGCGCTTGCAAGCAATTAATTGAAAGTTTAGGTGGTATCTTAGTTGGTGCTGCGTTCTATATTGAATTACCTGATTTAAAGGGTAAGGAAAAATTACCAGGACTTGATATTTATTCACTTGTCCAATATCATGGTGCTTAATAGTAAAACAGTTTTCTTTTGTAATTAAAGAAAACTGTTTTTTTATTAGTGTTGCAAAAACAAATATTTTTACATACTTGATTAGCGTCGGTATAATAAACCGTATGTTTTAAAAGGAGAAGTGAAAAATTTGCAATTAAGAAAAGCAACAATGATCGACTTTGATCAAATTATGGCGATTTTAAAAGATGGTGCTAACCAATTGGCAGAAAGTGGTGTTAATCAATGGCAGGGTGACTATCCATCAACTGATCAAATTAAGGAAGATATTGAAAATGGTTGGGCATACTTAGCTGTTTCTGATGATGAGGAGACCGTTGGTGCAATTTCGATCGTTACACCACCCGATCATTCATATGATAAATTAAATGGTGACTGGTTAGTGCAAACAGATAATTACGTGGTTATTCATCGGGTCGCAATTCATTCTAAACACGCTGGTAATGGTTATGCTACTAAGTTGTTGCAAGCTGTAATTGAAAATATTCGGGACAATCACCCTGAAGTTGATTCAATTAGAATTGATACGCATGAAGATAATCAGGCAATGCAACACTTGATTGATAAAATGGGCTTTAAGCAAGTGGGAACTTTGCACGGTGTTTACCGTGCTGATGAAACCTCGTATGTTTATGAACTAACCCGTTAAAGACAGTACTCCTAAGTTTTAGGAGTATTTTTTTGTAAAAAAATAAAGCTCTTTAACTAAAAAGCTCTATTTTAAATTCATTATTTATTTTTCATAATTGGTTGATAGAATAAATCAACTATTACAGCTGCTACGATTGCAATTGCAAAGGTAATTAACAGGTTAGTCCAACTAATCTGTGTCATTGCAATACCAAAAAGGGCAAGGATAATCGTTAAAATTATATCAGCAATTTGGGTTAAACCAACAGCTTTTGATGGATAATCCTGCCAGAAGAAACGCTTAGTTCTGGTAATTAGCAGGATGAACATTGCACTTAGTACAAGATAGACATAAACCATCGTTGAAACTGTACCGTGGCTAAAGCCATGGATATTTAGGTAGCCAACTGTGATAATCCCAATTACTGTCCAGCCAAAAGCAAGTGCAAAAGCAATCTTGGCTAATTTAGCGATATTCCAGTTTTCTGGCTTATAAGTGATATGTGTGCGGTCAGTTCCGATCATCATGGTTACCATATTATTCATAATAGTATAGATAACCATCGCGTTTAACGCCATCGGAATATAGTTGAAGAAGAGGTAACCAAAAGTTAATAGCATTGTCAATTGGGCTGTTCTTGCTAATTTAGTTAAAGACCACGTGGTCATTCTTTGGTAAACACGGTGACCAGCATCTAAAATCTTAACAATTGAACTCAAACCATCAGTTAGTAAAACCATCTTTCCGGACCGTTTAGCAACGTCGGCTGCATTAGAAACAGCAATGCCAACTTCTGCTTGCTTCAGAGCAGGTGAGTCATTAACGCCATCACCAGTCATACCCACGATGTAGCCCTTCTTTTGGAAGAACTTAACCATGCGCAATTTATCTTCTGGCAAGACATCCGCAATTCCGGTTAACTGATTAATGTCGGTATTTTCGTTAAAATCATGAATTGAAATCACGTCACCAGTTAAATCAACTTGCTTAGCAACTGCTAAAGCTGTCTTTTGATTGTCACCGGTTAACATGATTGGGCGAACACCGCGCTTTTTTAATTCGGCTAAGGCAGCCTTAGAATCTGACCGAACCTTATCTTGCAAAATGAAGACACCAGCAAGTTGGTCATTGATTAGTAAAGCACAGGAACGTCCCGCACCAAAGTCGATTTCCTTTACTTTGTCATTAGCGGTTTTATCAATTAGTGAAAGCTGCTTAAATGAACCTAACTTAACGTTATAACCATCAACGTTAGCCATTGAATATCCAGTACCAGAAGTGAAGGGAGTAAAGTCATCACTTGTTTTAACCGTTAATCCTTGTTCAATAGCATACTCATCGATTGCAACATCAATGATTTTTTTATTTCTTTGGTCAGTTGCTGCTGTGGCCAGTTCAAGCACTAACTTGTTGTCAAGTTGGCTGAAATTGGTCCATTGAGCAACTGCAGTCTTGTTTTCGGTGATTGTTCCTGTTTTATCTAGTAAAATCAAGTTCAAATTGGCTGCATCTTGAATACCAGTTAAATCAGCAGTCAGAACGCCTTCCTTACTCAATCTGGTTGCTTCAAATGAGTTAGATAAGGCAAAAGTTGATGGCATTGCCACTGGAATTGAAGCAATGAACATCATTGCTAAAAACGGCAGCATGTTGACCAAATTTTTAATATCGCCACCCTTAAAGAAGGAAGCAACGATGATAATTAGAGTTAGGAAACCGTCTAGTAAGCAAAGGTAATAAATAATCTTGGTTAATAGCTGTTGTAAATGTCCAGGAGCTGCAGAATTATTAATTAAGTTAATGGTCTTACCTGAACGAGAGTTTGATCCAGTGGCGGTTACAATGGCTAAGCCAGACCCTTCGACAACTGTTGTACCAGCAAAGGCTGCGTCGTTAATTTTCTTATGAACTGTTTTAGCTTCACCGGTGATTGAGCTTTCATCAGTTGAAAGTTGGCCATCAACAAGTTTGACATCAGCCGCAAGAACGTCCCCCGGCTGCAAATTAATCAGGTCGCCAGGTACAAGATACTTGGAATCGATATTTTGCCACTTATTGTCGCGTTGAACGGAAACAGTTGGCGTTAATTTGTGGGAAATATTATTTAGCACCCGCCGTGAACGCTTCTTTTGTGTCGCACCATTCCATGCCGCAAATAGTAACATTAACAGTACAAATAATGATTGAATCCATTTTCCTAAAATACATTCCAAAAGCAGGGCTGCTTCCAGAATCCAAGCGGATAGGTTCCATAATTTAGATAAAAATTCTTTAAAAAAGTTAAATTGTGGTTCTGGAACCTCATTTAACCCTTTTTCTTTAAGAAGTTTATCTGCTTCGGCTTGACTTAAGCCGGTAATTTTTTCAGACATAATTTGCCTTCCTTTGATTAATTTATACTTTATCTAAATTAACACAGTTATGCTGTTTTTTCTAGGAAATAAAAGCATAGTCAATTGATAATATTAATGATTATTTTAAAAATCAGATGGGAATAAATGTCTGTTAAAACTTCTAATGAACATAATTTTTACTTGTGTTCAGCTTATCTGCGAACATCGATGATGAATGAATTAAGGTCACCGCGATACTTGGCAATTGAATATTCAATTGGCTTTTCGTCACTGGTAAGTCCTTGGGTATGAAAATAGAAGATTGGCTTGTTATTCGGAATATTAAGTAGATTGGCCGTAGTTTCATCGGCTTCTAAAACTTCCAACTTCCTGATAACGTGCGTTACTTTTAATTGATACTTTTCCAAAGTGCTGTATAGAGAATCCTTAACAAAGTCGTAGTTAATTAACTCGGGCACTCTTTCTTCTGGAACATAGGTAGTAACTAAAACAATTGGCTTCTGGTCAGCATAACGTAATCGTGTCAGCTTAAAAACGGGTGCATTCAACGGAATTTTTAAATTCTCACTTACTTCGGAGTTAGCTTGTTGGACTTGAAAGTAAAGCAGGTTTGTCTTAGGATAAATACCTTTTGTATTCATTTCTGTGCTGTAACTTTCGATTACGTGCGTAAATTCCTGCTCGATTTTTGCTTGCCTAACAATTGTTCCGCGCTTGCGTCGACGTTCTAAATAGCCTTTGTTGACTAGCTTAGAAATTGCTTGCCGTACGGTCGGTCGACTGACATGATAGTTTTCTGCAAGTTCTACTTCTCGCGGAATTAGTGTGTTTTGTTTGTAGACACCAGTTTGTATTTTCTTTAGTAGATCATCTTCAATTAATTTATATTTAGGTTGTCCTGATTTTGTCACACTATTGCCACCTTTTTTATGTAATTACAAGTTACTATAACACAAAAAAATCAATGCTTACCAATTCCAGTTGGTATTTTGCATTGATTTTTTTATCTTAAAATTTTTATTTTAAATATCTAGCGAAGTAATGTTGTCATCTTCAAAGCGCTTCTTCAAAGTTTCAATAATTTTCACACCAGAGCTAGTCCCAATTCTCTGTGCACCTGCGGCAATCATTGCTAAAAAGTCATCGGTGTTGCGAATACCACCAGCTGCCTTAACTTTGACATTAGGGCCAACATTTTCCTTCATTAACTTAACATCTTCAACTTTAGCACCAGCAGTCCCAAAGCCGGTCGAAGTCTTAACAAAGTCAGGTTCAACTTTTTTAGCAATTAGAGCTAATTGCTTAATTTCATCTTTGGTAAGAAAGCAAGTTTCAAAGATTACTTTGCACGGAATATTCTTTTCATGGCATGCAGCAACAATTTGCTTCATTTCGTCTTCAATGTAGTCCCAATCATGGTCACGTACTTTGGTTAAATTTACTACGTAATCAATTTCGTTAGCACCATTTTCGATTGCATTTTTAGTATCAAAAACCTTTGAAGCAACAGTTGTTTGTCCTAAAGGGAAACTAATTGCTGCTCCAGTATCAATGTCTGTTCCCGCAAGTTGCTTAGCACAATATTCTGATTGAACTTGATTAATTGCTACCATCTTAAAATGATACTTTTTTGCTTCGTCACAGAGTTTTTTCATATCTTCTTGAGTTGCGTACGGATGTAAATTCGTATGGTCAATTAAGCGGGCAAAGTCATCAATTGTATATTTCATAATTATTTCTCCTTTATGTATTTACATAATAAATTATAATAACTAAAATCAAAAAGGTCAACAATAAATTTAATGCTTATAAAAATAGATATTGACTTAAAGATAGCGATTCCATATAATTACATTGTAAAAATAATATGTAATTACAAAATGGAGATGAAGCTAGTGAAAGTTCTTTTAACATCATATGATTTCTTAACTCTTATTAGCTTAAACAAGAAATGTTAACTTGATACTATTCACAAATGAATTATTATATAACTAAAATAGTTTATTTTATATTAAATTAATAGAGAGTAAAAATATGGAAAATAAACAAGAAATTAGTGATAATTTAGCAAGTTGGGACGATCGCGCAAAGGCGCATGTTAATGGCGTCTATGGTAATTTGAAAGCTTATATAAAAAATCCTAAAGCTATTACAGGAACAGTAAAAAGGAATTTAGAAGTGTTAAGGCCGTTTTTACCAAATCAGTCAATACGTGGACAAAGATTATTGCACTTACAATGTCATATTGGAACGGATACTATCAGCTGGACGCGGTTGGGTGCTAAATGATTCATGGTCTTGATTTTTCACCGCTATCTTTGAAGTATGCTCGTGATTTAGCAAAACAAGCTGGTGCTGAAATTGAATATGTTGAGGGAGATGCCAGATATGCGTCGAAAGTGTTGTCAAAAAAATTAGAGTAATTTGATGTAATTGTAACTAGTGCGGGAACAATTACGTGGTTACCTGATTTGAAAGACTGGGCCCAATCGATTGCGAATCTTTTAATGCCTGGAGGT
Organism: Lactobacillus sp. ESL0677; assembly: GCF_029392875.1. Taxonomy (NCBI): domain Bacteria; kingdom Bacillati; phylum Bacillota; class Bacilli; order Lactobacillales; family Lactobacillaceae; genus Lactobacillus; species Lactobacillus sp. ESL0677. The sequence continues at coordinate 1,204,180 of NZ_CP113946.1, read as the reverse complement.
GTTTTTATGATTCGTGACGATCATCCGTTGCTTTTTGCACTAGATAATGAAGGCTTAATGCTGAAAAGCGATTATTTTAGTGGAACAGAGTCTACTTACGAAGCAAAAATTTCATATAAGGTAAATGAGTATGCTAGTAATAGCGAGCAATTAATACATAGCCGTAATCCATAATTGGGCTCATGATTTTCAAGAAATTACATCTGCTTTGCTTGAAGCAGGCTTAACAATTAAGTCATTTGGAGAATACCCGGAAACAGATTGGTAATCATTACCTATGTTGAAATATAACATGAAGCAAGACGGTTGGTATATGCCTGATAATTATCCACAAATACCATTAACTTTTTCAATTGTTGCTTGTAAATAAATTTATTTTTTAAAATAACTAATATAAACAAAAAAATTATCCAACTGTTTAAGCATGAAATTTAGAGAAACAATTTTATTTTAAGTGAAAGATAATTTTTAAAAGTTAGTCAATTAATCGTAATTAGTGATTGCGTAAATCGCTTCAATAAAATATATGCTAGTTTATTGTACAAAAAATAGTGAGTTTTTAACTCACTATTTTTTATACACTCATTTAAAAGTTTAATATTTTTTACCCACTCTACTATTGAACTAAAAGTTTTCATATTGCTTTACTTAATTTCGTTTATCGCTCTATCTAATTTACTGGTAAACTCTAGTTTGAAAAATAATTACTGAATTTAAAGCTAGTCATAGTGTCTTGGAAGACAGCATCCACTTCATTTTTTAGGTCAGTATTTATTTTTAATTAGTTTTATTTACAATACATATTACTAAGAATCAAAAATTGAGTGATAGTCTGATATTTAATTATATAATTTTTAATTTTTTAACAACATTTGACCATATCAATGGACACGTATTGATAATGCAAAGATGAAATCGTTTACTAAAATAGAAGATGAATCTTTAAGAATCAAGAAAGGAGCGAATATGAAGAATTCTCCAAGAGTTCATGAGTTAATTTGTTTCCTTTTAGAGAGTAATAATTTTATTACTGCAGAAGAAATTTCAAAAAAGTTAGATGTCTCTAAAAAAACAGTTTATCGACTGGTGAAAGATATTAATGAAGATAGTGATGGCCCCTTGGTTATATCTCAAAGAGGTAGAGGGTTCAAAGTTAATTATCAATTTTATATTCAGCTTAGTTCACATTCGGATATTATCGATAATTCAATGACTAATATTTCTCCAGTTGAACGGAGAAATAGGATTATCAAACAACTTTTACTAGTTTCACCACAAGGTATTAAAGAAAGTGAGGTTTTTGACAAATATTTTATAAGTTTAAACGTTCGCTTAAATGATAAACGAATAATAAAGTCAATTCTTAAAGAATATGAAATAATTTTAATTTCGAAAAATGGATATATTGCTGCTAAAGGTTCAGAAGTAAATATTCGACATGCGTTAACAGAACTGATAGATGATAGAGAAATAATAGATTTAAATCAATTTCTTAAAAGTTCGGATTTTAGTCAAAAGTATGATGTGAGATTTGCTTTGAGGGAAATCGATAAAATTGAAAGTGTATTACAAACTTCATTGCCGTATCCTTACAATGTTAATTTGTTTTCACATCTCTACATCTTGATTATCAGATTACGTAAATCAAGTTCTCTTTCAGTTGAATCGTTTATTAAAGATCAAAAAAGCATTAAGCTATATCCTAAAATTTATCAAATTAGTCAACAAGTAGTAAAAGATATCAGTGGTTATTTGAATATGGAAGTTCCTGAAAAAGAAACTGAGTATATTTTTGAGTATTTAATTTCATCGAGGTTTGAAAATGATGTCTCAGTCGTGAAAGTTTCTCGGCTTGTCTCAAATGTTACTCAGAAACTAATAGCAATTGTGTCTAAGAAAATGGATTTTGACTTTAGTTTTATTCAATTAAGACTAGAAAAGCACATTCAGCCATTAGTTAATAGATTAACGCGGAACATTCACATTAATAATAACTTGTTAGAGCAGATCAAAATGGAATATAAAAATTTATTTCTGATTATTTTTGCAGCTTCAAAGAAAGTATTTGCTAAATATGGATTAAATAATATTGATGAAAATGAGATTGGTTATATAACTTTATATTTTGCACAAGCACTTGAAGAAAATCCATTAACTTTAAAGATAATTATTATGTGTGCAACTGGAATTGGTACTTCAGAATTATTGCGAATAAAGGTAAAAAAAGCTTTTCCTAATCTTGACATTTTAGATGTTACGTCAAGTAATAACTACAAATATGATTTTAGTAAAGTTGATTTGTTGATTTCTACAGTCAAAGTGTCAGATAAGATAAAAATTCCTAAGGTAATTGTGAGTGCATTATTTACTAAAAAGGATCAGCGAATAGTTCAAGAAAAAATTGATCAGTTAATGAAGGCAAAATAAATGGAAATTAAAGAACAGTATATGACAATTGCTCCTGCAAGTCTGGAAGAACTCTATAAATCAATTATTGCTTATACGCAAAGAATTGAATCATCTTTGGATGCAGCTGAAATCATGGCCGTAATTAAAGAACGAGATGAAATTGGTGAGGGACTTGTATCTGATGATGGATTAATAATCCATGTTATTAATAGAAAAGTAAAACAAGATGTAATAACTTATTTTAGTCTTTCTAAACCGATTAATTATTGCTTGAAATCATTAAAGAAAAGTTTTGATTTAGATAAAGTTGTCCTTTTAGTAGTGAATCCAGGTCATCAACTTAATAAGCCCAAACATTTAATTACTTTTATCATGAATAATTAGTTTTTCTGGTTTTATCTAAAATATAAATCTTGACTGCAACTTCTTAAAAGATTCAAATATGAAATATACGCAATGGAGGTTTTAAGCAATGCCATTAATAAACGGTTTTAAACTATTAGATATTATAAAGGAACGTCATGTTTGTGCAGGAGCATATAATACAACCGATTTGATTACTACAATGGGAATTCTCGATGCAGTTGAACAAAGTAAGGTACCTGCATTTATCCAAATTGCTCCTACAAATATTCCATTATCGGGGTATGGCTATATATATGATATGGTGAAACGCTATGCCGATAAAATGGAAACACCTGTAACATTACATCTCGACCATGGAAAAGATTTTCAAAACATAAAAGATGCGTGTCAAGCAGGCTTTGGTTCTGTAATGACGGATAATGCTCAATATGATTATGATGAAAATGTCAAGCATACACGACAAGCTGTAGAGTTTGCTGAAAGTTATGGCATACCTGTTGAAGCCGAATTGGGAGCAATTGCCGGTAAGGAAGATGATTATGTTAATCCCGATAATAAATATACAAATCCTGATCAGGTACTAGATTTCGTGAAAAAAACAGGGGTTAATTTATTAGCTGTAGCTGTAGGAAATGTTCATGGCTTAAATTTAGATCCTAATATTAATTTTGATTTGTTAAAAAAGATTCAAAAAATTTGTCCTGTACCATTAGTCTTACATGGAGCATCAGGAATACCAGACGAGCAAATTAATCAAATGGTAAATTACGGTGTTGTTAAAATTAATGTTGCAAGTGATCTTCGTAAAGCTTACATCCAAACTATAGGTAAAGATTACGAACAAGAAAATAATCGCTTTGATTTGATCAATGTAACATTGGATGCACGAAAAGCAATTAAAGATGTCGTCTATCACAAAATTAATGTGATGAATAAATTGGCTCCAGTTGATATTTATTAGAGGAATTATATGAATCTTGAACAAGCAAAAACAGTTTTTGACGATGATCAAATTGAATTTTTTGATAATAAGGTGGATTTTGATACTGTAATCAAAATTTTATCAAAAAAATTAAGTGAAAAAAAGTTGGTTAAACAAGAGTTTTCTAAAAATGTTATTGAAAGGGAAAAGAAATTTCCTACCGGATTGCCTACAAAGCCAATTGGTGTTTCGATTCCCCATACAGATGCAAAGTGGACAAAGCAAAATGCCATTTCGGTCGCTATTCTGCAACAACCGATTGAACAAGTTGTAATGGGAACCACCGATGAAAAGATAGAGGTATCAATAGTTTTTTTATTAGCATTGAGTCAATCAAATAAACAGTTAAATATTTTATCAAAACTTATGACTGTTTTTCAGAACAATCAAAATTTAAAACAAATAAAAAATGGAACAAAGACAGAAATTAGAGAAATAATTCAAAAAGCAATTTGGGAGGAATAAAAATGGCTAATCGAGAAAAAAATATTCTTTTTGTATGTGCCACTGGAATAGCAACTTCGACAGTTGCAACGGAAAAAACATTAAATTATCTAAAAGAAAAGGGGATTAATGTCACTTATACACAGACCAATATTGCTTCGCTACCAAGAATGGCTGATCCTAAAAATGTGGACTTAATTGTTGCAACTACTCAGGTACCATTTGATGTGGAAATACCTGTTGTTCACGCTTTATCACTAGTTACAGGGATAGGCGCTGAAAAAACTCTAGAAAAAATTTACAATTATGTAAAATAAGGAGAATAAAAATGGCTGGTTTAGCTTCACAAATAAATAGTGTTATCCAGTATATCTTAGGGATGGGCGCTATTGTAATGTTACCAATAATTTTGTTCATAGTAGGTTTATGCTTCAGAATGAAACCTTCGGAAGCATTTAAATCAGCTTTGACAGTTGGAGTTGGATTTGTTGGTATTTTTGCAATCTTTGGAATTCTGACAAATAACGTTGGACCTGCTGCTCAGGCAATGGTTAAGCATACAGGAATTAATTTACCTGCAGCTGATCTCGGTTGGCCGGCATTATCAGCAATAACTTGGGGCTTACCTATCGCTCCGTTTGTAATCCCAATGACAATCGTAATTAATATAATTATGCTAATCATCGGTCAAACAAGAACAGTTGATGTTGATATGTGGAATTATTGGCATTTTGCTTTAGCTGGAACTTTAGTTTATTACATTACTGATAATTTCCTTTTAGGTCTTGTTGCAGCTGCCTTGATCACAATTATTGTTTTCAAATTAGCTGATTGGGCTGCTCCGATGGGTGAAAAATATTTTGGCTTGGAAGGAATTTCTTTACCCACGGTATCCTCAATTACTTTTTGGCCAATTGGGTTAATTGGTAATTGGCTTCTTGATAAAATTCCTGGAATAAATAAAATTAAAATTGATCCTAAATCAATTCAGAAAAAATTTGGCGTTTTTGGTGAACCAATGATGATTGGTCTTATTTTAGGAATTCTTCTAGGGTTGCTTGCTGGTTATGATGTTAAAGGTTTACTTAATATTGGTGTTAATTTAGCAGCAGTAATGCTTTTGCTTCCAAGAATGACTAGGGTTCTTCTAGAAGGATTAATGCCAATTTCACAATCTGTACAAGAATTTTTAACTAAAAAGTTTCCAAATCGAAAAGATTTGTTTATCGGATTGGATATTGCAGTAGCAATTGGTAACTCATCAATCATTTCAACAGCTTTATTGCTTACGCCGATTGCGGTTGCTTTGGCCTTTATTTTACCGGGTAATCATACATTGCCGCTGGCTGACTTGGCTAACTTAGCCGTGTTTGCTTCAATGATTGTTCTTGCATGTAAGGGTAATATTTTTAGAGCATTGATTATTTCTATTCCATGTATAATAGGCGATCTTTATATTTCAACAGCAATGGCTTCAACTATTACCAAAATGGCAAGAAATGTTGCATACAAGGGGGCAATGCATTCCGTTGTTACTAGTTTTCTAGATGGTGGTAATCCACTAAGATATTGGATTGTAAAAATATTCCAGTTAGATCCAATTGCATTAGTACTTATTTTGATAGTAGGTGGATTAGTTTGGTGGATTTATCGTGCTACAAAGAAGGACGTGCTAAGTGCAAACGAATAATTGCTTAACTATTGATGTAGGCACCACTAACACTAAGGTTACTTTATGGTCTAAATATACAAAAGTGTTGAAGAAATTTGAAACGCCTAAAAATATACATGGTAATCAAGTTGACTTTAATTTACCAAAGTTGTGGCAGAACCTATTAACTAATTTAAAAAACTTTAATAAAACTGAATTGAGTAAGGTAAAAAGTATATCAATTGCAAGCGTTGGTGAGTCAGGAATATTACTCGATAAGAAAACTAAACAGGAAGCTGGACATTGTATTGCATGGTTTGATGAACGATCCGAAGTGATTTTAAATAAATTAACAGCAATAGAAAAAAACGTATATATGAAATTAGTGGTCTGCCAATAAGTGCACATTATTCAGCTAGTAAAATTTCTTGGTTACTTCAATATGATGAGACAATATTAAATCCTACTGACCAATTTATTTGGTTATGTATTCCAGATTACTTGGTCTTTAAGCTTACAGGTAATTTGGCAACAGAGAATACTGTTGCTAGTCGTACACTTTGCTTAAATGTCAAAACAGGAAATTGGTCAGATGAAATAAAGAGAATCTTTGAGATTTCTAATGTTTCCTTTCCGCCAATTTTTCGAGCTGGTGAAAAATTAGGCATGGTTACTGGAAAAGTGGCTTCACTTTTTGATAATGAATGTGTGGTAACTATCGCAGGACATGATCACATGTGTGGTGCGAGTGGTATCGAACTTAAGGATGATGAATTGCTTGATTCGACAGGTACAACTGAGGCTATTATGGCTTTAACTATAAGTCCAGATACTACTTTAGAAGCACAGAGAATGGGTATTACTAATGGAATTTATACTGATGGCAAACATAATACTAGATTTTCAGTTATTCCTTCAGCTGGTTCAACCATTGCGTGGTTTATGAAAGTTTTCAGGATAGATGAAAGCAAACTACATAAATTGCTTAAGAGGGCCCAAGACGCTTATGATCATCATGAAATCTTTGAGTCACAAGTTTTGGTAATTCCTCACTTTAAAGGAAGTGGTGCACCAAATAAATCATCTTTAAGTAAAGGACTAATTTATGGCTTAACTACAGAAACATCCTTGGAAGAGTTGATTTTTGGGCTCTTTTTAGGATTAACATGTGAATACTATATAATGTATTCTACAATTTTTGAAAAAAATAAATATCATAAAATTAAAGTAATTGGTCCTGCGACGCAAGATAACTTGTGGTTACAGTTAAAAGCAGATTTATTTGGAATGGAAGTTGATAATATAGCAGTTGACCAGGCAGTATCACAAGGAGCGTATTCAGTGGCAACAGGTAACTATTTACAAAATGATACAGTAAGATATATTCCTACTGATGATAATGCTAAAAAAAGCTATTTGTTAGATGTTATGCTTAAAAAATATCAAAAAATTTACCATAATAAAGTTAAATGTAATTTTTAATATTAGATTTGGCTGGTAAATATAAAAACTGATAATTAAAATAAAAAAGCCGATATTACAGTTACAAAAAAGGTATTAAAGCCTAATAAGTAATTTGTTCATACGGCTTTTTTAAAAAAATTAAGATAATGTTTGAAAAAGCATACATGTATAAATCTAACTGAAATTAATTTTAGTTTGCTTAAATCATAAATAATCATTTAACATTCATGATTTTGAGTAGAAAAAGTGCTCCATAACTATTAGCTCTATGTCTGACAATTATGGAGCACTTCAAAATTAATCAAGATTTTTAAAATATATTAAATTTCATTTAAATGTAAGCGATTATATGATAAGCTACGTTTAGCTAAAAGAGATAGTTACTTAAATTTTGATTATTATAGAAATGATTTAAATTTAAAAATATTGTTAGTGATATTGAATTTTAAGAAGATCTATATTACGTAATCGAGAGTTATCTAACAAAGTAAGGCTCTTTATTAATCGAGGTGAAAATAATGATTGTAAATAAAAATACATATTATGACGCAAGCTACGATGTGGTTGTTTTAGGCTTTGGTGGTGCTGGTGCCACTGCCGCAAGGTTTGCTGCAGATAACGGCGCTAAAGTTTTAATTGTTGATTCAGCTCCAGAGGGTCGTGAAGGTGGTAACACTAGATATGCCGCTGAACTTGTTGGTTATAGCAGTGATGAAGCTGATTATCGTAACTACTACGAGCATTTAGCACAATATTTTGAAATTGATCCAGAAATTGAAAATACGGTAGTAGATGGTATTACTCACATGAAAGAATATTTCAAGAAATATTTAGGTGTGGCTAATCCAGTAAGTTATAAGACCATTTTAGGACTTCCAGATGATGCTGTAATTGCTGACCATCCTGATCTTCCAGGTGCTAAGAGCTATGATATGATTACTTTAAAGCCAGGAATTTTTAATGCTTCATTATGGAATGTATTAAGACAAAATGTTTTAGACCGTAGTGATCAAATTGATGTTTGGTACTCTTCACCTGTTAAGCATTTATTGCAATTACCAAACAAAAAGATTGTTGGTGCGCAAATTGAACGTGATCATGTTCTACTAAATATTTATGCTAAAAATGGTGTTGTACTAACAACCGGTGGGATTGAAAACAATCCGCAAAAGGTACAAGACTATATCGGTTCTAATAAGTTAGTTCCATTGGGAACTTTGTACAATAAAGGTAAAGGAATTGACCTAGCTCATGAAGCTGGTGCAGATATGTGGCATATGTCAATGTACGCAGCTGGTGGGATGCAACAAGCATTTGCATTTTATGAACCAGGAATGAAGCGCGCACCATTTTACATGGGCAACCCCATTTTCTATACTGGCAGTATCTTTACTGTGGGTGATGACGGTACGCGTTACTTTAAAGAAGATCAAGGGGCACGTGAAGGTTATGTTGAAAATCACGGTTCATGGTATAAGCCATTAAATCCAATTCACCCGTACTTTGTCTTTGACCAAAAGCAATACGATAAGATTAGCAAGATTGACACGTTCCCTGATAATAAAGCTCTTAATTCGGTTATTAAAGGTGATACCGTAGCTGAATTGGCAGAAAAAATGGGCGTAACTGTTGAAAAATTACAGCAGACAATTGACGAATTTAACTTGTTTGCAGAAAATCAATATGATTATGCTTTTCATCGTGCTCCAGAAACTTTAACTGCATTTGACAAGACAGGCCCATATTACGCAGTTCCACTTGTACAAACAATTGGTTGGTCAGAAGCCGGTCCAAGAAGAAATGCCCGGGCAGAAATTCTTGATCCTGACCATAAGCCAATTCCACACTTATATGGTGCAGGTGAGTTGGGCAGTAACATGTCTAACTTATATCAAGGCGGTTCTGACCTTGGTGATTGCTTAATCTTTGGTAAAATTGCTGGTCAAAATGCGGCTCATCCAAAGGATGATGGCAATTGTGGCGGACTTTGTGTTGATAATGAGCAAGATACACCGCTGCCACCTAAGCTATCAGAAGCCCTAACTTCTGATATAAAAAAGGAAGATTATCCAGTAGGCCCTAACCAATATATTGGTAAGTCAAATCAAGGTATGGGCGATGAGATTGTTGTCCGAGTTACCACTTCTAATGGAAAAGATTTAGAAAACATTGAAGTCTTGAAGCAAGCCGAATCGAATGATTATGGTTTAAAGGCGGTTAAAGAATTACCACAAAAAATGGTTCAAGAAAATTCTGTTGATGTTGATGCAATTTCAGGGGCCTCTAATACCAGTCGCGGCTTAAAAGATGCCGTCAAAGATGCATTAAGCAAGGCCAAATAAGTAACTATTCAAAATATTAACGTGGAAGAAAGCCAGTAGGGCTTTTTTACAGAAAAAACAGTAAAAAAATAGATCAAGATTTTTCCAAAAGGAATTCTTGATCTATATTTTTTTGCCTAAGAAATCAATTTTTCGTAGACATTTTTAAACTATATATATTAGTCTTTGTCAACGCTGTCTGGGAAGAAGGCAAGTCGTTCACCTTCACCAAGTTCTTCTTCGATTTCAAGCAAACGGTTGTACTTTTCAACACGTTCTGAACGAGCTGGAGCACCAGTCTTCAATTGACCACCGTTAACAGCAACAGCAAAGTCAGCGATGAAGGTGTCACCAGTTTCACCTGAACGGTGAGAAATCATAGTGTTGTAACCATTCTTACGTGAAAGACGAATAGTTTCCAAAGTTTCAGTTACAGTACCGATTTGGTTCAACTTGATTAATGAAGCATTACCAGCACCTTCCTTGATAGCCTTAGTTAAAAGCTTAGGGTTAGTACAAATAAAGTCATCTAAAACAATTTGAATTCTGTCCTTGTGAGTTTCAGTAAACTTAATCATACCGTCAACGTCGTTTTCGTCGTATGGGTCTTCGATTGAGATTAATTCTGGGAATTCACCAAGCAACTTGTCGTAGTAATCTGACAATTCTTGATCATCAAGAACTTTACCTTCAAAGTGGTACTTCTTGTCTTCTTTATTGTAGAAGTATGAAGCAGCACAGTCACAAGCGATAGCAATATCTTCGCCTGGTTTGTAACCAGCCTTAATGATTGCTTCGTGTAAAGCCTTCAAAGCTTCTTCTGAACTCTTCATGTTAGGAGCAAAACCACCTTCGTCACCGAGGCCAGTTTCGTAACCCATGTCTTCAAGAACTTTCTTCAAAGTGTGGTAAGTATTAACAATCTTTTCAAAACCATCACGGAATGAAGTCTTCTTAACTGGGGTAATCATGAATTCTTGAACATCGATACCGTTGTCAGCATGTTCACCACCGTTAATAACGTTATGGAATGTTTGTGGCATTTCAAGATCAGTTCCGCCAAGGTATCTGTAAAGTGGTTGATGGCTGTCTTTAGCAGCAGCAACAGCAGTAGCCATTGAGACACCTAAGATAGCATTAGCACCAAGAGTAGCCTTGTTTGGTGTACCGTCTAATTCGATCATAACGCGATCAATATTTGCTTGGTCGTGAGGATCTAAGCCCTTTAAGGCTTCAGCAATTTTAGTGTTAACATTGTTAACAGCCTTAGAAACACCTTTACCACCAACACGACTGCCACCGTCACGCAATTCAACGGCTTCATTTTCACCAGTTGAAGCACCTGATGGAACTTCAGCCTTTCCTACGATACCGTTTGAAAGGGTAACAAAAGCCTCAACAGTTGGGTTACCACGTGAATCGTAGATTTCCAGTGCATGAACATTTTCAATGACTGATTTTAACATCTAAAAACCTCCTAGAATAATAAATGCTGTACAACTTTTTTGTACATACATTAGCTGGAGCACTGGCTCCATCTCTACATGACAAATTTTAGCCTAACTTTGTGATTCTGTAAACATTTGAAAGCGATTTCTAAAATTAAAAATTTTTAATCGCTTTTTTGGCGGTTTTGCTTTATTATTTATCTATATAATCTAATTCATAAATTGACTTTGTATTTAATTTAAGGATGTATCAATAAATGGAAGAAGTAAAATTAATAATTGATTCTAGTGCCAACGAAAATACCGACCAAATGGTACAAGTAGTGCCACTGACAATGACTATTGCTGGGCAAGACTTTATTGACGGCGAGCAACTTGACATTGATCAGCTAATTGCCGAGATGGCGAAGAACACTGAGGCTGGTAAGACATCTTGTCCAAGCATTAATGAATGGCTTGAGGCATTAGAGGGCAGTAATCGGGCAGTTTTAATGACGATTACTAGCGGTCTTAGTGGCAGTTTTTCTTCAGCGTTTCAAGCAAAAGAGATGTATGAAAAGAAACATCCTAACAGTCACGTAATTGTAGTAGATTCTCGTTCTGCTGGTCCCGAAATGTCTGTTATTTTAAATGAAATTAAGCGATTGATTAATGGCAAATTGCGATTTGTTGATTTAGAACAAAAAATTTCGGAATATAAAACGCATACCCATTTGTTATTTATTTTGCAATCATTGCATAATTTATCGCTAAATGGCCGTGTTAGTCCTGCTGTTGCTAAGGTTGCGCGTATGCTGAAGATTGACCTTGTTGGTACTGCCAGCGAGGAAGGCAAATTAGAACCACTAGCAAAAGTCCGAGGGATGAAGCGGGCGCTGAAAGAAGTTATTAAGCGCATGACTGAAATGAAATATCAGGGTGGACAAGTAATTATTGATCACTGCAAGAATGAAAAGGACGCCAAGATACTTAAAGAAAAGATTATTGAGCTATATCCTCAAGCTCAAGTAATTATTCGCTCGATGAAGGGTTTATGTACCTTTTACGCTGAAAAGGGCGGATTAATGATTGGTTTTGAAGATTTATAAAGCAAAAAAAGACAGGTTTCGAATTGAAACCTGCCTTTTTTAAATAATGGCTAATAATATTTGCTGTGAAATTGTAAAACAAAAGATGGCTAAGCTCGTTGCACCAATAATGTCAGAAGGATAATGTGCCTTAAGGCTTAAGCGGGAAATGACAACCATTAACCAAATTATTCCTAATGCAATAACTAGCCAACTAGCAAGTTTCTTGCCGAAAACCTGCAGGATAATTAGTACCATGCAAGTGGCTCCCAAGACATGGCCACTAGGAAAACTATAGCCATCCTCTAAATCAGAATGTTCAATCGGGCGCTTGCGATGCATCCAACGCTTGAGTAAAATTCCCGTAATATCAGTAAAACCCAATGTGGCAATTACCCAAAGTGCAATGATATTTCTTTCTTCATTAATGAGAAAGCTTGCAAGCAAAATGTCCCAAACTACCATTAACTTAGGATCGTTAATAAACGCAACGATTTGCCAACTGAAACCATCGTGGTTTCTGACTAACTTGTGATGCAGCCAATGATCAAAGAGATTGAAGCGACGTGAATTGCGAATGTTAACAATAAGAATTAGCAAAATAAGAGCGGACAGCACCGCAAACCAAATACTTGTTTGCATATATAAATCACTACCTAGAAATACTTACTAGAGCTATTTTATCAGCATTTTAAGGCTGGTATGTACCGTTTAAAGCTGGTCTTGAATAAAACTTAAGAAATCAGCATTTTTTGTAACTATTTTGTAAAAATAGAGAGAAAATAACGTAGCAAACAGTTTTATTTTAAATTTAGCCATTGAGGAGGACATTGAAAAATATTGAAGATTATTTAGCGCAACGTGAAAATGAGTTAAACAAATAATTAATAAATTTGAACAGAAAAAAAGCAATTTCATAAAAGAAACTGCTTTTTTTGGTTTGGCATGCATTTAGCGTGCAGTGCTCTTAATAAACGCTGTTATATCAGTATTTATCTACCTATATTTAAGGAGAGTACAGGTCTCCTTTATTTACTCAATTATCGCTTATATTAAGGGATTTCAGACTCAAAAATTTAATTCCACAGAAAAAGCACAGAATAAAGTTTTAAAGATTGCTTACTAGATATTAAGGAAATTGACTGCATCCCTAGCATCTTTTTTGTTTTTATTTGTAAGATGCGTGTAAATGTCCATAGTCATAGTGATCGTTTCATGACCCATTAGCATTTGGACTGTTTTAGGCTTAACATTGGTTTCACTAATTAACAAAGTTGCAAAAGTGTGACGAAATCCATGTAGGGTTATATGCTTTAATTTCGGGTTCTTTTTGTATATTGCTTGTAACCATTGATCTGGTTTGCTGAGTCTTAAATATGCGCCATTAAAAGTATGAAATAATTTATCACAAACTAAAGGCTGGTTTAATTCGTGCTCACGGTATTTGATTAAAACATCTTTTAGATTAGGATTAATCGGTAAAGTCCTAATTGACATTTGACTCTTGGGCTTTTGAACTAATAATTTACTATTGTAACCGTAAGCAAGCGTCTTATTTACGTCGATTTTATTTTGCTTTAGATTAATGTCTTTCCAAGTTAGAGCTAAAGCTTCGGATTTACGCAAGCCAGTTGATGAGATTATTTTAAAGTATGTATAAGCCCGTAATCCATATTCTTCTGCCGCAGTTAAAAAGTCAGTTAATTCTTTTCTGGTGTAAACATTATGTTTTACGTCCCTACGAGGCCGAGAAGTCTTCTTAGGCATAATTATTCGCTTAACAGGATTATCTTGCACATAACCAAATCTGATAGCATATTCAAACAAAATATTTAATTGTCTAACAGCATCCTTATATTTAACAATTTGTTTTGCTTTTTCATTAGCAAAGTGCTGTACATCTTTAACTTGAATTTTATCCATGTAAATGTTGCCAAAGATTGGCTGTACATGATTTTTATAAACTTCATAATTCTTATTGGCTGATGATTCTTTGACCTGACCTTTGTAATCTTCAAACCAAATTTGATACATTTCATCGGTTTTAATCTGATTAGGCCGCTTGTAATGATTTTCAGAACCCTGAAGCTTTAGCTTATTATAAGCTGAGATAGCTTCGGTATAATTCTTAAAGCCTTGACGTGTCACGCTGATGCGCTTACCATTTGCATCTTGTCCTAAATAAGTTTGAAACTTCCATCTTTTTTTACCGGATTTGAGGCTATATTCTTTGATCTCCTTATTCAATCTTTTAGGCATAACAAAATCCTCCTTATTGTGATAAAATAAGATTTGAGCGCACAAATAGCGCAATATTTGATTAATCAGTAAAGAATGAAGTTTGCCGACAGAATTCTTTACTGATTTTTTGTTTAATGATTATTATTTAGCGTTATTATTTTTTGCTTTTTTATTAGCAATTAAATGCCATACAAAGAAACCGACACCGATGATAAATGCAAGCCAACCCCAGATTTGTAAATCACCATAATCATGAGCATTAGTGATTCCCATGATCCAAGCAATCAACATCATAATTAATCCTGCAATATCACCGCCAAGTTTTTGACTTTTACGAGAAGCAACATAAACAATACCGGTTGCTAAAAACAAAATTGCCACGAATAATCCTGCCGTTCCGCCAGCATCACTAGTCTTATTCTCAAATGCGTGTGATGTACCAACTGCACATGACTGTAGCAAAATAAATGCTGCAAGTATCATCTGTATTATTCCGACTGTTAACTTTGTAGTTTTCATACAAAAACTCCTTCAAAAACATCGCCGTAGGTTTATTGTCACTGGCTTTGTGGACATAATAGTTAACTAGAATTTTTCACGCATTTTTTGTCTCGATAATGGTCTATTATGCAAATTATGATAAATAGCACAATTACAAATTCAATTACATGAACCCAATTAATTGAAAATATCATGTAAAAAATCCATAAACAAATTAATCCGAATACGGTCCAAATGCCAGAAAAAAATCCTTTCATAACTCTTATCTTTTGTTAATTCATAGAGGATCCTGGGTGATCTATTTGGTAGTCACTTAAGGCTTCTTCAAATTCAGATTCTAAATCTTCAGGAAGGTCACCAACATCATCAGCAGAATCGCCGTGATCCAATTGATAGGTTCTTATCTTTTCAAGTACAGTATTTAATCTTTCTTCAGTCGACATTTAATTAATTCCCTTTCATGCAAACACTCGTTTGATGTTTTGAGTATAATAGTGATGGAGGATAAACTATGAATAACATTAATCAATTAGTAGCCACGCTCTTAACAGCCGGTGGCTTAGGCTACATAAACTTTTGGGTTGTTGATAAGCTAGGCCTGAGAGATACAACTAGTAAAAGTCAAAGTGAAATATTATTTTCATCACTGTTATGTTCAATACCAGACTTTGCTTTTTATTTAGGAATTCAGCAATTATTGCACACTTGGTTAAATGGTAATTGGCTAATAATAGCGACAATGATTATAACTTTTGGTTTAACTTTTCTGGTTACACTTATTTTTGGTAAACCTGTCACCAAGTTAGTCTATTGGCTGATTAACCTGATACTAAATGCCAATCAAAATACTTCAATTACTCAAGGCGAGCCATGGTCTTTCTTTGCTAATGAAGGTAAAGAGGCGCCAGCAGTATACTTGTATGATTTAGAAAAGAATCCGATAGGATTTGGTCAGGCTGAAAGGTTCTCCGATGACACAGATGGTAACTATTCTTTAAATTTAATACCATTCAATGATATAGAGGGAGAAACTCAGCCTAGCTATAAAGAAATGGAACATAATATTCAGGCTGATAAAGATACAAAATTTAAGAGCTATAATATTTATCAACATATCAATTTAAAGCAAAAATTTATTATGATAGTATTATGTCCCAAGTAAATTAATTACTTTTTTGGCTTAGGAGTTGACTTGTTAGGATTAGTCCCATTCCCAGTTGTTAGCTTTTTGGTTGAATGTTGTTGATGTTTACTGGGTGTATACGAACGTAAATTATTGTCGGACATTTTATTCGCTTCCTTTCATAGAGTCTTTTGCATTAAGCAGAGGACTTTTTTAGTGAATTAAAAAAATAAATCGTCATTGTCTCTAAACAATTTTGCAGTGTCGTTAAGCATACGGTAGGGTATGCCATATTGCTGCATAAACTGAATAGGTTCATTGAAGCTATCATATTGTAATGCTGCATAATCAAAAATCACTTTTAATGACTTTAGATCGGCATGATGTTCAACTGAAGTTGAAACAGTATCGCAGTAAAATTGCAGTCCATCATCGCCGTTCATAATATGGCCAATTTCATGGCCGATGATGAACGGTAATTCTTTGGGATTTTTACAATTCATATTGATTACAATAAATCTTTTTTCTGGAAAAGCTGCTGAAGGGTAATCTGGATCTTCGTAAACTAGCGAGTAACTAATTCCATGGTCAAAGGCGTAATTTAAAAGATAAGATATTAAATCATTCATTTTATCTGTCTTTACCTTTTTTAATGTCTGAATCCATTAAACTGCGGATAACGTCTAAGTACTCCTTGGGAATAGGCTTACCACGATAAGCATAGATTTTTTCATCGTCTGCAATATCGACAAAGGGATTCTGCTCCTTCTTCGAAACAGGTGAGGGGTCATCAGTATTACCTAGTAGATAATCTGTGGACGTATGAAGGACTTGGGCAACCTTTTGCAAATTGTCGCTGGTTGGCGTTTGCGTTTTCCAACGATAAATTGAATTTGTACCTATCCCAGCTTGTTCGTTCACTTTTGCTAAAGTTAAATGTTGTTGCTTAGTCAATTCTTTTATTCGCTCGAATGTATTCATATCAAGGTTTCTCCAATCCTTGACAAAATATTTTAGTGAATTCGCTAAAATATTATTGACTATTTAGCGAAAACGCGCTTTAATATATTTGTCAACGAAATTACTAACGTTTTTAAGTAAACAAAAAAGTGTTAAGAATTGCATGGGGATGCGCCTTAATTGCTTTATTTGTTACGCTTTTATATTAGTGTTTTCGCTAATAATTGTCAATATGTTTTAGTAATTTATTGACAGAATTATTAACAGATTTATAGAAAGGAGGCGAGGACATGAAAAAAGAAGAAGGATGTGTAGCACTTTTTTGGGTGGTTATTTCATTTATTTTTGATTCGGTGTTTTTAATAGCTTATCTAGTTTGGAAATCAAAAATAGCACTATTCCTACTGGGAATAGGAACGGTGCTATTAGTGTTTACGATAGTAATTTTTGTACTATTCATTCACTATGCTAGACGAGAATTAAAACGCAAGCTTAAGCAAAAAGCACATACTACAAAATGATTTTTCCAGTGATTACGTCTTCAATAACTGTTACTGCAATTTTGGATAGCAAAGTTATTGAAATATCTTCTAGCTTATTTGCTACTTCTTTAGTCTTAGACCAAATTTTAGGATCTCTAATAGTATCTAAGAATTGATGCCCAGACCAAGTAATTTCATTGATAGTGCCACCGGATAAAATAATGCGATGGTCTTCAGCCATTCCGGAGTCAAGATTTGCTTTTATATAGTTTGCTTCTTCTAACTTAAGTAACGTATATGAAACTGTATCTTTATCGTATTTGGATAAGTCGTTGACCAAATTATCAAATCCGATAGCAACTCCGTAATTGCTCTTTTCAATGTAAAGAAGAACTTTACGTACACACTCTTTATTAAGTTTCATTTTAAATCACCTCCTTTCTACTAATGATTGTCTCATTAATTGGCAGGAGCTGTGTATATTTTTTAGAAAGGAAGTGAAAATTATGCCAACAGAGCAGGTTTTAGCTAATGCAGCATTCCAGATTGAGCGCGACATCAAGACTGCAATGATTAATAAGGGCTTTACCGTTTCTAGTTTGGCTGAATTGATTAACAAAAATCGGTCAATAGTCAGCCAAGCCATTCATGGAGGTACAACTCCACGCGATGTAGAAACTAGAAAGAAAATTTATAAAATTTTAGGAATGGAAGATTAGAAAGAAAGTGAGGTTAATGGGACAGACAGTAAAGTGCGTTACCCAAGAAGTCGAAGATAAATTAGCAAACACAATTATAGCCGAACTAAAAAAGAACGGTTTTACCTATGGAAACTTTGAAGATGTAGTTTCTAAAGTAAAAACGTTCTACAAAAATAATGCGACTACTTAATGATCATAGAGAGGCGGTAAGCAAAATGCAATTATTTTTTTCAATTTTAAATTGCCTATTAGATATAGCAATATTAGTTGAACTAATTCACATCAGTAGAGAATGATTTATATTTTTTAAGTCCAACATGTTTATCAGTATAAATGATTATTTGATCAGGTACATCAGAAATATAATATTTCAGCACATAATCACTGTAAGGGGGTAAGGCTTTAGGAACAATCGGTTTGTAAATTCGATATTTTTCTTTTTTATTTGGATCAAGCACATCTAAATCTGGAAAGCTATACGGATTAAGAGGGCTGTTTAGATTATTAATTCCATGATCTTTGGCCCAAATAGCAGCATTTTTACGGCGTCTTTGTTCATCATAGGCTGACGGATTTAATTCAACTGTATTAATTAAATGCTTATCTTTTATTAGTTTAATATCTAAGACTTTTAAATATTTTGCAGAATTATTCGATATTTTGTATTTAATCAAAACATGATTTCTGTCATTCAGTATAGATAGTTCATTAATATCGATTGAATACTTATTTGCCCAAAATGTATATAAAAGAGAAATTAAAGAAATTATTATTGCTAATAAAGTCCAAAATGTTGGAATACTCCAAAAATTATTCATAAATAATTACCTCACTTATTATCTTAATTATATCAAGAAAGAAGAAAACATAATGCAGGAATTAATAAAAGTGCAAGTTGAAGGCGACCAACAATTAGTTAGTGCTAGAGATTTGTATAAAGGATTAGAAATTAAGAAGCAGTTTACAGATTGGGTAAAACAAAATTTTAAAGAATTTGAAGAAAATACAGATTTTGTGTTTTCACCTGTAAGTGTAAACATGCCAAATGGCGGTGTTAAGCAAAAATCAGACTATGCCTTAACAATCGATATGGCAAAACAACTTTGCTTATTAAGCCGAACAGAAAAGGGCAAGCAGTACCGCAAATATCTGATTGAAGTTGAGAAAAAATGGAATGATCCTGCTGAAATTGTCAAGCGTGGTTATGCCATTCTGCAAGATGAAAATAATCATCTACGAATTGAAAACGAAAAGATGAAGCCAAAAGCAATTTTTGCTGATGCGGTTTCCACTAGTAAGACAACAATTTTAATTGGTCAGCTTGCAAAAATTTTACGTGGTAATGGCGTGAATATTGGTCAGAATAGATTATTTGCTTGGCTAAGAGAACATGGCTACTTGATCAAAAAAAGTGGCAGACTGTGGAATACACCAACGCAGCATTCGATTGATAAGGGTTGGTTTAAGGTTAGAGAAAAGGCTTCGAGCAATCCTGATGGCAGTACTTATGTCACATACACCACGATGGTTACTGGTGAAGGACAGAAGTATTTCATCAATAAGCTGCTAAACAGTGAGCAGTTAGAGCTGGTGTAAAAAATGAGCCTGATAAACGAAACAGAATTTAAACAGCTGCTTAGGCCAATGGTTCAAGACTTGGTAATTGAAAACATGAGTCAAACGCCCGTTATGGACATCAGATGGTTAAGTAAAACACATGCTGCAGCCAAATTGGATGTGAACCGTTCTACTTTTTATAGACTGCGTAAAGAACACGCAATCCCGTCTTCAACTGTTGACGGAATCGAGCGATATTCAACAGCAGACTTAAAAGAGTTTATGGATGAATATCGGTCATAAATAATCACAGGAGGTGACTAAAAATGATTAAGCCAGAATATTTGAATCAAAAAGATGCCGCAAAGTTAATGGGCATCAGCACAACAACATTTGTGCGATGGGTTAAAGATGAAATTCCAGTTTGCGATTTTCATGGCGTTAGACGTTACAGCATCAGGGTGCTGCATAAGTACAT
Source organism: Lactobacillus sp. ESL0677 (assembly GCF_029392875.1). NCBI lineage: Bacteria > Bacillati > Bacillota > Bacilli > Lactobacillales > Lactobacillaceae > Lactobacillus > Lactobacillus sp. ESL0677. Next base: position 1,183,985 of record NZ_CP113946.1, on the reverse strand, counting down.
GAAAGAACACGAGGTAATTGAAAGATGTTAAGGAGGTGGAACAGATGGGTAAATCGATTTTTAGGAACCGATTTGAGCGTAAAGCAAACAAGCCTGTGGACTATTCTGTTAGTCCCTGCATTAGCAGTGTTAGTGACTTATCTGGCAACTTGTCCGAGCGTTTACGTAAAAGAGATTGGCATGTAAACAAAAAGTCCGCAATCAGTACCAGTGATTGTGGGCTTAGAAATATTAACTATTCAGGAGAATTATAGCACATGGAAGTAAAAGATGCAGCAGGTCAGCGATTAGCTGCAAGATGGCTGCGAGAAGATGAGATAACGGCACGAAATGCTGGACAGAACATTTATGAAGTTACTGATTGGAACGACAAGCTTTGTACTGTCGGCGAGCAATGCGATTATGAAACCTTTCAAGAATTCTTAGTTGATCAACTTTACGTTGCAATGAGAACTGATACAACTAAAGAGTTTATGGCTCAAGCAGGTTATGAAAATGACCCTAAAGAAATATTAAGCGACATGTTAATGGAAGATGACGATGAAGACTGGTATAAGGACCAGGCAGAATCAATGTTTGAAGTTACGTATATGGGGGATTTATAGAATGACAGAAAAGCGAATTTTAAAGGTATCTGATGGTAGGTCGATTAATTTTATTGAAAATACAATTTATTTTGATGGAGGTAATGCAGAACCTTTTACTAAGTCAGAATTATTTAAAAAGCGATTATCCTGCGCTGATTTTGATGATATTAATTATTTTTTCAGTGAAACTGAAATAAAACAAAAGATTTGGGACATGGCAGTTCCTTATGAAGAAAAGCGAATTTTTAAAATGGGTGAAACAAGCCTGTATAAATTCCATGGTGCATGGTTTTTAGACGGCACAGAAGAAACTACACCAGTAACCTTTAAAGAATTTAGAAAAGCGCTTGGAGAATTATTTAATAATGGGCGTGTTCAGTATACAAATTATGATCTTGCAAATGATTTATGGAATGCATTCAGTAAGCCTTTGGAGGACACAGACAATGACTGATTTTAAAGAATGGCTGGACACTACTGAAACAGCAATCAGCGTTTGGCCAGATGAGCTAGTGGCTGCAGCCTTAAAAGAAAATAAAACCTATGCTTCAGCTAAAAGATGGCTGGAAAAACAGAAGCCAAGTCTTGATGGAAACTTCACGGCATCACCTAGTGAAGTATTCAGGCAGAATGTCGTGAAGGCAATGTTTGAGCAAGCAATCAAAGAGGTTACTCAGTTAGCGATGGGACAAAATGTACCAACTAAGAGAATATCAAACTAATCTTATTGCGCAGATTATTAAATCAATGCATTCAGGACACCGACACATTATCGTGCAGAGCCCACCACGTACTGGTAAGACTGTAGTCATGGCTGAAATTGCTCGCAGGACAACTTTAAAAAACAATCGAGTAATGTTTATCATTCATCGTAAAGAAGTTCTAGAACAAGCAGAATTAACTTTTAAAAAGCAAGATGTAAATCTTAATTTAGCCACAATGGGCATGGTGCAGACACTAACTCGCAAGGTTGATAAATTGCCAATTCCAAATCTGATTTTGATTGATGAAGGACACCACGCCTTAGCTAAGAGTTATCAAAATATTTTGAATAAGTTTTCTAAAACATTTGTCTTATTCTTCACTGCAACACCGGTCAGAACAGGCAGACTGCAGTTGGACCAAGTTGCTGACGATATTATTCTGGGGCAATCAATTAAAGAATTGACTGAAAATGGTTATTTAGCACCGTTCAGATATTTTGAATCACCTAATGATTTTGATGCCAGTAAATTAAAGCGTTCATCAACTGGCGACTATACAAATAAGTCGATGGATGAAGCAATGAGTTCCACAATTTATGGTCATATTGTTAAACAGTATCAACGGATTGCTCAAGGAATGCAGGCAGTGGTTTATACCTATTCAATTGAGTCGGCAATCAATGTAGCCAAAGAATTCAATGAAGCAGGAATTGCTGCAGCTGAAGTTGATGGTAAGACAGAAGCATCATCTAGGGACCGAATTGTTAAGCAATTTCGCAAGCAAGAATTGCGAGTTCTGGTTAATGTCAATCTGTTTACGGAAGGCATAGACCTGCCAAATGTTGACTGTGTAATTATGGCAAGACCAACAACTTCACTAGCACTGTACCTGCAGTTCTCAATGCGGTGCCTAAATCCTAGACCTGGCAAGACAGCAATCATTATTGACCACGCCAATAATTTTCAAAAATTTGGTTATCCTGATGATGATCGCGACTGGAAACAAGCAATTATTACCCAAGATAAAGGTAAGCACAAGGCTACTACTGAAAATACTGTGCAGATTGTGCAGTGTGATTACTGTTTTGCAGTAATTAGACCAAGTGCAGTTAAAGATGGTAAGTGCCCATATTGCGGTAATCCGGTCAAAGTGATTATACCGAAAAGGGTTGCCGACATTGATTTAATTGAAGCACGCAGAAATAAGATTGATGAAATTATTAATGATAATGTGATGCAGAATGTGGCTGACAAAAAGCCAAACGAATTGCATTCAATGAAAGAACTAAAAGCTTATGCAAAACTGCATGATTATAAACCTGGCTGGGTGTATTTCCAAGGCAAGATGAAAGGACTAATTAAGAAATGAATCTAAAACAGTTTAATTCAGAAGAACTATTAAAAGAATTATTGGACAGGGGTTATTTAAGAAAAATAGAAACAGGACCATATAAGCATTACCGATTAAGAGCTAAATACGGTTCTGAAGATGATTTAAATCCCAACGAAGTATTTATTGTGCAGGAGGTAAACAAATGATTACATTACCAAAAGTAGAAACACTAAAACCCAAGTCACAACCGCATAACTTTTTTATCTGGGGAGCAACAATGTCAGGCAAAAGTTATTTTGCTAGTTTCTTCCCGAATCCGCTAGTTTTGAATACTGACGGTAACAGTGAACAAGGTTCAGCGCCGAGTATTCAGATCAGAAACGAACGCAATGAAAAAGGTGAATTAAGACAATCAGCAATTAAGCAGATTGATGATGTAATTCTAGCTTTACAAAATCAAGATAAAACTAAACCCCAATTTGAAACAGTAGTAATTGATGTAATTGATGATATTTGTACCATGTTTGAACAGGCAATTTGCTTCGACAATGGTGTTCAGGCATTAGCGGATATTCCTTACGGTAAAGGCTATGCAATGTTTAATACAGCTTTACAGCAATTTGTCATTGATTTAAAGGCATTACCAATGAATGTAATCTACATTAGTCGTGAATTAACTAATGTGGATGAGAAGACTGGGCGAAAATCTTATGAGCCGTCACTAAAAACTAAATACTATAACATTGTGAACGGTAATTGTGACCTGGTTATCCGAACACAACGTCTAAAAGGCGACAATTTCTATCGTTCAATTGAAGCAAAGCGGACAGACTACAAACCGGAAAATATTACTAACAAACGAGTTTTGAAGTTACTAGAAACTATTCCAGGTATGTTTAAGAAAGAGAGTAAATAACAATGGGATTATTAGATGCATTAAACCAAGTAAAACAAGAAAAATTTGATCCAAGCGAAGGCAAAACAGGCAGTGGTTTTGAAAAGATTCCGGCAGGTACCTACAACGTTAATCTGAAAGAAGTTAATCATGGAGCTTGGAATTCTGGAACTGAATATATTCGCTTCACAATGGAAGTCTTAGATGGTGATGAAGCAGGTAGACAAGAATTTATCACGCCAACTCTGGCAGAAGTTTCTGCTAAAGGTAAACCAATTCCTGATTTCGTTTTGGCAACATCAATTAAAACGATTAAGGTTATCGGTCAGATGGCAGGCTTTGTTGTACCAGACAGTGTATTTGCCGGACAAACAGAAACCGAAAATTACGAAGCAATTGCTAAAGCATTTCAGCCATACATTGGCAAGGTTATGCAAATGACAATTAAAGAAAGCAGAAATAAAAAGGATCCAGACAATCCTTATCGAAATTATGAATTTGCGCAGTTGGAACAGCCTAAAAAGACAGCTGTAAAGAAAGATCCATTCGCAGGCTCTGGCGACACAGTAAATATTTCTGATGAAGATTTACCATTCTAGGAGGCAACGAAATGATTAGACCATGGAATGAAGTGCCAGAAGATGAGAAATTTACTTATAAAGGTTACAAATGTGAGATTTGGGAACATCCAACTTTTAAAATCTTATGTGGCTATGTGATGATTCCTAAGAACAACAAACTTTTTGGCAAAGATTATATGGATAACGATTTTCCAAATTTAGATGTTCATGGTGGCATTACATATGTAGATTATGATCAAGAAAATAACTGGTGGATTGGTTTTGATTGTAATCATTTAGATGATTATTCAGCAATTTCTCCATTTGGCACGTATAAAGATAAGAACTTTATTACAAACGAATTGAAGAAGTTAGTAGATCAAGTCTTGAAGTACGAAAAAATATCATGTTAGTTAATTTAGTCAATTATGCGATTAGCTACGCACAACATGGCTTCTCGGTAATTCCAATTGGACAAAATAAGCGACCGCTAATTAAATTCGCTGATAGACCAGCCTTAACGCCTGATGAAATTGAACAGGTTTGGCAAAAATATCCGTTGGCCAACATTGCACTGAAAACTGATAAGTTTTTCGTGATTGATGTTGACAGGCATGGTGAAGTAGATGGCACCAAGTCAATTAAAGCTCTAAATCATGATGAATGGTTTAAAGGCACGTTGACTGAGCAAACCGCGCATGATGGTTTCCATTTTTTTTTGCTAAACCTACTGGTGATGCAATAGCACAAAATATTGGCTTTCTGCCAGGTGTGGATCTAAAGGCCCATCCAAACAATTATGTAGTCGTAGCTCCTTCGAGTTTGCAGGGGAAACAGTACAAGTGGCTTAATCACAATCCAATCAGACCAGCTCCGGCAGGTTTATTGGAATTAATTAAAAGCAAAAAGCCGAAGTTTAAACCGAATTTCAAATCAGATTACGTTAATCAAGGCAAGACACAAACAACAGCCTTATTTGAAGAAATTGTTAATGGTTTAGGTGAGACCGGTGGTCGTAACAATGCACTGGCAAGCTTTGTCGGTGGACTATTATTTCGCAATGTTAATCCTGAAATAGCTGGACAGTTGGCAATCATTGCTAATGATAATACAGCTGATAAATTACCGTTAAAAGAAGTAGAAACTACGGTCAATTCCATGATTGAAAAAGAAATTCGTAGACGAGGAGGTTAGGCAATGAAGCTGGTTGAAGATAATGCTAAAAAATTAGCTAAAATGCAGACTTCCCACGATATAAATTTTTCTGAAACTGAAAAAGGTGCTCTAAAAACTAATTCGGTAATGAACGTGATGTTAATTCTACTAAACGATAAGTCGCTCAAAGGTCTATTTAAGTTCAATGAATTTACTGATGCGATTGATGTGATTAGAAAACAGCAACTTCAATTATCAACAATTCCGACACTTAATTTTACTAAGGGACAATACGAGGACAAGGATACTAATAGCCTTGAAGCATATATCGAAGCAAGTCCTAATTACAAGCATACAGTTTTTAAAAATGCCTTAATTGAGCAGGCAGTTGACAACGTGGCCAGAGCTAATACTTATAATCCGTTAGTCGATTATTTCAATAATTGCTTAAAAAATTGGGATAAAAAACGGCGAGTAGATAATTTCTTTCCTACTTATCTTGGAGCCGAAAAAGATGAAACTGACATTTTAATTACGAGGTTGTGGTTAATGGGAGCAGTAGCCAAGGCCTATAATCCTTTAGTTAAATTTGACTACGTATTAGATTTAGTAGGTGGACAAGGTGCAGGAAAGACAACCCTATTGCAAAAACTCGCGCCACTTGGTTTATATACTGATCAGTTCACTACTTTTACTGATAAAGATGATTTCGAAGTAATGCGAAATGCATTGATCGTTAACGATGATGAAATGACCGCATCAAATAGAGCCTCGTTTGAAGAAATCAAGAAATTCATTACAATGCAAAAATTTGAATACCGCAAGTCTTACGGTAGAAATGTTAGTCATTTTAACAAGAAATTTGTTATTTCGAGAACAACAAATGAAATTAAACACTTAAAGGATAAATCAGGTGACCGTAGATTTATTTCGATCCTGGTTAATCCAGATAAACAACAAAAACATCCGGTTACCGATTTAACCCAGGATTATGTTGATCAGTTGTGGGGTGAAGTAGTCTGGCTGTATCAGCAGGCAAAAGACCCGTTTATTTTAGATAAACATCAAAGTGACTTGTTAAAGAAGAACCGTGAACAGTTTATGTACACAACTTCATTGGAAGATGAACTTGATGATGTTTTGGAAAACACATTTGCAGATACAGACTTCATTGCTAATACAGATTTAGCATATTATCTCTTAGGTTCACAAGATGGATTCACGAATAACCGTAAAGCATCACGAGAAGTTAGGTATTACATGCAGCATAAAGGTTGGGACGCAGGTGCAAGGCAAAGAAAAGAAAATGGTCAGAGCGTGAGAGGATTTAGAAAAATGTCATAAAATGTACCACATTGTACCGGATAAAAATAAAAACGTGGTACATCGAAAAGCCTTGGTGCAGTAAGGCTTAAATAGTATTTGTACCACATAACCATATATTTTATATATAAATTTATAAAGTACCTATGGTGTATCTTTTATAAATGTTATAGAGAAAAAACGTGGTACATGGTACAAATCTGTGCTCTGGCTTAGAGCCCGTTGACGTTTAGGTGTACCAGATAATTATTTTTATCTGGTACATTTATGGAATTTCCTAAATCAAAAAACGGGCGATTTTTAAATTAAGACGATTAAAATCACTCTGTTAAATCAAAAAAACGGCATTTTTTAAATTAAGGAGATAAATATGGCATTAACTAGATTTGGAAAAATGCTTAAGCAGCTTTTGTCTGTTGAAGAATCAGAAACGAATAAAGGTTTAGCAATTAAAAATGTTAATTACACTAAGAAAACTAATTTTAATAACAAGAAAGAACGATTGATTATTTCAATCGATTATGAATAGGAAGAAATTATGGCGTTAGATATTCGCTTGGAAGCAGCCAAGCAACAAATTCAAACAGTTAGCGATTTAGCAGATAAACAGAAACTGAGGTTGGATAAGATAGTTGCTCAGCAAACCGCTGATGATACTTCACTTAAATTAACAATTTCAATCGGATACAGAAAGGATTAATCACATGCAAGGTAAAGTTTTATATTTTAAGGGTAATATTGACAATTTTAAAACTAAAGATGATGAAGTGACCATTCAGATTAAAGCAGACACGAAAGATGTGTCGCTTGATCGGTTACATGATATTGCTCAGGGTACAATCGGAATTCAATTGGAGGCGGCTCAAACTGAGCTGATTAAGCAAGATGAACAGAATTAGAGAACTGCGCTTAAAGCGCAAGCTGACACTAGATGATGTTGAAAAAATGACAGGTATAAACCGTGGGACATTTAATAATTATGAGAGTGAAAAAACGCATCCAAAAGAAGCAGTTTGGCTTAAATTAGCTCAATTTTTCAGAGTGTCTGTGCCGTATATCAAAGGTAAAGATCGAGAAGCTGTTGAAACTTTAAAGGAATTAAATATGAAAGAAGCTATTGAAAAGAAAATTTATCGCAATACTAATGGTGAGTATCTTGAAATTGTGCCGCTTTATGTAGATACGGAATTATTTTATGGAATTTTAAATTTGAATAAGCAAGAGGTCGTTGAGGCTTTTACTAGTTTGAAAGCCGCAGAAAAATCGTGCGAACGATATGAATCCGTAAAACTGGGTATCTATTTAATGGAGAAAAATAATGCTAGATAAATTAGTAGATTTACCAGATGTAGTAGCTGATAAATTGGTTCCTGATAAAGAAACTTATATCGATAAAAATTATTTAAAGTACACATTATTACACAGTTTTGTGTACACCCTAACAGCATTACTATTAATGGGTATTTTCTTGGCTATTATTCTAGGTATGGTTTTAATAGTTGATGTACTAAATATTGGTAAGTTGCTGTTCGCCGGTATAATGACTACATTTACTGTTTTTGCTGTAGTTGAACTTATTTATTCAATTATTTTTAGGTATAAGACAGTTAAGGAACGTGAGGAAAATTATAAAAGGAGGCATAGCAATGACTGAAGAAAGAAGGTGGTATGTTAAAGCATTTCATATAGCCGATACTTACTATCATAAATGGCTTAATAGTGACAATTTGAGTTCAAGTGAAATTATAAACGGATGTATTATTGGCAGATGTAAAGACAGGCGATTGTTTCAGTTTACCGATTCTGAAATCGAAAAATATCACCTAGAAGATTGCGAGAAGGTGCCAGCAAATGAATAAAGAAGAAATTAAGCAAATAGCGAAAGCAATAATTATGATTAGTTTTCCGGACTTGGATATTAGTATCAATGGCGGTACAACTATTGATGATCAAGCTAGATTGATTTTTGAGATTTATGGATTACTAGAAATAATTAAGAAATTAGGTTTTGATTCATCGAAAGAGTTTGATGAAATTGTTGATAAAATTAACAGTCTTTTGGGTAATGAAGACAGACCCTTTATTGGCCAAGTAGAAGAATTTATTAAAGAAAATGATTCTGATAGAGAGAAGCTTATTGAAGGTTTGGTTACGATGTATCAGAAGGTGCCAGCAGATGATTAAGTATTGGTATGTAGTTGCACCTAAAAATGCACCTTATCATGTATCTCAAGGCTATATCAGTGATGGTGTAAATGGTCCTAGTAAATTTGATAGTGAAGATTTGAAGCATTACGGTGTTTCAGAATATAAGAAGGTGGCTGCAAATGACTGAAAAGAAATGGACAGTGTATGTTCCAGGTAAAAATCTTCGAAATGGTGGAACCTATTTTAAAACTAGCAATGGTACATTATCAATTATGACCTCACAACAAAGTATGCTAGGAACATTTGGCATTAATAATTCTCAATATGAATTTACCAAAGAAGAACTGAAAAAGTATGGTTTAACAAATTGTCCTAAGCATTTAGTTGACGAAGAAATATGTGAAAGAACATGGTGATGCTTGATGACTGACATAATTGAGCAAGCATACGAGCAAGGCATTATCACTAAGGCAACAACAGAACACGATATACAGAATAATATTCGTAAATTATTTTCATTCTGTGGGTTCCTTACTTTTCGCGCAAATGTTGGCAAGGTTTTAATGCAGAACGGTCGTTGGTTTGATACTGGACTGCCAAAAGGATTTTCCGATTTATTTGGGTATGACAATCTGAATAAACCGTTCTTTATTGAAGTTAAGAATGCAACGGGTAAGCCAAGACCGGATCAGATTCGATTCCATGAGATGCTAACTAAGCGTGGCATTTGTCATGGTATTGCTCGTAGTCCGGAAGAAGCAATTGCAATTGTGAAAGGAGATTATATCGGGTATGGATATTAAGTGTGAATACTGTCATTGGTTTGATTTAGAAGAAGTAAACGCTGGATTTCCATTTATGAATTTCAGTATAAATTTTGAAAATGATGCTTCTTCATCTCTTTTAATTAGGGACAACCGATTAATATTTGATGATGGTGGTTTTGATGAAGATTCGCAGCTAAAATCTGAACCGATAAAATTCTGTCCCATGTGTGGCCGTCCTTTAGGAGGCGATTCCTAATGCTTAAAACCTTCGATTTGATTTTTAAACGTTCCAGATTTTGTGGCTTTTATCAATTTATGGGTATCAAGCATTATGATTCCAATATTCCAGTTAATTCCGTAATCTTACGACTTCCGGTTAAGTTTAATGGCAAACATAAACATAAAGGTCAGTATTACGTAACGTTCACAGACATTGTTAATTCGTGCAATGTTGTAACTGGGGATCGGTTTAATAGATTATTGTTGATTGGTAATTATCGTAAATATTTAGTAAAGGGGTAATCGCATGCAATTCTTCCGCGAGCTTGATGAAAAGAAAACAGCTGATAAAACTGAAAACTTTTTAGATTACAAATTACCACGATTTATTGAGCAAACAGGATATTTATTGCCTGATTTAGCTAGTCCCAAGTGGTCTAGTATGCCTAAAAGTCCTAATGCAATCAACTCGCGTGAAGATAATTTGCTGGAAGCAATCGAGATTGACCGAATTATGCGAGCAATTCATCAAACTATTTATCATTGTTCAGAAATTAGTAAAATAATTTTAGTATCTTTATTTATTAGGCGTAATTCAGTTGAACGTACAATGCAATTACTTCCTTATGAAAAGACTAGATATTATAAACGATTAAAACCTAAAGCATTAATCGAATTTGCCAATAAGTATCATTATTATGAGAATCAGAACGGCGTTGATGCTGATAATTTTATTGAATTAAGAATTTTTAAAAAACAACTTTCAGAGGAAATATAGGGTACATCGTACGAATATAAATCGTGTTAAATTAGTATTGTCGAAAGATTGGGTAGCGGATAATACCTGAATTTTCGACACCAGTTTTAACGGAGCATTTCCTCCTACAATGGTTAGCGGTGACGGTCTCTTATATAGGTTCGATTCCTATAACCGCTATAGTGACAGTCACTGGATGTGATGGATTAAATTCCTAATAAGGTTTTACGCTGAACTGTGGTGCACATCAGAACGGCTATTGACGATTGTGCGATTGGAGACCTTCAGTAAGTAGTCTAGTGGTTCAATCCCACTCGCTGTCACATTTATGCTTTTGGTGTAATGGTTAGCATAACAGTCTCCAAAACTGTTGATGTAGGTTCGAGTCCTACAAAGTATGTTGATTCTTAATAGCTATGGACGGTTTAATCAACCGTCTTTTTGTTTGGAGGAAATAATTATGCTTAACTTTTTTAACAGCAGTGATTATACAATTGTTTCAGTAGTGATAATCATAGTCTGTGTTGGTATTTTGGCATTAGCATATTTTATTTGTAAAAGGAATTTCTAATGTTAAAGACAATTGTTATTGGTGCAGCGATAATTATGGCAATCGGTGTTGCTATATTTATAGTAGCAATGGTCGGCTTCATAAAACTCGAAAGAGAGTATAAAGATCACGATAAGCAAGTAACTAAGAACATGGCAAGAATGGACAGAGAGTTTCAAGCGATGCATAAAAGAAATGAGAAACGTCGTGCTGAAATTAATGCAAATATAGATAAGTATTTATATTAAGGAGATGAGTAAATGACTTTCTTAATGTCTGTAATAACTACCGTGATTGTAATGCTAATTGTTGTGCCAATAAGTTATTTGCTTACGATGTTACATATATCATCTATAATGCTACTCTTGCTGACATTTATTATTGCTGTAATGTTATTTGCTTTTGTTATTTACATATTAATTCCATTGCTAGAACGTTTATTTAATCGGCGGCTGTGATATGCAACTAAAACGATGTCGCTATGCAACGTGCAACAATCTAATACCTAAGTCTGGCATCCCTTACTGCAAACTGCATGCTTACTTGTATCATCCTTATAAGTTTAAATGCAAGCATCGAGCTGGTTACTACAGGCAATACAATCGCTTGAAGCGTGACCCAATTGCTAATCAGTTCTATCACTCGAAGGAATGGCGACAATTGTCTGATAGGCTACGCAAGCAATCATTTTATACTTGTCAGGTTTGCGGTAGGACAAAGGATGGTTCATCAATGTTAGTAGTGGACCACATTATTCCATTAAAAGTGCAGCCAAGTTTGCGATTGACTCGCTCTAATCTGTGGGTATTGTGTAAGGAATGTCATTATTGGAAAACGAAGTTAGAACAGAAGATTTATAGCGATTCAATTGTCGCTAATTTGGACATATCAAAGCGATGGAGCATTGACAAGATTAAGCAGTATATCTTATCAAATGAAGTTAAAAAGCTTAACAGGGGGGCGCCTAGGTGCAAATGAGTGAGAGCACTCACCCAAGCTGTCCTCATAAAATAAGAAATGAGTAATTAAAAATTTTAGGAAGTGATGAAAATTGGCCAATCCAAAGAATGCTGGACGAAAAAGGAAGCTAATTTCAAAAGATACTGACCAAGCATATCAAAAACGACAAGCAAAAGAGTTTGAAAAATTGCAGACTGGATTAAAAGAATTACAGCCAACGCCACCTGCACATTTACCAACAGCAGGCAAGCGGCTTTGGCGTGATTTGGCACCAGAATTAATAAAAATCGGCAACGTTAAGCAATTAGATCGCATTAATTTGGAAAGTTTATGTTCCGAATATGCGATTTTTTTACAGGCTGAAAAAGACTGGGAAGATAATAAAACTTATATGCAATCCAAGAGCGGATATGTTAAAAATCCTGCTATTTCAGTTATTTCTGAATGTACCAGGAACATGAAAACTCTGTGCGCTGATTTAGGAATTTCGTTCAATTATCGAGCACAACAGAATATTGTAAGTGAACATTATCATGCCGCAAAGCACGATAAAATTACTCCATTATCGGCGGTGAACTTTAATGGCTGATTTAACAAGTGTAACAGACATCAAATTGTGGGTGTCTCAACATAAACGAGAACTAAATTTCAAGAATATTGCTAAACGTTATCAGGATATCGGCACGCAGTATGCTTATGATGTCTTGTGCAGTGATAAATATGTGACTGGCAGAGATACCCAGTTAGCATGTTTTCGCCACTTACGTGATTTAAATCGACAAGAAACAAGCGATTTTTCATATAAATATGATGAAAAATATGTTTCTGCAATTGAATACTTTGCTAGAGAAATACCGGATCCAACTAATTTAAGTCAGATGATTACACCAATGCCTTGGGAATCCTTTATTCTCGACTCTCTCATGGGTTGGCGAGAAATAGAAACAGGTGGGTGTAGATACCACATTGCACATATTTCTGTAGGCCGTAAACAAGGCAAGACTTGGATAGCTGCTATCATGATGAACTTTTACTTTTTCATGATTGGCTTGAATCGGTCAGCACAAGATTTTTTGATTGCTTCGGTTGATAATGAACATGCCCAAAAATTATTTGATTATGTTGCTTTACAAGCTAGGCAAATTAAAGAATTAGATGATTTCAAGGAAATTTCCAAGAAGCAAGATGTTGATGTGCAGCGAACACAGATAGTTGCTCATAATAATGCCAATACAATTCGTAGGGGTTCGGCGCAAGGTGGCGGTTTTGATTCCAAGCATGATTTGCTAGTTGTCTTTGATGAAATGGGTGGTATTGAGCCTAAATATAACGAGAAAATTAACCAGGCTAAAACTGGACAGGGTGATGAACCTCAGCGAATGATGATTGAAATTTCGACTGCTTATCCGCAACCAAAGGTTATGTTTAAGCATGAAGAAGATCAACTGCGTAATACTGTTGAACAAGATGATTTACGTGATTCAGAAGATACGTTTTTTATTGTTTTTGCACAAGATTCTGAAAATGAAGTGTTTGAGCCAGAAACCTGGGAAAAATCTAATCCTTTACTTGCTAATAAAGAAACTTATGACAAAAAGATTATTGGTTTAACTGATTTACGCAATAATATGGAACGAACTGGCGAATTAGCAAGTTTTGTTAATAAGACACTCAATTTATGGAGTCGTCAATTTGCAGACTCCTATTTGTCGTATGACGTAATCAAGCAGAATGTTATTAGCAGTTATGATGTTCGTGGCAAAGATGTATTTGTGGGCATTGACGGTTCAATGACTAATGACAACACAGCTTATGGTTTAATTTATCCGGACGGTGATGGCAGGTTCTTTATTCAGCAACACAGTTTTATTCCGTTTGCTCAGGCTAAAACAATTGAAGCTAAAGAAAAACAGGACGGTTTAAATTATCGCGAGCTGGAAAAGCAAGGCTACTGTACAATTACTAACAATTCCACAGGGACGATTAATAAGGACCAGGTGTGGAGTTGGCTAATTGAATATTTGGATAAAAATAAGCTTAATTTGCAAGCGATTGTAGTCGATCCAGCCTATATGAAATGGTATGCAAGCAGAGTTGAAAATTTACAGCCTGATTGGCCGTATATTCAAATTCGTCAAACGTCTTTTGAATTAAATGACCCGACTAAAAGTTTACAGCAGGTTTTTATTGATAAAAAAGTATCAATTTCTAATGATCCAATTTTAATTGATGGTCTTAATAACTCTGTTATCAAACAGGATAAAGGTGGCATGATTAAGATTGACCGTACTGATCGCACAAGCGACCACATTGACTCAACTGATGCGATTATCAATGCCTTTAGCCAGGCTGAAAATTATTACAACGATTTTAATGATGTTAGTCAGAATTATTTTGATACGTTAAAAACCCAAAAAGATAAGGCTAATTATTTTATGTCAATGTTTGGAGGCAAAGATGAGTAAGTTTAAACTATTTATTAGCGAATATATGACAATGATTTTATTTATTTTAGGTGCAATTTTTCTAAACACTGGCATTTATTGCTTTGACTGGATAGGCGGATTATGTACAACCGGAATTACTTTCATTATTTTTGCTGTTATTAGAAATAATGAAGAAAATAATGGAAGCATTGAAACGGGTAGATTAATAACTAAAAGTGAATTTGAGCGTTCAATTCCAATGGAAAATGAAAGGAGTTGATGTAAATGGGATTTTTAACGCGCCGAAAATTTAAAAATTCGGTGTCATATCCTTCAACTAGCGCTGGAGGAATACCGTTTTTCAGTACAATTATTGGTGGCCAAACGGTAAATTATGTTTCTGGTGCAGCTGCATTACGCAATTCAGATATATTTTCGGTAATTAACAGAATTTCATCTGATATTGCAGCTGCAAAATTCAAAACTGAAAATACACGAGTAGTTGATATATTAAACCGACCTAGTTCAATCCTAGGGCGGTTTTCTTTTTGGCAAGGTGTCATAACACAGCTACTTTTAGATGGCAATGCGTACGTAATCATTGGCGATAATCTGGAACAACGAATGCCATCCGAAGTAAACATTGGTTATGATTCGGCTAATCAGAAAATGCAATATCGAATAATTGAGTTTGACAATGAAAAAGAAAAAATCTTGTCTGATAATCAAATTTTGCATTTTCGCATTATGCCAGATTCGCAATATCACTACTTAATTGGTCGGTCACCACTTGAATCGCTGACTGACGATTTAACGATTGCTCAAAATTCAAAAAAGGCAATGTTAAATAGTGTAAACCATCAAATTTATCCGATGTCGATTTTGAATGTTCAAGCAGAACAGCTGTCTAACGAAGATAGAGAAACTGCAAGACAGGAATTTGAAAGAGCCAATGGCGGTAGTAATACTGGTCGCTTGATGGTGTTTGACAAGAATACTACGTTTCAGCAATCCGAGATTAAGGCTGATGTTTTTACCGCATTGAACAGTGGTGCGCAATATTCAGCTGGTCAAGTTGCTAAGGCATTCGGTATTCCTGTGGACATCATGGGTGGCGGTGCTGACACCGAAAGTCAGCATTCTAATATTCAGCAAGTTTTGACTACCTATGTTGCTAATTTAAATGCTTATATTGTGCCGATTGTTGATGAAATAGCACTTAAAATGAATGCGCCTGACCTTAAATTAGACGTCAAGGGTGCACTTGATGCAGATGATTCATTAATTATTAGTCAGGTAGCTAATTTGACTTCAAGTGGTGTGATAACTCGTCCACAAGGCTTTAAATGGCTACAAGCTAACGGTGTAATTCCAATGAATATTCCAGATGCAGAGAAAGGAAGTGATGAAGATGAAAGTGATTGACATTAAAGGAGAAATTGTCGATAACGACACGGCAGCAATGTATAACTTCTTTGATATGCAGAATACTAATCCTAAAGCATTACAAGATAGCTTAAATGAAGCTGACGGCGATGATGTAACGTTAAATATATCTTCGCTTGGTGGGGATGTATTTACGGCAAGTGAGATTTATACAATGCTGAATCAGTATTCAGGCAAAGTTACTGGGGTTATTCAAGGAATTGCTGCTTCAGCGGCTTCGTTTATTCCGATGGTATGCGACAAAATTGTTATGTCACCGACAGCACTAATGATGATTCATAGGTCATGGACTGTTGCAGAAGGCAATACTAATGATTTAAATCATAGAAGTCAGGTTTCAGCCAAGGTAGATGAATCAATTGCGGCAGCTTATCAGAATAAGACCGGTAAAAGCCAAGATGAAATATTGCAAATGATGGACGAAGAAACTTGGATGACTGCTGAAGATGCGGTTAAACAAGGTTTTGCTGATGAAGTTATGGAAGTACAACGAGTGCCACAAATAAGTGACTCGTTAAGTACCTTGCCATCAAAAAATGGCATAAATAAATTTAAACATATGCTAAAAAGCACTGATGATAATATTCACAGTGCTCTTTTTATGCAGAAATTAGACATTTTGAAAGGAACAAATTAATGAAAACCAGACAAGAACTAGAAGCAGCCTACAAAGAAGCAAGTGATAAGTGTGCCGATTTACACGCTAAAATGCAAAATTTGCTTTTTGACGATAAGACTGACAAAGATAAATATAAGGAATTAGCTGATGCATTAGACGATGCTAAGTTTAAGCGCGATGAGCTGCGTGATGCGATCGCTGATATGGACGAGGAAAGTCCAAAAGATGAAAAACCAACTCAGGTTACACCTATTCAAACTTTTATGCCTTTAAAGGATAGTCCAACTGATAAGGAAAAAAAGCTTGATGTGGCCAAGAAAAAGATTAATGCTTTTGTTCATGGAACAGGATTTAAAGATGATGAAACTGGCGTAACCACGACTGTCGTTGAGCCTACTGTACCAACCGAGATTATTTATAATCCAAATGCTGAAGTAAGCTCAGTAGTTGACTTATCAACTTTAGTAACTAAGACACCAGTAACAACTGGAAAGGGTAGTTATCCAATTCTAAAGCGGGCAACTGATTATTTCCCATCTACTGAAGAATTAAAAGATAATCCTAAACTTGCAAACCCTGATTTTACGGATGTAGATTGGTCTGTTGACACACACCGTGGTGCTATTGCGATTTCAGAAGAAGCAATTGCTGATTCTCAAGTTGATGTTACGGCAATGATTGGTCAAAACATCCGTGAAAAGCAAGTTAATACTTATAATCGGGATATTTCAACATTACTTAAAGGCTTTACTGAAAAAGACACTACTAGTGCAACTTTGGTCGATGACATTAAACATATTCTTAATGTTGATTTAGACCCAGCGTACAGTCCTGTTCTTGTAGCTTCTCAATCACTTTACAACGCACTCGACACGCTAAAGGATAATCAAGGTCAGTACATTTTCCATCAAAATATTTCTGATAAGTCTGGTGGTACTTTACTTGGCATTCCAGTTTATAAAGTAAATGATGACTTACTTGGAGCAAATGGCGAAGCAAATGCCTTTATTGGTGATCTTGCTAGAGCTATTTTATTTGTCGATAGACAAAATGTAACTTTAAACTGGGAAGATTCTAAGGTTTACGGTAAGTACATTGGGGCTGCATTACGTTATGGTGTTTCAAAGGCTGATGAAAAAGCTGGCTTTTATCTTAAATGTGCTCTTGCCGCACCTTCATCAGAGTCGACAAAGGCAAGTAAGTAATGGCTGAATCGACAGGAGTAACTGTTGCTGATATGCAAGAGTATCTTCGAGTTGATGGGGATGAAAAGATTATTCAGAACCTAATAACTGTTTCCGAAAATGCCATTATGAATGCAATTGAACCGAAGTATAAAGTTGATGAATATCGCAAGCTACCGCAGTTCAATCAAGCTGTGAGAGTATTAGTCGATTATCAATATTTCAGTCGAGGTTTACTAAGTTCACAAACAGTGCAGTGGCCAGAATCAGTAAAAATGCTGGTCAATTCGTTTAGATGGCAGGTGATTAGAGCATATGGCAATCAACAACAAACTGATACCGGCTAATTTTACAAAGCGTGCCGAGTTTGGCACTGTAAAAAATGAAACCAACGAAGATACAGGTGTGGATATGCCAATGTTTCAACCGGAATTTTCGCTATATTGCGCTGCTTATACAGTTAGCATGTACATGCAATTATCGGTTGAAATGGACATTTCTAAGCAGAAAATCATTGTAATTCGGCATAATTCTAAGGTAAATCTTGATAAATTAGTTCGTTTAGATGGTGAACAGTACAACATTATTAAGATTAGTCCTGATGAAAGTGGTTCGGTTATTGTCTATGATTATTTAACTTTGCAAAAATCAGATGATGTTGATGGCTAATTTTGAAGATTTATCAAATGAATTTTTCAAGCAAGTTGGCAAAATGATTCCATCTGATGAACAGAAACAAAAAATCAATATGGCTGGTGCTAAAGTTTTACAACAGCATATTTCTGATGCGGCAAAGCAGAAGCACTATTCAAATAGGCAAGACGAAGATCCGCTACACATGGCAGATGATTTAAAAGTATCACCTAAAAAAACAAGTCCTGACGTTAATGTCGGATTTGAGAATAAAGGCTATATCGCCAGAATGCTAAATGACGGAACTAAAACTATCAAAGGCGATCATTGGTATGATAATGCCTTTAAGGCTGCAAAGCCTGACGTTTTTGAAGCAATGAAAAAGGAGTGGGAAAGTGGAACTACCAACAATAATGCTTAAAAAAGACCTGTTGAGTCTTAATTTAAGCTGGGTTACAAGCGATAATGTTGCGCTAGGTTCACTTAACCAGTCCCAGCAAAAAGACACTAAGCAAACGATTATTTTGCTACAGGAAGTGGCAAATGAGCCAACGGGATATGCTAATAGCACTTTTAAACGTTGGCATATTGAAGTAGAAATGCAAATATTCTGGGCATTAAAGCCTAGAGTGAATATTCAAGAACAAGAGGTTTCGCTGATGCGAAGCCTTTTAAGGTTGGGTTGGAAAGTTCAACCGCATAACAGTAATCATACTGTTGATCCGGATACAAAACAGACAACCAAAACGATTTATTTAGATAAGGAGATTTAAATATGGCAAAACATAATATTAGATATTCTGTTTACGGCATTTTAGATGACAGCGGCAAGCTGGTTATAGGTGACAAAGGATTGTCAGAAAGTGGGATTTATATTGCTGACCATCCTGGCGAAGGTGCCACACAGGCAAACTACACAGGTGTGGAAGCAGCTGGTGAACAGAAATATGCCAATGGGCAAGTAAAACGTGTAGCTTATGGTAAGCCAAATATTCAGCTTGCTTTAACTATGCTTGATATGGATTTTGCAGTTAAGCAAAAGATTAAAGGCTGGGTTTCTGATGGTAAGGGAGGCTGGACACAGCATTTACCAAAACCGCACATTGCAATTTTAACAATGGCTGATGGATTTGACGGTACAGATATTGTTGAAGCTTTAGCTAATACAGAAGTTATTGAGCCTAATTCTAACAATGCTACTGATACTACGACTTCAGCAGATGATAATGATGAATTAACAGTCCAAGCAAAAGAACCATTGGATAAGACAAAATTTGTTGATCCGCTGGATAAAACAAAGAATTTGCCTTATAAAATTTGGAGTTCCAGTGATAGTAAGTATGACTATAACGAAATTCTGAAGGAAGTATTCCCTGGCTATCAAGCTGTGGGTGGCGATAGTTCTACGCCTAGTCAATCAGAAGCTTAATTAGTTTTTTAGTCGCTTAACGAAATAAGCAGTAGTCATTATGACAGCGGCTATTTCATGGAGGTAACAAATGCCAAAGATAAAAATTGATTGTAAGCCATTGGTTGGTATCAATAAAAAAGTTGATGTTAAGCCAACAATTGCGTTAGAAAACAAAGTTCAGGACATCAAAATTGAAATGCTGCAAGTAGATAATGTTGATGAAACTTCATTAGAAGGACTGAAATTTATCAGAAAAGCTAATGATGATTTTGTTGATTTTATTTGTTTAGCTTTGAATCTATCTGACGAAGAAAAAAATACCATTGTTCATACAATGACTGGCGAAGATTTAGCCAAATCTTGTTTGACGTTACTAATGCAAATCCAAGGCGCTACAAAATCAGAAGTAAATGATTTTTGGAAGCAAGCTAAAATTGCAGCGAAAATGGAGCAACAAGCCGACCCAAAAGGCTCAAAGCCAAAAGAAAACAAGAAATAATTAAAATCAAAAATCAACAGGAAGATTTAAAGTTGCTGATAAAAAAGCAATTTAATGAAAATGGTGTTCTACCTGATGATTTAAATGAGCAAGATTATTTTGTTTATCTTGATGTTATGAGAGCAAGAGAACGTATGGACAGGGCCGAATTAAACGACCCTGCTGACGCTTTGAAAAATGTAGAAAGGAGGTACTTAGGAAATGCAGAATGATATGAAAGCCACTGTCAGTCTTGATGCCAGTCAAGCAATCAGTGCATATCATACTTTTAACCAGGCTATTAAGGCAAACACTGCTGAATGGAAGGCTAATGAAGCTAGTGCTAAAAATGCTGGTGATTATCAAAAAGCAAACGTTGAAAAGGTTAATGGACTAACTAAGGCTTTAAAATTACAAAAAGAAAATCTTGATGATTTAAAGAAGAAGCAGACTGAACAAATTGCTGTTAACAAAGACAATGAAGCAACTTATCAAAAACTAACTAAACAGGTTCAAGATAGCAGAAAAGCTTTAGCAGACTTGAAGAAGCAACAAGATACTAAACCAACTAAAGAACTGACTGCGCAGATTAAAGCACAAGAAAAGTCTTTAAATAGTTTAGTTAAGCAGCAAGAAAAGCAAGCTAAGACTAATGGAAAAGGTCAAAAATCTTACTTGAATTTGACTGCAAGCATTGATAAATCAAAGAAATCAATTAGTGATTTATCAAGTCAATACAGCAAGGCTAAAGACTCACTGAAATACTATAACAGTGGACTGGCTGACTTGCAGCATGGTTATAAATCAGCTGTTGAACTATCTAGTTCTTGGATAAAACGGCTTGAAGCAGAAGGCAAAACTCAAGAAGCTAATCAGAAAAAAGCTGAAAGCTATGATAATTCAATTAGTATTCTTAATAGAACTTTGCAAAAGCAAGAAGCTGAATTAAAGCAGGTTGAAAAAACTAATGGTGCAAACAGTGACGCATATCATAAACAACAAATTCGTGTTAATGAAACAGCCACAAGCTTAGCTAAGCTTAAATCACAACAGAATGAATTAAATGAAGCCATGAAAAAAGCTAATCCTAGTTTCTTAGATAAGATGAAATCTAAACTGCTAGGTGTGGACAAAGAAGCTAAGGACACTAAGCGTAGTGTTTCTGATATTGTTAAAGGCAGCTTCATTGGAACTAGTTTAAGTAATGGATTTTCTAGCATAATTAGTGGATTGAAAGATGCTGCTAAAGAAGGTTTTCAGTTAGCGACAGCTGGTAAAGAAACAGCGGAAAATTGGAAGCGACTGGGTGTTGCTGATTCTGGTGTTAAAAAATTAGCAGCACAAGTTGGTGATATTCGTGGCAAGACTAACGAAGCTGGATCATCAATCGTAACTTTACAAAAGAAGTTTTACGCAATGACTGATGGATCAATTGCTAAGACGACTAAATTAACCGATACATTGTTTGCTTTTGGTAAGCAAAACAATATGACTGGTGAACAAATTGACGGTTTAGGAACTAAATTAAGTCGTTTATTTTCATCAGATAAAGTTGGTGCTACTGCGTTTAACAAGGCATTAATTGATATGCCGGGATTAAAGAAGCAAATTGTAGCAGCTTCTGGTTATAGCAAAGAGCAGTTTGATACTTTGCTTCATGGTACGGCAAAGACAGCTCATATAACTGGGCAACAATTGCTAGGCTACTTCTTAGACGCTTCAAAAGGTGCTTCTAAAGCCTGGGAAGGCTTTGGTAAAACCACACAAGGCCAAATTGCTAAGGCTCAAGGTACATTTACTAACTTTAAAGCGGCAGTTATGGCACCAATTGGTAGCTCTATTCTTGAAGGTATGGCTAAAAGTATGGGAAAGATTACTGATAAGAAAGGTAATCTAACTGCGACCGGTAAAGAATTAACCAAAATTAGCACAGTTTTAGGTAAAAACATCGGTAAAGGCATGGTCAGTACAATTGACTGGATATTGAAACATACCAATGAGATTAAAGTCTTTGGTAGTGTTCTATTAGGAGCTTTTGCCAGCGTTAAAATCATTACCGGTATTTCTAAAACCGTTAATGGCATTAAAGACATTACAAAAACATTTAAAGGACTAAGTACAGCAGGTAAGATTTTAGCTGGAGGTACGGGAATAGTCGGTATTCTTCTTACTTTAACTACTATCGTTATCGAGCTTTATAAACACTGTAAGCCATTTAGAAAGTTTGTTGATAGTGTTGTCAAAAAAGCTAAAAAAGGATTGAAAGATTTATCTAAAAACTTTAAGTCTTTTACTAAGTCATTTAAAAAAGGTTGGGATAATTTTTGGAATGGTATCCATAAATTCTTTAGCAATATTTGGAAGAAGATTTCTAAAAGCTGGAATTCAGGAACAAAAGCAATAAGTTCTGGTCTTAATAGTTTTGGCAAAAGCTTTAAATCAGGCTGGAACAAGCTGTGGAATGGTGTTAGTAGCATTTTTAGTAGTGTTTGGAAAACTATTAAAAAGCTTGCAAAAAACGCTATGAATGGTCTTATCGATATTGTAAACGGTGGCATTTCTGCAGTAGATAATGTAATCCATTTCTTTGGTGGTAAAAAGCATGCCATTAAGCTTTTGGGTCACGTTAAGTTTGCTAACGGTACACAAAGTTTATTCGACAACCTAAAAAGTCCAATTACTAAACCAATAATTGCAACTCTTAATGATGGTTTTGACTCACCAGCCACTCAAAATAAAGAAATGCTGGTTAAGGCTAATGGTGAAGCAGGCATTATCCAGGGTAGAAATACCCAAGCATTATTAATGCCTGGAGACAACGTTATCAATGCCAGAGAAACAGCAATGTTAATGAACACGATGGGCAAATATCATTTTGCCAAAGGTACCTTTAGTTTTGGGGATTTCTTTAGTGGTATTGGCAATTGGATTGGTAAAACTGCTGGTAATCTTAAAAAATATTTTGATTTAGCAACTAAAATTATTTCTCATCCGATTAAATATGTAGAGTCGCTGTTTAAATGGACTGATAATAAAGGCATTGCTGGAGCAATGGTTGACTTTGCTAAAGGAGCATTTAATCAGGCAACTGGCCAAGTAAAAGACTGGTGGTCTGCATTATGGTCAATGGCAAGCAATGATATTGATGGTGGTGGTTCTTCAAGTGCTTTGCTTAGAGCTGTTGAAAAATACGGTGAAGGTCATAATTATGTTTGGGGTGCAAGTGGTCCGTCAGAGTTTGACTGTTCCGGACTTGTTATGTACGCCTTGAAAAAGGCATTTGGTATTTCTTACCCACACTTTTCTGGCAGTCAATATTCTGAAACGCAACATATTTCTAAAGCCAATGCTCGTTCTGGAGACCT
Organism: Lactobacillus sp. ESL0677; assembly: GCF_029392875.1. Classification (NCBI taxonomy): domain Bacteria; kingdom Bacillati; phylum Bacillota; class Bacilli; order Lactobacillales; family Lactobacillaceae; genus Lactobacillus; species Lactobacillus sp. ESL0677. The sequence goes on along the minus strand of NZ_CP113946.1, from coordinate 1,160,465 downwards.
AGTATTCTGGGGTAATGGTGGTTCTGAGCACGTTGGTGTTTATGCAGGCGGTAATAAATACTTTTCTGCTGAATCACCTGCACAGGGAATCCATATGAATACGTTAGACAGTGTGGTGGGCTATGGCAGTCCTAAATTTGGTCGCGTTAAAGGTTTAAAGCAAGATACTAAAGATGATAATAAATCTGATAAGGGTCCATTGCAGACTTTAATTAAGTCACAAGTAGGTGGCTTTTTTAAGTTTATCAGTAAATTAGGCAGTTTATTTGGTGTCTCTGCTAATCCTGCAGGTGATGGCGTTAGTCGTTGGAAGTCTGATATTGTCAAAGCTTTATCTGCTAATGGGCTAAGTACATCTGCAGCAATGGTCGCTAAAATTATGCGGCAAATGACTACTGAATCTGGCGGTAATCCTAATGCGAGACAACCTGGTGCTGATCCCGATGGTGATGGTTCAGGTCCAGCTTTAGGTTTAATGCAGATGAAGCAAAGTACGTTTAATGCCTATGCCAAGAAGGGGCATAAGAATATTTTCAATGGATATGACAGCCTGCTCGCTTCACTCGCTTATGCTAAGGCACGTTACGGTCCTAGCCTTAGTTATTTGGGTAATGGACATGGTTATGCAAATGGCGGAATTGTTGGTCAAGAGCAATTAGCTTGGATTGCTGAACATAACAAGCGAGAAGCGATTATTCCGTTAGCACCCGAAAAGCATAATCGTGCAGTTGATCTGTTAGACCAAACTACTAAGATTGTTAAAGGCAACGAAGCTAATGATAACTCTAATTTGTTAAAGCAAATTATTGATTTACTGTCGGGCATCTTAAACCAACTTGGCGGAATTGATGATATTTCTAGCTTAATTCAGTTATTAATGGCACAGCCGACAACTATTAATAATGAAGTAAAAATGGATAGTAAAACAATTGCCAAGCAAGTTGAGCAATTATTAGCTGGTAAAGTGATTAGAAGGAGGAATGGATATGCGTAGTTCAGAAAAGGGGCAATTGATTTATCACAATCATTCAAGCCTTGATTTTGGCATGTACGTTGAAACGCCAATTACAATTCCAACACCGGAACCAGATATTACTGCTACTCACGTTAATGGCCGTAATGGCGATATTTTGCAGCCATATCACTCTTTTAAAAACATTAGTCTAACTGTGCAAGTATCAGTTTTTAAACCTAGCAAGTACCGTAATTTGTACCAATTAAAGAATGCAATCACTGATTGGCTGATTGACCCTAATCCTAAATACGATTATCTTAAATTCTCTGATAATCGCGAATGGGTTTGGGAAGCAGTCGTTAATACACCGCCTGTTTTAACGCCTTTGCAAGAGCAAGGTGTAGAAGAGGAGATCGACGGTTCAATTACTTTTAATTGCAAGCCAATTATGAAGCGTAATAACGGGACGTATTGGCAACCAGTTCATGAAAGTTTTTCTAACACTACCAATATGACGGCAATACCTGATTGGCATATTGTCGGTAATGGAACTTATGTTTTAACGGTAAATGGTTTAACTTATACTTTTAACTCAGTTGATGGAGAAGTTTATGTAGATGGCGAAAATTGCCAGGTCTATAAATCAGAAACTGAAAACCGCAGTTCTATGGTTGAATTTGCTAATAACGATGCGCCAATTTTAGTACCTGGGGACAATACCGTAGTTTTAGCTGGCGATACACCAGATAAATTTGAGTTTAGACCAAATTGGAGGCGATTAGCTTAATGGATTATTTACGTTATCCTTTATTGTTTGCGCATGCATCAGATGATACGAAAACTAATGGCTTAGGTGCGTTGTGTGATATTGTTGGCCAGCCTTCAATTACGAATACTAAAAATACAATTTCAACTATCAATATTACCTATAAAAAAGATGGCTTTCTACACGACAAGATTGAAGAAGGAATGTGTATTCTAGCTGATGCAGCACCTAATCTAAGAAGGCAATTATTTCGAATAAATCATATTCAAAGAAGTGAAGAAAATTTAATTATTGAAGGAAGTCAAATCGCTAGTGATGTAACTAATGGAGTCATTGCTAACGATATTTCTTTGCCGTCAGCTACAGCTAGTGAAGCATTTCAAAAAATCCAAGACGCTGTGCCGCCAATGATCAGCATACCTGGTGTTACTTTTAGCACCGACATTACTGAAACGGCTAATATTAATTGGTTAATGGAAAGTAATGCCGAAGTTAGCAGTTTGTTACTAGGTGATGATGCAATTGGTGATACACCCACACAATCAATGCAGGCACTGTATCGCGGCAATTGGATTTTTGATAATTACAATTTCAAATTATTACGGAATGCAGGCCGTAAGACAGGCATTGTAATTAAAGCCGGTCGTGATTTAACATCAGTTAACCAGGATATTAATACGACTGAAATGTATGCTGGCATTTTACCGTTTGCTAAGTACACGCCTAATCCACCTAAGAAAATACCTGACGATATTAGTCAGGCTGGTGAAGAATATGAAGGTGTGGGTGTCGTTCAGTATTTAGGTGCGGGAACTTTAACCACTTATGACTCACCTTATCCAGGACATACTGTTGCTGGTAGTGTTAAAAATAGTCAACGGCTGAATATCTTGCGAAAGTTAGATGGCAATTCTGATCCAGCGCCAATGAACGATGATGATTGGTATATGTTAGACGACCTAACCTGGATAGATGCCAGCTTTATTACATTTGATAAGTCAGGTAGTTACGTTATTAATAACGTACAAGGTCAAGGCCATACGACAGTTGGCAGTTCTAGTGGTAAAGGGATTAAATATCCTGCTAAAGGTACTGCAACTGTTACGTATGACGATAATGGCCAAAAGATTCATGTTTACAAGTCACCATTTCAAGGTCCAGATCATAAGAAAACTGGTGAAACCTTAAAAAACGGTCAAAAAATTAGTTACGATTATATTGCCGTTGATGAGAATGGTAATAAATGGTATCGAATTGGTCATCAAAAATGGCTGTATGGGCCACATTTAAGCTTCAGTAAAAAAGGCGATCATGTTTACCAACCTGCAAAAGGTAAGGTTTACGTTAAGAAAGATGCCATTTGGTATTCAAGTCCTGGCAAAAAAATAAAAATCAAGGTAGCAGTTACGCATAAACCAGCCAAGAACTCAAAACATCCGCCTAAAGTTACTTATAAAGATGATTACAAGCGGATTAAAGAAGGCTATTACAAAGTTTTAAGTCAAGCTGTTGATGCTGGAACGACCTATTACCATATTGGAAGCAGTGAATGGGTATCATCGAGCAACTGTGATTGGCACGCTAAAAAGGCGGTTAAGCCAAAACCGCCGAAGGATTATGTCAATCACGAGGCAACAACAGATGGTCATATTGAATTGCACGATAAACCGAGTAGCAGTTCAGCATTAAATGATTCAATTCCTGCAGGTGTATCGGTATCAGTAATTGGTACGGCAGACGCTAACGGTGAGAATTGGACGCAGGTCAGTTATAACGGTCATACCGGTTGGGTCTTAAGTAGTCATTTAAGCTATAAAGCAGATGATGATGTTGAACCAACTAATACAGATGAAGATGATTCTGATGATGATGAAGAACAGCCACAGCAAGAAATTATCGTTATGTTGCCAGATAAGGTTATCATTGCTGATAACTGCTTAGGCATGGAAAGTCCAAGAATTCAATTCTGGGATGCCAGTCAATATTGGACACCAGATAACGACAATGACACTGGGGCACCTACTGATGATGATATTCAGCAGTTGCGAGATTTAGCCGAATCTTACATGGAAGAATATCGCATTGGTCAACCTGCTGTTTCACTGACACTTAGTTACGAGCAGATTAATCAGATTGATGAGATTAACCTCTATGATGAAGTTGGTGTTGAGTTTGATGATTTAGGAATACAAGAAACCGCTGAAGTTACTTCAACGGTTTTTGATTGTCAAGCACACGAATACCAAAGCATTACAATCGGCAGTTTACCTATCAACTATACACATGAATTACTGCAATCAGCTAATGACAATACCGAGGGCCAAGTTGGACAGGTAAGCAATAGGCAAAAAATTACAGCTAGTATGACTAGCAGAATCCATAAAATGCTTAATGAAGAAGGTGCTGATAAAGAAGCAGCCATTAAGCAAATTGAAAAAGACCTAGGTATTAGTTTGCCTAGTAAGACATTTGAAGAAGCGGCTAAAGCTTATGATCAGGCTCAGAAAGAAATTGGCGATGTAATAAAAAGTGGCGGTTCAGCTGAATTACGATTTGTGGATATTAATGGTAAGCAAACTTATGATCACCCAGTAAAGATGTGTGCTAGAAACGAAGATGGCTCAACACTTTCATTTAATTCAATAGGCATTGGTTATTTTGATCCGTCCGGTAGTTTAGTAGCTGGATTTGATGATCAAGGTAAATTACTGGCTGAATCAATTAACGGTATAACTATAAATGCTATTAAGATAAATGGTGCTTTGGAAGCTAATAGCAATGGCGTAACAACAACTGTTGGTGGATTACAAGATAATTTACCACTTGTTTTTCAAGGTCAAGGTATAACTGATGGAATTGTTGTTTCTAATGGAACAGATGGAGTAGCTATTTGCCCAGGGGAAATATATGTAGCGCGAAATAATGAAGTAGATACTTTGATTAGAGCTGAAGACCAAATTATGACTCCTCAAATTAATGCAGCAAAAGGGGTGATTGGCCATTTTATGATTTCAGGCAACGAAATCACTAACATCTACACAGGTAGTACTGTCTTGGAGCAAAAAGAAGGAATTGGTGATAATTCTATTCAAAGCTGGGTTGGTCGCCATTGGAAAGGAAACAAGTCAAATTGGGATTTCTTGTAAGGAGATAAAAATGAATAATCAAAATCAAGCAATAGCAATATTAGGAGTAACCATCGGTGACTTAACAATCCAAAATGCAAAATTACAAGCCGAAAATGCGCAACTAAAGAAGGAGATGCAAGAATCGCATGAGCATTCCGAAACTAACACTAAACACGGACAAAAATAATTCTGATATAAATGATGATGTAGTCATTCGTCAATCAGAAAAAGGCTTAGTTATTCTAGCTAAAATTATTGATGCCAATGGCAATGCTTATGATCTGATCAATTTTAAACTTGCTTTTGCTGAAAATAAAAACGGTAATCGTATGGTTGATGATAGTAACGTTCAAGTAGTTGACCCAACCTATGGTGAAATCAGCTATAAATTGCGACCTGAAGTTTATCAAGAAACAGGTGAAGCGTGGTTTGAAATTGAATCAAATAACGGGTTAATTGATACTACCAATAATTTTCATATCGAAGTTATTAAACAAGCAGATTTAAACGTGTCTAATGACAACTATTGGTCGAGTGCAGCGGACATGCTGACACATATGCAGGCTAGCTTGGATAAGGCACAACAAGAATTAGCCAAGTTTGTCAGTGATGAAAATAATACGATTAATAGCAGTATCACTAGTAACACCAACAAGCTAAATCAGCTAGTTAATACTTTCAATCAAAAGATAACCGCCTATCAGAACCAGCTTTCGCAATATGATGCAAAATATAAAGCTTTAGATAGTAATTGGCAAGCTGAAATTGATAAACTTGATAGTTCCATGCAGGCTACAGTTAATGCAACTAACCAGCAAGCTAAAACCGATTTTGCTAATCAGAAAAATCAGTTCCAAACTGATTTCACTGCATTTGAAGCTAACTTAAAAGCTGACTTAACAAGCCAATTAAGTGCAATTAATCAACAAATTAAAACTTTAGTCAATACAACTATGCCTGACCTAAATGCAAAGGCTGATGCTGTACAGAAAAAGGTAGATAGCCTTAAAGCTGACTTTAATAAAATTGATTTCACGTCATTTGTTAAATCACTTAATGGTAAAAAGCCAGATGGTGATGGCAATGTTCAAGTACCTTTATTTGCACCGAACCTGCTTGAAGGTACAAACGATGAGCTACAGGATATTGGCGGTAATGGATTATTAAGCAATACTAAGGTTCCAATTATTAGCGGAGGTAAAGTAACAGCTAAAGTTTGGATTGATAACACTAGTAATAGTGATTCAGATTGTATTAGCTTATGGGCTTACAATGGCGATTCTGCTTTATATGTTGTTAAAGGTAATGATATTGCAAGTGGTCAAAAAGGTTGGTCTACTATAGTTTCAACAATTACGAACGCTAATGTCACATCAGTTACAGCGCATATTAGCGGAACGGCTACCAAAGTCAAAATGGCAAAATTGTCTATCTGGCAAGATATAGGTACACCACCAGATATGACATGGTTACCACACGTTGATGACAGCAAAAATTATACTGACACGCAGATGGGCAAAATCCCTAAACCTGATATGAGCAACTATTATGACAAGGCAACTGTGGACAAAAATATTGCTACAGCTAAATCGGATGCTGAAACTTATGCCTACGATCAAGCATCAATCAACGATAAAAACATTAAAAAAGCCCAGTCAACAGCTGATAATGCTGCAAGTTCAGCCAATAAAGCTCAAGCAGCAGCTGATTCGGCTAACTCTCAAGCTACAGCTAATAAGCAAAGCATCAGTAACGTACAGGGAGAAATTGATGAAATAAAAACAGCAGGTTGGAAGTTTGTTGATATGAGTCAAGCTGATGTCGATGCACTAATAGCTGGCAAAGGCCTAGATAGTCACACTATCTATCACACGCCAGATTAAGGAGACGATGTAAATGTCGCTATATTTGGGAAATAAAGATAAAAAATTTGAAAAAAATTATATCGGCAAGCAATTTAGTGTAAATGTTAGAACGTTTCCTGCAAAGGAACCTGTAGCTGCAACAGGAATCAAGTCTAGTAATAACGGCTGGGTACCTGATGATGGTGCGCTATTCATAGCAGGTTCAATCAAATTAAATGGTACATTATATTTCTACACTGTAGATAGAACAGCGCAACATGTTTGCTGGCAAAGTAAGGATGACATCGTTTTCATAAATGGGGGGTAAAAGCCCTACTATATAGACTTTATACTAGATTGGCGGTGAGTTTATGCCACTGTATCTAGGGAGTAAAGATAAAGCTTATACATTGAAATTTCCACAAATTTATAATTTAAATCATGTAGGAAAAAACATTGATTACTATTCTCGCCAAGCCGATGGAAGCTTTATCAATAATGGATACTTTGGAAGTATAGCTGGAACAAGCATCTTAAATGTTCAAGTTTTTTGCTTTGATAATTGTGCTGGTATAACTTACATTTTGTTGCAAACTACTGACAAAAAAAATATCTACCCCTATGTGGTTTAAATACGATGATTTTGGTGGAGGAACAATAATATCTTAAGCAACTCGTGTGAGTTGCTTTTTTTATGAAAGGAAATTTTATTATGACAGAAGAAACAATAAAACCAGCTGTGCAACAAACAGCTTATTATTTATCAAACGAACAATATCCATGTTTACTTGTAGGTATTGTTGGCGAATTTGACAAAGGTGTGCCATATCCATTAATTGCAGAAGCACCAGACCCTAGTCTTAAAAATCCAAAGTTTAACCGCTCACTTGGCAAGTGGGTTGAAATGGATCCAGAGTCACAGGGGGCGCAGATTGCTCAATTACAGCAAGAAAATGATGCACTAAAGAAAAGCAATTCTGCGCTGCAAAGTCAATTGTCAGCTAGCCAAAAGCAAATGGGCGAGCTAGGCATCATGGTGGCTAAGGGCATGGCAAATAAGCCTACAGATAATGGAGGCGCACAATAATGGAAGCATTCATTGATTTTTGTAAGCAAATGCTTGCTTTGGGTATTTATAATATCAATCAAATAGCAGAATTTGTTAGTTGGGGTAGTATTACAGCTGACGATTATAAAGCAATTACGGGTAACGATTACTCAGAAACATCTACTGTAGAAAAGTAGGTGTTTTTGTTTGGACTGGAATTTATTATTTGAATGGATTTGGCGCTTAGGCATTATTCAGTTCGTGGTTGGTTTATGGACTGGACACAAAAAGCGTGCAGAAACCAATAAAAAATTAGTTAGTGAAATACCCGACTTAGATAAAACACTGTCTAGTATTCAAACTAAATTGGATATTGTTGGACAAGGTATGCAAGAAATTTTACATACTGAACTTGACGAACTGTGCTACCGCATAATTTATGTGCAAAAAGGTGGTACAGAGCAACAGTTCACTCGCCTAAAACATATTTATGAAAGTTACCACGCTCTACACGGCAATGGTACAGGAACAAAATTATACAAGCAGGCATTGGCAATGCCAGTTATTTTAAAGGAGCAAATTAAAAGTGAGAGCTAGAGACGATACAAACATGCTGTTCGGTCAAAATGGACTTGTTTTTGTTGATAAGAATGAAAAAGAAGTAGCGGCCATCAATGCTGACGGTTGCATTAAAGCAAATATTTTGGAGGGTGAATAATTATGAGCATTAAAGATTATTTGGATTGGGGTTATGCAGGATTAGTAGTTGTTGCAATCGTAGCTTATGTTAGTGTTAAGGTTTATGGCGAGCATCATACGATTAAAAATAAATGGATTGCACAAATTCCCGACTTAGCAGCCGCATTTGTCCATGAAGCAGAAACAACTCAAGGTGAAGGCAAAGCTAAGATGAATGCTGTTATCAGCGAAGTAACGCGTGTACTTGCTGCGCGTGGTGTCAAGATTGACCCTACCATTGAAGCAGCGATTAGAGCTTTTGCAGAAAAGGAAGTTGCTAAGATGAATGCTGACAAGCCAGATAAGACTGATGCAGAAACGCCTGCAACAGCTGATGATTATAATGAAGACGATGTTAAGGACCAAACTGAAAAACCAGTTATCAAGGATGATGTAAACTCTGGAGCTGATCAGAATGCCTAAAGTAAAGAATGGTGTTGACGAATCTAGCTATCAAGCCGGGATCGATAATACTAAGATAGCCGGCGACTTTATACTGGTAAAAGCAACACAAGGAACAGGTTACATCAATCCTGCTATGAATTCGCAGCTGAAAACAGCGCAAAAGGCAGGTAAGAAGATTGGCTTATATCACTTTGCAAATGCTGGCAATTACGTTGCAGAAGCCAATTTCTTTTTGCGGATTGCTAAGCCATATCTAAAGAACGCTATTTTGGCTTTGGACTATGAAGGCGCAGCAGTGCCAGTTGGTGGGGTAACATGGGCCAAGAATTTCTTGGACTATGTTTACAAGAAAACTGGAACAAAGCCATTAATCTACATGAGTTTGAGTGATGAAAATAGTTATAACTGGCGTTCAATTAGCGGTAAATATTATTTATGGGTTGCACAGTATAACTCAATGACTGCACATCCAGGCTATAAGCCACGACCAATTTATGGCCGGCTAAATAGTTGGAGTAATAGTAGACTGGCTATTGTGCAATACACGCCAGCTGGAAGATTGACAGGTTGGCCAGGTGACTTAGATTTAGATTACTATAATGGTCAAGATATTGACTGGGATAATCATGCAAAGAACGAAACGAAAGGGGATATTGAAATGACTTGGCATCCGTTGGTTAAGACAACTGACATGGGCGCTGTCTGCGTCACAAAAAAGTCAGATGCAACTTTGTGGGCAGAGCCGAATAACGACAAGAAGTTGATTATGGTGCCTTATGGCAAGACTGTGATTATGCAAGCTGAGAGCGACAAAGGTTTCTACCAAGTTACATATAAAGGCAAGACAGGTTGGGTTGATTGGCGCACAGTGATTACGAAAAAGAATCCACTGTTCACTAATCCAAACATGCACGCTGTCTGTCAGGTTACTGGACCTGCAGTTGGTCACGCTTTACCTGGTGGGCCAAAGACAGGTAGAAAATTCAAGAAAGGCGACCGATACAAAGTGCTGCGCATGGAAAAGAATTATTTACTAATTGGTGCTGGTAAAGATAAGTGGATCAATGGTAAAAAAGTAAATATTATTTTATAATTGAATAGCAAGCGTTGGTATCTCTACGGGGACCAATACGAAAAGGCCGACCATAGAGCAATTAAGCTCTACAGTCGGTCTTTTTTGTTTTATTAGTTTTATTAAATATTAGCTGTCAATTTTTTTGCAATGTGTGATATATAAAGTGTTTGCTAATAAATATCCATTACCAATTGATAGCAAAAATATCATAAAAGTAATAATTATATTTAGTGTTAAATCTTTAGAATAAGCAGATATGATAAACCAATCTAGAAAAAAAGTAAAAAGCAAAAAAAGTATTGAAAATATATTATTCAATGTCTTTATACTTTTTAGAAAAAAATCAATTTTTCCAAATTTTAAATAATGCATAATAACAGGAAAACAGAAACGCAAACCAACTAATATCCCTGAAATAAATGCAACAAATGTAGAAATTGCCAAAATTATTTGGGAAATATAGGAGTTTAAATCAATAATATTAGGATGTTGTGCAATTATTGGTCCAATAAATGAAATTATAGCCGATAGATTACCAAATCTTGGAATATTTGATAATATTGTCTTACACCAATCAATTTTTTCTTCTTTATTTTTAATTCCACCATAATCCATTGACATGTCCTCACTAGCGTATTCAGTAGTAATTATATACCAAAAAACATTTTTAAAATTGTTTTTTGGTTAAATGTGATACATAAATCGAAAGAGATTCAAAAGAGATATTGTTGTCATAGCAGTGTTTATCAACTATTTTCAAACGAGTTTCAAATAAAAATACAACTTTTCGAATATAAATAATAGTGTGTTACAATATTTGCTAGAGAAAGGCGCATAAGGTACCTAATCTAAGTTAGCAGCTTAGTGTTTACATTGGCGGTAGGCTGTGGAAGTAATTAGCGCAGACGGGCTAAGTCCTTGATTAATTTCAAGGACTTTTTTCGTGTTATAATTTAATAGATCAAGTTCGGAAGGTTCTAGGAGTTAGACACCGAACTACAAACACCACCCGTTAATTCGAGTGGTATTTTTGTGTGTTAGATATATAAAAAGCAATCACCACTGTTGTAAAAAAGCGATAATCGTTTAAAATTCCACAGAAAAAGCACAGAATAAAAAACTTTTCATACAACCGTTAAAAAACGAAAATCCCTTTAAATCGGGATTTTCAAACACTATAAAACGTTAAAATACATAAAAAAGGAGAGTACAGGATTTGAACCTGCGCGCCAAGGAAAAACTTGGTTCGCCGGATTTCGAGTCCGGTGCATTACCACTCTGCCAACTCTCCACAACAAAGAATATTATACCCTATTGCCTCTTTTTTTCCAAATTAAATTTTAAAATTTTTATTCTAATTTTACCAGAGTCATAAGATTTATTTTCATCAAATTGCTCAAGTTCTCGTCCTGACTGGATTGCCACCATTTAAAAAATTGTATTTTAGTAAAAGCACATGATATGATAGGTAACATGTTTAAAAATACTAAATATTGTATCTGTAAGGAGAGAAAATAATGAAAATACAGCCAAATACTGATGTCTTCAGGCCTAAGTGGTATGTTGAGCAAATGCGCGGTTGGAGTTTTAAAACTTATTTGTTATTAATGCTGGGAATTGGGGTTATTATTGGCACTACAATTAGTTCTCCAATAAATACCATTTCGCTGGTAACAATGATTGCGGCAATTATGGGCTTTACTTGCACGCTGGCAATTACAAACGCTAAGCCATTAAACGGTATTTTGGGGCTGTTATCGGCGTTAATTTATATTGTGGTAGCAATTAATGCTCGTAATTATGCCGATGTTGTCTTGCAAGCATCATATATCTTTCTATTAGATTTGCCGGTTTTGTTACTGCCTGCGTGGGCAAAAGACGCAGAAAAACATATTCACGGGTTGAATGCATCTAAATGGCTGCTCACTTTGATTTTCTTTGCTGTTGTTACTGGTGCTCTTTACTTTATGGATACCAAGATTTTCATTAGCCCTCGGCCCTGGATTGACGCATTTGCGGGTTCAATTGGGATAACTGGTTCATTATTGTGTACTTTGCGTTTTCGCGAACAATATTACTTTTGGACGATTCAAGGAATTATGTCGATCATTCTGTGGGGTGTAACGGCTTTCCAAGGAGATGCTAACTTAACTTTGTTTATTACTTATATTTTGTACATGAGTAACGACTTACTTGCATTTACAGATAAAAATACTCATTGGTTCCACTAATTTATACTGCTATTAATACACGATTTCGATATTTATCGGAATCGTGTATTTTTTCTTTAATTATTGGCGATATGATTGAAAATCAATCATAAAAAAAGCCCTAACTTCGAAAAAAAGAGGGAAGTTAGGGCTAAATTAAAGCTTAAAAAATGCTATACCTTTTCAAACTCTGTTGGCAGCTTTAATGCTGGCTCGGTTAAAATTGTCAGAACATTATTGCCCAATGTAATTGGTAAAAGTTCATGCTCGTATAATCGTTCTTCAATAAACATATTACCTTGATTATTGATCATCACAGGATAACGCCATTTGCCTAAAGTAACCATCAAATTGTCATCTTCAGCGCTCAAAGTAACTAATCCATATCCTGGATTATGATAATCACCTAATTGGGCAGTATCTGCTTTAACATGATTCCATATAGTTCCTTTCACAGCATTAAGTTTCTTTTCTTTATTTGCAATCTTGGCTGTCATTATCTTTGATACTTTAGTCGTCCAATCAACTGTGTTGATACTTAATGCAGCGTCAATTGTTTGGTACGCTAATGCAAAAATTGCATCTGTAGAATCCATATTGGTTGTAAATACAAAAGCTAAGTCAAGGTCTGGTACAAATCCCAAGAATGAACAATAGCCAATGTATGAACCACTATGATAAAAATACTTGTGCCCATGATAATCTTCCATCATCATTCCTAAACCATAGGCAGCGAAGTTGGCACCACCATAAGCACGGTTGGGTAACATAATTGATTGTGGTAAATAACGCTGGGCTGTGACTTCGTTTTTAGTTGTTTTTTGCGTTTGCAGTTGAAATTTTGCCCAAGTAAGTAGGTTAGAAATGGTAGCTATCATGCTGCTAGCACCGCCAACCTTGCCTGGTGCAATAAATGGTACTTCTTTTGTCACATCTTTATCTCTAATATATGGTTTGGTGATTTTAGCAAATGGTGCTTCATGATGATTAATGTAAGTATCGTTCATTCCAAGTGGCTTAAGCAAATGCTCACGTTCATACGTACCATAATCTTCATCAATAACTTGTTCCATTACATAGGTTGTTACTGCAAAAATTAAATTGCTATATTGCATTTTTTGTCTCAATTCATGAGTAGGCTTTAAATAACCAACATGTTCTGCTTTTTCTCTTAAGGATAAGTCGTGCTCGTTCATATTGGTAAAACGCATTAAGTCATGTGCTGGCAAGCCACTTTGATGACTTAATGCATCTCGCCAAGTCAGATGTTCTTCAACATATTTATCAACCATTTTAAAATCTAGCCAAGACTTTTTTAAAGGCTCGTCCAAATTTATCTTACCTGCATCTGCAAGCTGACAAATTGCTGTTGCTAAAAATGTTTTCGAAATTGATGCTAGTGGGTACAAGCTGTCTTCTTTTGCGTCGCCGTATACATGACTAAAGTCTTCACCATGTTGATAAATGCCCACACCTAAACTTGGTAAGTGAAATTCTTTAATTACTTTTTCAGCAAAATTATTAATTTTTTCATTATCCATAATTAATCCTCTATCTCTCAATTATCATGAAGCCTAAAGATATATTTAGTATTAGCAATAGCTATTATTTTACCCTGATTAGCTGCAAAATGAAACATTTATTTCATAAATGTGGTGATTTTATGAAATATTTATGATATATTATTTAAATATGAAAATTGAATGTAGAAGCGAGTGATATATCATGATGAGCAAACAAAATGTATTTAAATCTATCGGAATTATAAGTCTTTCTGGTCTTGTCCTAGCGGGATGTGGCAAGAACAATGCCGGCAATGATGAAACCAAAACAGCATCTAAGTTCCCAATGTCAACTCCACAAAAAGCTAGCAAGCAGGGCGGCACAGTAAAGATAGGTCTTGAAACAGACACACCTTTTGCCGGAATATTTTCACAAGAATTATCTTCTGATGATATTGACTCCCAAGTTGCAGCTCCAGGTCTTGAAACACTATTTGATAGCGACGACCATTACAAAGTTACTGACAAGGGACCAGCTACTCTTAAATTAGATGTAAAAAAGAAAACGGCTACTATAACTATTAAAAAGGGAGTCAAATGGTCTGATGGTAAGCAAGTTGTCGCTAAAGACTATGAATATGCTTATGAAATTTTAGCTAATAAGGCTGCCAATTGTCCAAGATACAGTAGTCAGTTCGAGATTCTTAATGGGCTTAAAGCCTATCATGATGGTGAAGCCAAGACTATTTCAGGAATTGAAATGCCTGATGGTGATAATGGTAGAACTATTATTATGCACTTCAAGGAACTCAATCCTAGCATGTTCAATACTGGAAATCGCTATTTATGGGATGTGGCTGAACCGTATCACTATTTAAAGGATATACCTTTCTCCAAATTAAAATCTTCTGATAAAATTAGAAAAGAGCCATTGTTCTTTGGTGCTTTCAGAATTGATAAAATCGTCCGCGGTCAATCTGTTACTTGGACACCTAATAAGTACTACTGGCGCGGCACGCCAAAATTAGATAAAATTGTCATTTCCGTGGTTTCCCCTAATTCTGCTTCACAAGCAATTAAAAGCCATAAATTTGACGTAATGCAGGTCATTAACACCCAATGGAACCAAGTTAAAGACACCAAAAAAATTAATTTCATTGCTCAAATCCCTTTGAGCTATCACTACTTGGCCTTTAAAGTAGGTAAATGGGACAATCAGGCAAGTAAAAACATTGAAAATCCTAAAGCAAAAATGAATAACAAGGCATTGCGCCAAGCTATTGGTTATGCAATGAATGTTGATGCGGTTGATAAACGTTATACTTATGGCTTAACTTTTAGAGTTCCAACCTTGATTCCATCGCAATTCGGTGATTACTTTGATAAAAATGCTAAGGGCTATTCTTATAATTTGAAAAAGGCTAACAGCATTTTAGATAAAGCTGGATATAAAAAGAAGGGCAAGTGGCGCAGGCAACCTAATGGCCAACCATTGACTATTAATATTGCGGCCATGAGTGGTGACTCAACCCAAGAACCTATTATTCAAAATTATATTCAACAATGGCATAAAATTGGTTTAAATGTCCAATTAGCATCAGGACGTTTAATTGAGCACAACTCGTTTTATGATAAACTTCAACACGATGATCCGGGAATTGATATGTTTATTGGTGGCTGGTCTATGCCATCAGAACCGTCACCGCAAACTTATTATAGTGAAACTGCGCCATTTAATATGTCTAGATTTGTGACTGCCAAAAACAATAAATTGATGACAGAAATTAATTCTTCAAAGGCTTTTAATCACAAATATCGGGTGCAAGAGTTCCATGAATGGCAAGAATACATGAATGATGAAGCTTATGTCATTCCAATTGATAATTCTTACCAAATTACCGCAGTTAATGACAAGTTGACGGGCTACTCATTAAAGCCGTCACACACAAATAACTACCAGCCGTTGTGGTACAAGGTAGGATATATCAAATAATTATTAAATATACAAGGAGAAAATATGAAAACTGGATCAAAAATTATCACATTAGATAATGGGTATCATTTATGGACTAGTACGCAAGGTGAGGGCGATATTCATTTGCTTGCGTTACATGGAGGTCCTGGTGGTAATCATGAATATTGGGAAGATGCTGCGGATCAATTAGCCAAGCAAGGCTTACGTGTTCAGGTAACGATGTATGATCAATTAGGTTCACTATACTCTGACCAACCCGACTACTCAGACCCTAAAATTGCTGAAAAGTATCTAACTTATGAATACTTTCTTGATGAGGTTGACGAAGTTCGAGATAAATTGGGATTAGACAATTTTTATCTAATTGGTCAAAGTTGGGGCGGACTTCTTGCACAAGAATATTCTGTAAAATACGGTTCTCACCTTAAAGGTACGATTATTTCTTCAATGGTTGATGAAATTGATGATTATATCGACTCAATTAATCGACGCAGACAAGAGATTTTACCGCAAACAGAAATTAACTTTATGCGTGAATGTGAAGATAACCATGATTTTGCCAATCCGCGCTATCGCGAAGACATCCAAATCTTGAATATTAACTTTCTGGATCGACGTCAGCCATGCAAGTTGTATCACATTAAGCGAATTGGTGGCTTGCCTGTCTATCATACTTTTCAAGGTGATAATGAATTCGTAGTCACTGGTAAATTAAAGGATTGGCACTTTAGAAAATATTTGAAACAAATTACGATGCCAACTTTGCTAACTTTTGGTGAAGAAGATACAATGCCACTAGAAACTGCAAAAATTATGCAGAAGGAGATTCCAAATTCCCGTTTAGTGACAACACCAGATGCCGGCCATCACCAAATGGTAGATAATCCTGATGTCTATTACAAGCACGTTGCTGACTTTATTAAACAAGTTGAAGCAGGTACGTTTAAAGGAGAATAAACCTTTATTAGAGTGTATAGAGTATTCAAAAATTTAATAGATAAAAAAAGAGAACATTGCTACTTAGCAATGTTCTTTTGCTTTGGTAAAAAGTATTGCATTATTATTGACGGATATGAGTGTAGTATCTAAGTTAATAAAAATATTAGAGCTACTAGATTTGTATATTTAGAATTTGAACTGCACAAAATGAATATCTGGATTTATTTTATTAATAGTAATTATAAAAATTTGATAGTTGGTTGTGAATAAGCGCTAGATAAAATACTTTGTAACACAAGGCACAAAATCTTTAATGGTTGGATTAATAGTGTTTTTTAGAAAAGAGAGTCCGTAAACATAAGGAAATTCATCTGGATATTCTAAAGGAATGACCTTAAAATCAGGAGAATCTTTAACACTAGCTAAATCTACCATCATAGCAATGCCAAGATTACCCTTTACAAAGGTATGAGAGAGTAATACTGAATCAGAATATAAATAATTTGCGTTGGGACATATTTTTTTAATTAAGCGTTGAAGCTTGAACTGTCGTGGAGGACAAATATTAGCATTAAAGAAAATCATAGTTTCATTCTTTAAATCGGTAATTTTCAACAATTTATGGTTAGCAAGATGATTTTTGTTAGGCACTATACATGCAAACTGTCCCTTGATTAACGGGATAAACTTAATGTTCTGTGAATTAATAATATCTTGCATGGAAAAAATCACATTGCACTGTTGACTTAATAAATGCTGTTTTAAAACATTATGGTCAAAATTTTCTAGGTATAGACGAGAATCGGGATGCAATTTATTAAATTGCTTAATTAATTCAGGAAACTTTTGAATTTCGTAATAGGTGCTAGTATAGCCGATAGCAAGGGAAGAAAACTCTTTTTCTTCTGCAGCTCGTGCGCTTTGGATAGTTGCATCTAATTTAACAAGAATTGATTGAACATTTTCGTGTAAAATTTTTCCGCCCTCGGTTAGTTCTACAGTTCTTTTATTGCGGTTGAATAATTTGAAGCCTAAATCTTGTTCTAATTTATTGATTGCATGTGTTACTGCAGGTTGTGTTAAATTAACATTCTTGGCTGTTTGTGAAAAATTCAACGTCTCGGCAAGGTTGAGAAACAATTTTAAATATTCAGTATTCATGGGCTTTTCTCCATTATTAATAAAATTCTTTTATTAATAATAATACTATTTCATTTCACTGTTGTTAATTTAAGTGATATTTTTAACATGAATTTAAAAAAAGGAGAAATTCATAATGGAAAAATTGAAGTCAGGTATATATAAAATTGCTGCAGCTGGTTATGAAAATAATTCAACTGATATAGAAGTTGAGATTGCCGATAATCAAATTAAAAAGATAACTGCAAATAAGGAAATAGTTCCTAATAGTCTTGAGGATGCGGTATTTTCTCAAATTCCGCAAAAGATAATTTTAGACCAGTCTTTGGCTGTTGATACTTTAACTGGTGCTTCTTATTCAAGTAAAGGGTTAATAGACGCAGTTGCTAATGTTATTAAGCAAGCAGGTGGTGATCCTAAAGAATTTGAATATGGTACAACAAATAATTCAAAAGAAGTTGATAAAAATAATTCAACGTTAGAGCAGAAATCAGAATATCAAAATTGGTGTAGTAAACCAGATAAGATCGATCAGATAAAAGAAACTGATTTCTTGATTTTAGGAGCCGGTATTTCGGGTTTAGCAGCTGCTGTACAAGCTGGTGAACTAGGAATGAAAACTATTGTAATTGAAAAAAACAGTTTTGTAGCTGGTAATGGTGGTGGTGTTGAAGGTATCTTTGGCATTAATACTGATATGCAAAAAAAGGCAGGTATTCATGCAGAAAAAGAGGAGATCATTGCTCGTGAACAGGAGCTTGCTCAATATCGAACAGATGGTTCTTTCTGGGTCGATCTAGTTAATAATTCTGCCGAAAATATTAGCTGGCTGTTAAATCAGGGAGTTCAACTAACTAATGTTGATGATTACCACGGTACCTGTGCTTTTCCAACATTTCATTGGTTTAAGGGCGGTTTTGCCTCAGAGGGCTATGTTCCTTATATGAAGAAACGTGCGGATGAATTGGGTATTAATTTCGTTTTGAATTCTAGCGCTATTGGAATTATGTATGATGGTGACAAAGTAACTGGAGCATATATTCGTAATGCAACTGGTAAGGTAACACAGATTAATGCTAAAGCCACATTACTAGCTACCGGTGGTGTTGGTCATAATCCAGAATTAATTAGAAAACAAGGTTGGCAGACAAAAAATCTGCATTATTGCTCAATGCCAAGTAATACCGGTGATGGTTACATGATGGCAATGTCGTTAGGCGCTAAAGATATGCTTATGGAATCGGCAGAATTCATGATGAATTATATTCAAGCTCTACCACACGAAGGTGTTCATTTGTATATTGACCCAATTAATGGTTTCATGTCACTACCATCAGGTGGTCCGGTTGTGTTCGTTAACCAGGACGGTGCCCGATTGGTAAATGAAAATGTTAAGAAATATAATTTGCTTTACCAAAGAATGGCAATCAAGTCTACTAAAGTTACTTATGAAGTATTTAGTCAAAAGATTTACGATATGATAACTAAAGGAATAGATGGTGCCGATAAAATTTTAGCCGAAGCCGTTAAAACAAATGATGGTAACTCTTTATTTAAGGCAGACAAGATTGAAGACTTGGCCAAAGCTGTTGGCTTACCGGTTGCTGACTTCATTGAAACAATTAAAAAGTATAATTCTTACTGTGCTAATGGTAAAGATGAAGAATTTAACAAAGAAAAAGAAATGTTAGTGGCTTTGGATGAAGGACCATTTTATATTGCCCGATTGGATCCATCTAATCTTATTGGTGTTGGTGGTATTGGCTCAAACCGTAAGTTTGAAGTTATTCGTGATAATTTTGATAAAATTCCAGGTCTTTATGTTTCAGGAGTAGACAGTACGATGCAATACCGTAATGTTTATACAATTACTTTAGGTGGCTCCGCTTGCGCGCATAATGTTAACTCAGGTCGTCATGCAGCAATGAATGCTCAAAAGTATATTGAAACTCTTTAATTCAAATAGAGACTTTTAATAGTCATAAAATATAAACTAAGCAGCGATTCAGTATTTGCAAGAATATCGATCTACTGCTTTTTTGTTGAACTACCATTTTATGAATTAAAAGCAATTTAGTCTACTTGATTCGAAAATAATTTAATTTTATTGATAATAAAACTGTTTTTAAAGATATTGCAATCAAAGTCAATCTCAAAGATTTTTTGACCCAGAAGTTGAAGTTTTATATGAGGAATTTGAAGAAATACTTTATGAAATTTAATATGCCACAAGTTGAAACGTGTTCAGCAATGGTATTATTATTTGGGCATTTAAGTCCTATCGTGATCTATGGACCAAAGCATATCATAATAGACAAATTGACAAGGCTAAACTTGATGAAGTATTTAACATATTCTTAACTTTATATGAGAACGCAGATTACGATACATTGGTAATGATTCTTCAATTGATGGTTCTCTAGCTGTTATGCAATTTATGCTTATAGCTTGTAGTCACTGTTATGATCCTAAGAAAGCTGTAGAGTAGAAACCTTTGATTTAGACCCTAGGTGCTTTGTTCCAGTAACGGCTATTGCAATTGGTAAAAAGCTACAAAATTATGTAGACGAAGTAAAATCAGTTAGATACTCAGTTAAACAGGTTTATAACTTTGCTTAATCAAAAAAATCAGTATTTCAAAATATAAAAATGTCCACTAGAAGTTTTCCCGTGAATATTTTTTATATGATTTGTTTCAGCCAAAAACAGAGCAAGTATACTTTTACTTTGAAAAGCGCTATCATAGATTTTATGAGGAATTTTAAAATAACGGAAGTAATAAAATTATTTATGGTAGACTCAAGATAATATTTATTGATTTTTGCAAAATAATACTGCATAGAATGGGAGAAATTAATTTGCAAGAAATTTTTATTTATATTTATAATATTGCCTTTATTATTCTATATTTATGGGTGATAAACGTTGCAAGCTATGCTTATAAAATAACAAATAATAATCTTTTTTATTATGTAGAATTATTATTTGTCATTTTAATAATTGATAGTACTTTTGCATTCTCATTTGATTTACTTAAAGCAACTAACAGTGGGTTAAATATTTTTGATCGAGCTTATTACCTTGCAAGAGTTTTATTCTTTTTAATTGCAGGAGATCTGTATGTTAAATTGGTAGCTAAAATGTTATCCCAAAAACCTAAACTAATTTTTTATTTACCTATCATTTCTGTAGTAATTTTGGATATTATTCACGTAATTTATTTTTATAATGATAACCAAACAGTGGTTTGGCAGAGAAGTATACAAGATGCTGGCATTTTTGTATTATGTATTTTTTATTATTTTTATGCTCAAAAAAGACAAAAACAAACAAAAAATGATTTTCTTTACAATAAAGTAGTGTTTGTTACAGCCTTATTTATGGCTTTATCGTGTATTGAAGGTATTGTTTACTTTGCTTTGTATCATTTGAATTCGATAGCAGTGCAGAGATTGCTTAGTTATATGAAAGTAATAGGATTAAGTGAAGATCTTTTTTCTGTAATTCTTTCACTTTTAATTATTTGGTTTGCTAGACAAGAAGAAGATATTGCTAATAAAAATCAGCTTGAAGTACTGCTGCAGCATAAAATGAATCAGTATCAGGCAATGATACATGAAAAAGAAGTTGCCAGTGAAGATAGTCAAGTCGTAGGATTTTGCGAATATTATAAACTGACTAAAAGGGAATCAGAAATCTTACGTTTAGTTTTAAAAGGTAAGAAAAATCAAGAAATTGCAGATGAATTATTCATTTCTGTTGGTACTGTTAAATCGCATATTTACAGTATTTTCAAAAAATTAGAAGTTGACCGACGTAGTCAATTAATGCATGTATTTATGGAATACAAAGAAGAAAAATAATAAAAATGGCTTTAGATTAAGATAATCCTTGATTTAAAGGCATTTTTATTATCTCATACTAAAGTTTAAATTAGGCGAAACCTTAAATTTACAACCAAAGTTGATTGTATCTAGCTCTTAATTTTACTAATTTAATCATGTAAAAATTTTACAATTTAAGTAAGTAAAAAGGAGAACGAGAATGAAAGAACAAAAGTTACCAAGTTATCGCTGGGTAATTTTAACTATTGTTAGTTTATTGTGCTTAATTGCAAATTATATTCAGTTTCAAGTTTCAGCTTTAGCTACTGAAATTATGCCACAATTACACATTTCAACTGCACAATTTTCTAGTTTGTTAATGGCACCAATGCTTGTAGCGGTTATTTTGAGTATCCCTGCAGGATCACTTGGCGATAAATTTGGCTCGAAAAAAGTTATTACAGTAGGATGTATCTTATCTGTAATTGGTGCATTTGGACGGTTTATTGCTCAAAATTTTGCAATGATGATGATTATGCTTTTATTGAGCGGGATATTTATTGCTTTATTAAATGCTAATTTAATAAAAGTTTTGGGTACTTGGTTTAAGCAAGATACTGATTCGGCTATGGGTGTGTTTTATGCTGCATCATGTTTAGGAATTACACTTTCACAAATTACTGGCTCGTGGTTCAAAACAGTTAATTCTGCTTACATGTTTTCATCAGTTTCTTTGTTAGTTTTATCAATTTGTTGGATTGTTTTTGTTAGAGATACTCCAAAAGGAGAATCTTTACCGCCTGCAGAGCCAACTATGAAATATTTAAAAGTTGCAATTAAAAGTAAAAATACTTGGATTGTTTCAATTTGTGCAGGTTTAGGTATTGCATCTACGACAGCTTATGCCGGCTTTTTACCTCAAGCTTTAAATTTAGGACAACATATTAGTAATTCTACAGCTGGTGTAATGTCAGCAATTGTTACAGTTGGTAGTTTCTTTGGTTCATTGATTGGACCAGCAATGTGCAATAAAATTGGTCGTTATAAATTATTTTTGACGGTTACTACATTAATTGGTGCAGTTGTTATGTACTTTACTTGGTATACTCCTGCAGGCTTTTTCCTATGGGCAATGTTAGTTATTAATGGCTTCTTCACAGCTATTAGTGGACCAATTGTTCAAGCAATGCCAATTCAATTTCCTGAAATTGGAGAAAAATATGCTGGTAGTGCCGGTGGTATTGTTGGTACAGTTTCAATGCTAATTTCATACATTATTCCAATTTTAGTATCAATGGTTGCTGGCAATGATTATGCTAAGAACTTAGGTATTGAATCCTTAATTTTTGGTTTATCAGTTATTTGTATTTTGGTTTTACCTGAATTAGGTAGTAAAGCTAAAAAATGATCTAAGGAGACTTGATTATGACACAACAAAAAGCAGACTATATTTTAAAGGGAACAGCTATTTTTACTGGCAATGATGATGAACCTAAATCTGGCTGTGTATTAATTAAGGGTAATCGGATTTTAAAGGTTGTTCCACTTGAAAGAATGACTGGTTACGTTGATGAAAATACAACAGTCATTAATTGTGGAGATCATTTAATAATGCCTGGATTTAATGATTCGCACATGCATATTTCTTTA
Source organism: Lactobacillus sp. ESL0677 (assembly GCF_029392875.1). NCBI lineage: Bacteria > Bacillati > Bacillota > Bacilli > Lactobacillales > Lactobacillaceae > Lactobacillus > Lactobacillus sp. ESL0677. The sequence continues at coordinate 1,137,266 of NZ_CP113946.1, read as the reverse complement.
GGCTCCGTTCAGAATGATCCAGATTTTTGTATACAAATGATGGATTGCAAGAGTGAAGAGGAATGTGTACAGATGGTTAAGGACTTTGCGGCTTCACATCCTGATAATCCATGGATTTATGGTACCGGTTGGTATTCAGAAGTTTGGGATAATCCGCATACACCTTCAAAGAAATCATTGGATGCTTTAAACTTAGACCGTCCAATATGTCTAAATTCATTTGATTTACACTCCGTTTGGTGCAATCAAGTTGCTCTCGACAAAATTGGAATTACTAAGGATACACCAAATCCTCAAGGTGGAATTTACGGTCACGATGATGATGGTGAATTAAATGGAATTTTATATGAGCCACCTGCAACCAAGGCAATGATGGACGAGGTTTTAAATGTTCCAACATTAAAACAATCATTGTTGAAATGTTTAAAGCATTTTCGTGAATTAGGAATGACTTCTGTGGCAGATGTCTATCCGTCAGGATTAACTAATGATAATATTCCTGAAATTTTTGACGAATTAGAACAAAGTGGTGAATTAACTACCAGAATAAGTTCGTTCCCGTCATTAACAGACGTTAAAGGAGCTTTGGAATTAAAGAAAAAATATCATACTGATAAACATAGAGTTGCTGGTTTAAAGCAAGTTCTTGATGGTGTGGTTGAAGCTCATACTGCATTGTTGAGTAAACCATATGATAATGATCCTGGTGTTAAAGGAGATGCTTCTTTAACGCAGGATGAGCTGAATAAATATGTTTTAGAAGCGCAAGAGGCAGGCTTACCAGTTAAGATTCATGCAATTGGTGACCAAGCAAGTACAATGGCTCTTGATGCATATCAATATGCTCAAAATAAATTTGGTAAATTAAAATTGCATAATTCAATTGAACACATTGACATGATTCGTCAAGATGATATTGATCGTTTAAAGAAGTTAAACGTTATGTGCTGTGTTCAACCGCAACATTGTACCGGTGACTTTATGAGTGGAGGATACCTGCCATGTATTGGAGAAGAACGGTTGTCTCATACTTGGCCGTATCGTGAGATTTTAGATGCAGGCAATCATTTGGGCTTTGGTTCTGATTTTCCTGCAGTTTATTCAGTCAATCCTATGTGGACAATTTACGCAGCGGTTACACGTTGTGAACCTAATGAAGGTAAGCCAGACGGAGGCTATTTCCATGAACATGCTGTTACTTTAGCAGAAGCTTTGAGAGCACATACCAAGTGGTCAGCTTATGCTGAATCTTTTGAAGATGATTTGGGGACCCTTGATGCAGGAAAACTAGCTGATGTTATTGTTCTTGACCGTAATTTATTTAAGATTGATCCAATGGATATTCGCTATGCTAAAGTTGATTTAACGATTTCTGACGGTAAAATTGTTTATAAGAAATAATTTTACGTGTTTAAACAAAATACAAAAATGTCTACTAGAAGTTTGAAAAGTGACGTAAAAGTTAGATATTTTTAAATCCATATTATTAATGCACGATTCCGATATTCTTCTGGTATCGTGCATTTTAATTTGCTCAATTTTCAATGTTGCTATGTCAGCCAACCAAAAAAGGTGAAATTCTTCATTAACTGAAGAAATTCACCTTTTATTTTGCTAAATGTTCTTTGACAACTTTGACTAAAATTGCGGTTGCACCTTTACCAGCCTTATCATCGTAATATGACTTGTAGCGAGCTTCTTTTTCATAGTCATTGACTAATGCTAAGTGAATTTCAGGGGAATAGTTTGGCATAATTATTTGCAGCCATGTCTTATGATCCGCAAAAATGTCGTCGCTTAATTCTTCTTCTTTGGTAGGATTTTTAACAACTGCTTGCAAACTACGGACAAGGTTTGCCTCAGCAACCTTCATTTTGTTGAAATTTTCAGCCGTCTTTTTATCGTCTTTTTTAGTCATTATTGTTGCTCCTTAATTAAATTTTTCCTATTAACTATAGCATATTGCCCATTATAATTCCTGAATTAATTTTTAACCGCTAATTTAAAATGAAAGTTAAATTAAACTTCAAATAGCGATAAAATTGGTCAAGCTGAGACCTTAAAGAACAATTAAAGTTAAATAAACCGTATAATAAGGTAGAGGTGAATAGATGATTACTTTTGTATGGGCAGAAGATCAAAAAGGTCAAATTGGTCTAAATGGGAATTTACCATGGCAATTGCCGGGGGATATGAAGCACTTCAAGGAAATAACAATTGGCCATCCAATAATTATGGGACGAAAAACTTTTACAAGTTTGCCGCGACTATTACCGCAACGGCTGCATGTTGTCTTAACTAAAGATGAGCAATTAATTGCAAAATATGCAGGAAATAAGCAAGTTGTCATGGTAAACTCATTAATTGCACTGAATAATTGGGTTGCTGCTCATGAGCAAGAGCAAGTCAGCGTAATTGGCGGTAATTCCGTTTTTGCTGCATTAAAAGAGCGTGTTGATGTTCTTGAAAGGACCGTAATTGATGCTACGTTTGCTGGCGATACAGTGATGACAACTCTTGATTATCAACAATTTAATTTGATTAAAAAAGTAAAGCATACCCCTAATGGGCAAGATAAATATCCGTATACTTTTTTAACTTATATGCGAAAGGAAGTCTAAAAATGAAGCAAGTTATCTGGTCTGGTGTAGTTTTCTTAATCTGTGTTATTGTTCTAATTAGCAGCTTAATTCAAGCAGAAACAGCCAACCATAATTTTTGGTGGCAAGTTATTGGTATGGCAATTGTAACTTATAGCGTTGGTCGTTATCATATGGTTCAGATTAAGGCTTTCAAAAAAATTCATAATAAATAAATTTTATTCTGGGGTTGACAGAGATTAATTTGAATGTTAAATTAATAAACAATTAAATAATTAATACATCTTGAAAAGCAGAGTAATTATTTTTCTTAACAATAAAGAGAGTTGGCAGGGTGGTGAGAGCCAGCAGTTAAGTAATAGCGAACATGGGCTTGAAATGATGACTGTTAGTGATATTTAGCTAATGGCGGAGTTGCATCCGTTATCTTTGCAAGCTATTGTTTGATAGCTAGTGAGGTTTATTACGTGAGTAATAAACAATTTAAAGGTGGTAACACGAGCATTCGTCCTTGATTGGGACGGATGCTTTTTTATTGCAATTTTGGAGGTAAAGGTCGTTGAGTAATAAAAAACGTCGCAAATTAATTATTGGCATACTAGTTGCTGTTATTATAATTATTGCTGCTTGGTTTGGTTTTGGATCAGGATTGCACCATAACTCAAACTCGCACACTGTAACTGTTGGTGTGGTTGGTGAAAGTAAGCCTGAGCAGGCTATCTGGCAGCATGTTAAACAGACGGCCAAGAAGAAATATGGTGTAACGGTGCAGATTAAAAACTTTACTGATTATAATCAACCAAACAAAGCCTTAAAGAATGGTGACATTGACCTGAATGCCTTTCAGCATTATTCATTCTTGGCAAGTTGGAATAAGGCTAATCATGGCGGTGTAGTTCCAATTGGCAAAACTTATATCGCACCAATTAGATTGTATTCTAAGAAGTATCACAAGTTAACGCAATTACCTAATGGCGCAACAATTGCCGTACCAAATGATCCAACTAATGAGTCGCGAGCCCTATTTGTCTTAAAAAATGCGGGCTTAATCGGCTTACGCAAGGGTAAAAGCCTTGTTACAGTTTCTGATATTGTTAAAAACCCACGTAATTTAAAGGTTAAAGAAATCAGTGCTGAACAATGTGGTCGGGTAATCAACTCAGTTGATGCCGCAGTTGTAAATAATGACTTTTCTGGTCCCGCTGGTTTAGGTACGAAGCAAACAATCTTTGTTGAACCAGTTAACAAGGATTCACAACAATGGATTGATATTATCTGTGCTAAGAAAGGCCAGACTAATAATAAAGATTATCAAGCCGTTGTGAAGTCTTACCAAACAGAAGAAACTAAGAAATTATATAAGAAGTATTACGGCAACACGGAGGTTGCTGCTTGGGACATTACCTTAAAATAGAAAGGAAAAATTATCATGAGTAACAAAAAACGAAGAAATTTCATTATTTGGATAATTATCGCCGTCGTTGTAGTTGTTGCCGCTTGGTTCGGCCTTGGCCCCGGTTTGAATAAGCCTAAGACGCAGAATCATGTTGTAACAGTCGGAGTGGTAAGTATGACCAAGGCCGACCAGGACATTTGGGATCATGCAGCTACTTTAGCCAAGAAAAAGTATAACGTTTCTATTAAGATAAAGAATTTTACTGATTTTAACCAACCCAATAAAGCATTAGAGAATGGTGATATTGATTTGAACGCCTTTCAACACTATGCTTTCTTAAAAGATTGGAACAAGGCTAATCGTGGTAATATCGTTGCTATTGCGCGGACACAAATTTCCCCAATTAGACTTTATTCCAAGAAGTACCACAAGCTTAGTCAGCTGCCAGATGGTGCAACAATTGCCGTACCTAATGATACCACTAACGAATCACGTTCATTAATTGTCCTCAAAAATGCGGGATTAATTAAATTACGTCCCCACAAATCATTATTAACCGTTGCGGATATTGTCAATAATCCCCATCATTTTAAAATCAAGGAAGTTAGCGCCGATCAGTGTGGTCGGGTAATTAATAGTGTTGACGCGGCAGTTGTTAATAATACTTTTGCGACACCTGCAGGTCTTGGCGAAAAGCAAACAATCTTTGTTGAGCCTCTTAACAAGGATTCGCTGCAATGGGTCAATATCATTTGTGCCCGCAAAGACGAAAAGGATAATCAAGATTATCAAGCAGTTGTTAAATCATACCAAACAGCTGAAACCAAAAAGTTAATTAAGAAGTATTTTAAGAAAACTACAATACCAGCTTGGGATATCAAGTTTTAGTAAAGGAAGATTGTTCATGAGTATTATCGAATTAAAGCACGTTAATGTAGATTTTCCAGATAAGAAAGGAAAAATTGTTCATGCAGTGCAAGATGTCAATTTAGAAGTTGAAAAGGGTGATATTTACGGCGTCGTTGGTTTTTCTGGCGCTGGTAAGTCTACCTTGGTTAGAACAATTAACCTTTTGCAAAAGCCAACTGCGGGTGATATTCAAGTTAACGGTACAGACTTTGTTAAGGATGGCAAGCAAATTATCGCAAACAAGCAATTGCAAATGGCTCGCAGAAAAATTGGCATGATTTTCCAGAGCTTCAATCTTTTAAATGAAGTAACTGTCCTTGAGAATGTGTCATTTGCTCTGAAGCATTCTGGGTTGAAAGATAAGGAAATAGAAGAAAAGTCATTACACTTGCTTGATTTGGTTGACTTGAAGGATAAGGCAAACTTTTATCCGGTGCAATTATCCGGGGGGCAGCAGCAACGTGTTGCTATTGCGCGGGCACTTGCTAATGAACCAGACATTTTGATTTCAGACGAGGCAACTAGTGCCTTAGATCCGCAAAACACTCAACAAATTCTAGCTCTATTAAAAAAACTTAAAAAAGAGTTGAATTTAACGATTGTTTTAATCACTCATGAAATGGATGCTGTTAAAAAAATTTGTGACAAAGTAGCCGTCATGGAGCAAGGTAAAATCGTTGAAAAGGGTAAGTTGCGTGATGTTGTTTTGCATCCGCAGATGTCCTTAACCAAGAGCTTTGTTGGCGGGTCACTTGAAGTTATCAATACCTTAGAGATGTTACACTTAGATCATTTAAATGATGACGAAGCGATTTATCAATTAATTTATAGTGTAGCTAATGTAACCAAGTCAATTGTCATCGACCTTTATCGTGAAATTGGGGTTGAAGTCAGTATGCTTTACGGCAATGTGGAATTGCTTGATGACGAGCCAATTGGTACCTTGTTGGTATTAATCAAAGGCGATAGTGAAAAGCAGCAGGAAACAGTTGCCTTCTTACAAGAGCAGCAGGTATCGTTAACCAGATTTGATGAAAAGGGGAATTTGTATGAGTAGTTGGTTTAGTAGTGTGTTTCCAAATGTTGTTCAACTTGGTTGGAGTGGAGATGCAGGCTGGGGCACCAGTATTGTTCAAACTCTTTTTATGACCTTTTGGTCAGCTATCTTTGGTGGCATATTAGGAATTGTTTTTGGTGTAGTTCTTGTTTTAACCAAAGATGACGGCATTCGCCCAAACAAATTTTGGTTTAATATTTGCGATAAAGTAGTTTCAATTTTTCGGGCAATTCCATTCATTATTTTGCTGGCTTTTATCGCACCAGTTACGCAAAAAATTGTGGGAACGCAAATTGGAATGAAAGCTGCGTTAGTACCATTAACTCTGGGTGTATTTCCATTTTATGCGCGGCAAGTACAAGTTGCACTAGAGAGTGTGGCACAAGGAAAAATTGAGGCAGCACAAAGTCTAGGTGCAACTATCTGGGATATAATTTTTAGTATTTATCTAAATGAAGCACGGTCCGAACTAGTTCGGGTATCGACCGTTACAATTATCAGTCTAATTGGGTTAACTGCTATGGCTGGTGCCATTGGTGCAGGTGGTTTAGGTAACACGGCCATTTCCTATGGTTATAACCGGTTTAATAATGATGTCACCTTAGTGGCAACGGTGCTCGTAATTATTTTGATTTTTATTGTCCAAATTGTCGGTGATTTCTTTGCTAAAAAGCTAAACCACCAAAGCCGTTAAAAAAAGACCAGCAAGCAGGTTGCTTGCTGGTCTTTTATATTTTAAGTTAAAAGATTATTTAACTGCATCCTTCAATGCCTTACCAGGCTTGAATGCAGGTACTTGAGTAGCAGGAATAGTTAAGGCTTTACCAGTTTGTGGGTTTCTACCTTTTCTTTCTGCACGTTGACGAACTTCAAATGAACCGAAGCCAATGATTTGTACCTTTTCGCCCTTTGTCAAGTTATCCTTGATTGAGTCGATGAAAGCGTCAATAACCTCTTCAGCTTCCTTTTGCTTAAGGCCAGTCTTTGCTGCAACTTCTTTAGTAAGTTCAGATTTGTTAATTGAAGCCATAATGTATCTTCTCTTTTCTATAAAAATTATAAAACGGTCAACACATTGATTGCAGACAATCGTCATGCTATTCACGTAATGCGTTGTGTCGCTTGATATTCAGCAACTTTAATTATTTTAGCACAGTTAAGCTGACCTTCAATAGAAAAATTGCGATTGTGCAAATTATTTTTTTACTTTTGTTAATTTGTTGGTCATTTGCTGATAATTTAGGTAAAGTGCCTTAAAGCGTGAATGGTTTTCTTTTTGCCATGGCTTAGGTTTACCGCAAAAGTGGAGAATGGCTGTGTTTTGCATGACCCATTCAAGGTTAAAATCACCAGTACTTCTAGTTAAATATACAGGGTAGGCGCGGGAATCATAATTCCATTTTGTTTCAGGAATTTTAAGGATATCTTCGCCGTATAAATAATTCAAAATGTCCTGATCAGGCAAAATCAAGGTATCATGGTGCTGATTGATTGCGGCCGTCAGATCATCAAGTTTAACCTTTTGCCGCATTTGGTCCAGATCCATTAGCATAATACCGGAATTAAAATATTCAGTCGTTGTTCCCAAGCGAATGTTGTTAATTGAACTCATGATGTCCGTTAATCCCTCATGAGCAGCTGCAGCGAACATTTTACCTTTTAAATTCAAATGCCATAACGGTTTAATTGAATTAATGACCAAAATATCGGGATCAAGGTAAATAATTCTGTGCAGGCTGGAAGGCAGGATTTTGCCAGATAATAGGCGAAAATACATTTCCTGTGGGTAATCATGCAGGTTGAGTAATGATTCTGGAAAAGTAAAATCGGCATTCATTGCTAATGCTTTAATTTCAAAGCCGATCTTTTGGCCAAAATCTTTTAAAGCAGTTAGTGCAGGATCACTAATATTGTCATAAATTATCCAAATTCGTATTTTTTGCCCTAAATTATTAAGTTTGAGCGAGTACATCATCACTTCAAGTGGCTTAATGTAGTTTTGATCGATAGTAACTAGAATTTCAATTGGCTGATCACTTGTATTTTTCATATATTCCTTTCTAAAAATAACAATTTGCATAGTATTTATTATAGATTATTTAGTTTTAAATCTAAACATTATCATTTAGTGCTTGAAGATAAATTACAAATCATTACATTTCTTGTAATCGTAGGCAATTATAATCTTAATGTAGTAAAATAAACTGTAAGAAAAATTAATACATCATGAGGTGGAAATATGAAGAAGAAATTATTGTTAGGCCTAATATGTGCAGTCTCCTTGTCGCTTGGTTTTAACATTACTCAAGTAGGAGCAGCTACTACCGACCAAGCAGCTACCCAGCCTGCAACTACCGCTACAGATAATTCAAATCGGCAGCCAGCAACAACAGGGACAACTGATACTAATCAACCTGCAAGTAGCGACAAGCCTGATAATGGAACAAGTAATGGTACTGTTGCTGTTTCGTATCTTGGAAAAAACGTTAAGTTGAAACGTAATTCTTATGTTTATAATAAGTCTGGAAAGCGTGTTAAGAAGCGTGCGTTAAAGAAAAATACGATTGTAACAATTACTGGAATGGTAACTGTTAAAGGCAAATCGTTATTGCAAATTAACAATAAGAAGAATCAATATATTAACGCTAATAATGTTAAAAGTTTTAAAGTAGCTAGCTATAAAGCTAAGCGTAGTGCGTTTATTTATAATAGTAAGGGAAAAAGGACTAACAGTTATTACAAAAAGGGTGCCCGTATTCCTGTCATTAAGACTAAGAAAATTAAGGGCACTAAGTATGTAGGTGTTAGTGAAACAGGTTATGTTAAGTGGTCAGATTTAAATCATAAGAGTTGGAAAATTGTAAATCAGTAATTGGGAAAGAAGTTTAAAAATGTCAGATCCAATTTTAAAGCGTGTTGCAATTCGTAAATATACAGATGAAAAAGTTAGCCAAGATGAAATTGAGCAATTACTGCAGGCCTTTCAAGCAGCACCATGTGGGATGCACGAAACAGAGGTTATGCAAGTAACGGTAGTAGAAGATGAGCAGCTGTTAGCCAAAATTGAACAGTTAACTAACAATGCCTGCTATGGTGCACCACTCTTATTTGTTGTTAATGTCAAAAAGGATAGCCATTTTGGCGAGCGTGATGCTTCAGTTGCGGCTGAAAACATTATGGTGGAAGCTGCAAACCTTAATTTAGGGTCTGTTTACTTAATGATGGCAGCAAGTGTTTTAAATACTGCCCCAGATTTACAGGCAGAATTAGGCATCACATCAGAATTTACGACTGCTGTAATTGTTGCAGTTGGTCACGCTGCAGAAACGCCAAGTGAAGACCGAACTAACAGGTATCGAGTAATTAGAAAATAGAATTTTTATAGTCAATTAAATTTAAAACCAGATCAGGATTTCTCTTTTTAGAAGAATCTGATCTGGTTTTTTGATTGGAATACTTAATAATTAATTCATGTCTTTAGCAGTAGCATGCTCATTATAGAATTTTCCCCACTTGTTTAAAGCTAAAATGACTGGCTGTAAGGTTTGACCAAAGTCGGTTAGAAAATATTTTGATTTAGGGGGAAATTCTGAATAAACTTTTTTACTGATGATGTTATCAGTTTCTAACTCTTTAAGCTGCAATGCTAGCATTCTTGTAGAACAACTTGGCATCGCTCTACTTAATTCACCAAAATGGGTAGCATCTCCTTTAATTAAGTGATAAATAATGACAGATTTCCATTTACCGGAGATAAACTGCAAAGTACTTTCTACTGGACAACCGTTATTACAAGTATAGGTGTTTTTTGCTTTTGTCATATCAATTCCTCTAAAAAACTAATTACAATTTTGTAACTACTTACTATAATTACATTATTGATTACAAAAAGTAAGTGGCTTAAACTTTTTATAAATAAATTTTTAAAAAGGAAGTTTGAAAGATGAAAGCAATAGGATTTACTAAAAGTTTGCCAATCGAGGATAATAACAGCTTGTTTGAATTTGATATGGCTTGTCCTGAACCAACAAATCATGATTTATTGGTAAAGGTTGAAGGCGTCTCTGTTAATCCCGTCGATCTAGTAGTTCGGCAATCATTACGTAAAAAGGTAAAGCAGCCTAAAGTTATTGGTTATGACGCGGTAGGGGTAGTTACTAGCATAGGAAATAAAGTTGATAACTTTAAAATAGGAGATCGTATCTTCTATGCTGGTGCATTAAAAAGAGCAGGTTCTAATAGCGAATATCAGCTTGTTGATGAGCACATAGTGGCTAAAGTTCCTCAAGAATTAACTGATGCAGAAGTTGCGGCGATGCCATTAACGTCATTAACAGCGTATGAAGCTTTGTTTGAAAAAATGCAGTTAACTTTTAATGTACTGGATAATAAGGGCAAAACTATTTTAATCATTAATGGTGCTGGTGGTGTAGGGTCAATTGCAATTCAATTGGCGCACCTTGCAGGATTAACAGTAATTGCTACTGCTTCGAGGCCAGAAACAAGGCAATGGTGTTTAAAGCTCGGCGCTGATTATGTCGTTAATCATCGAAAAGATTTATGTAAAGAAGTGCAGAAAATTGGCTTTAAAGACGTTGACTGTATTCTTGAATTAAATAATATCGACCAACATTGGAATGAAATGGCTGAAATAATTAAGCCAGATGGCATAATTTGTTCAATTACGGAAAATAAGCAGCCGATTGATTTACAAAAGTTAACCCGTAAACGAGTAACTTTTGTTTGGGAGTGGATGTTTTCTAAAACTTACTATCACGTTAACGAAGCAAGTCAAGGGAAAATCTTAAGCCAGATTGCATCATTGTTAGCAAATCAAACGATTAAAAGTACAGTTACAACAACATTGGCACCAATAAATGCTACTAATTTACGTAAAGCACATAAAATGGTTCAAAGTGGTCACATGATTGGAAAAGTGGTTGTCGTTAATCAGATAGAAAATTAGTAAGTTAGCGTTACTATTAAGCAACTAAAGTGGTATTAACTATCTTAGTTTTTCCCAAGGTAAAAGCAGCCTAAGTGGCTGCTTTTTTATAATAATATATTAGTTAATGAAAGCGCCAACTGATATAATCGAATTGTAATAAAGTTTAAATTTTATAATTGAAAGAGGACTTAAAATGAAGAAAATTATTAATGATCCTGCTAATGTTGTACCAGAAATGGTATCTGGGATGGTTCGGTCGTATCCACAATTTATTGAAAAAGTTCCTGATGCTGAAGCAGTTATGCGGTCCGATAAGGAATCAATGAAAGGCAAAGTTGGTCTTGTTACTGGTGGTGGTTCTGGACATGAGCCGACCCATGCTGGTTTTGTTGGTAAAGGAATGCTGAGCGCTGCTGTTTGCGGCGAAGTCTTTACTTCACCAACGCCAGATCAAATTTATGCTGCTATCAAGGCTGCCGATCAAGGTCAGGGAGTCTTTTTAATAATTAAAAATTATTCTGGCGACGTCATGAACTTCGATATGGCAAAGGATTTAGCCGAAATGGACGACATTAAAGTTAAATCAATCGTGATTGATGATGATATTGCTGTTGAGAACAGTACTTTTACGCAAGGACGCCGCGGCGTAGCTGGGACAATATTGATGCATAAAATTCTGGGAGCTGCTGCTCAAAATGGCGCAAGCCTTGATGAGATTGCAGAATTGGCTGAGCAGGTTTTACCGAATATTAAAACCATCGCTGTTGCCTTGTCTGCAGCGACTAACCCGGAAACCGGTAAGCCCGGCTTTGTTCTTCAAGAAGATGAAATTGAGTTTGGTGTAGGTATTCACTCGGAGCCAGGTTATCGCCGGGAAAAAATCAAACCTGCTAAGGATTTGGTTGAAGAATTAGTCAGCAAGCTGGATGATGAAATGCACCTTGATGGCAGTAATAAATATGCCGTACTTGTCAACGGAATGGGTGCAACGCCATTAATGGAGCAGTATATTTTTAGCAATGACTTACTAAATAAACTTGAGCAATTTAAGATTAAGCCAGCATTCATGAAGATCGGCAATTACATGACGTCACTTGACATGGCAGGATTGTCACTGACCATGTTCGAATTAAAGGATGATAAGTGGCTTGATGCACTAAAGATGCCAGTTGAAACAATTGCTTGGTAATGGAAGGAACATAATAATGACATTAACTGTCGATACTCTAACAGAGTGGATGAATAATTTTACGGCTAAAATTGCCGCTAATCAGCAATTTTTGAGTGACCTAGATACCCCAATTGGCGATGGCGATCATGGATTTAACATGAATCGTGGTATGGCGGCAGTCAGCCAGAAGCTCGCTGAGAAACCAGCTAGTGTTACTGCAGCATTTAAAACAATTGCAATGACCTTGATTTCAACTGTCGGTGGAGCTTCTGGACCACTTTATGGGACTGCCTTTCTGGAAATGGCTAAAAAGAGCAGCTCAACGACTGATTTGAGTGAACTATTAGATGCGGCCTTAGCTGGAATTGAAAAACGTGGTGGTGCTAAGTCAGGCGATAAGACAATGGTTGACGTTTGGACTGCACTGATTCCTGACGTCAAGACTGGTAATCTGACCGCAGAAAAAATTGCTTCTGCAGTAGAAGCTACAAAGGAAATGGTTGCTAGGAGGGGCCGCGCTTCATATTTAGGTGAGCGGTCAAGAGGACATGTTGACCCTGGTTCACAATCAAGTGGCTACCTATTTGAAGCAATGTTAGAAACGAAGGGATTATTATGAGTTTAGGAATCACCTTAGTTTCGCATGTTCCGGAAATTGCAAGTGGCTTAAAAAAGTTATTGGATCAAGTAGCAGCTAATGTTTCAATTACTACTGCTGGTGGCACGAATGATGATAGTATTGGTACCAGTATGGATAGGATTATGAAGGCTTTTACCGATAATCAAGCTGACGAAATCATGGCTTTTTATGACCTTGGTAGTGCCAAAATGAATTTGGAAATGGCCATTGAAATGACAGATAAGACCGTTCATTTGTATGATACTGCCTTTATTGAGGGTGCTTATACAGCAGCCTCACTGATTCAAGCTGGCGTTGGCCGCACGGAAGTTGAAGATCAACTCAAAGAATTAGTTATCAAGGACTAAGAAATTTAATTTCTAGTTACCGTTTTTCAAGCAAAAATGTTTTTCATCTTTACAAGTTAAGCTATCATTGATTAAGTCAAAATTAATACTTTGAAACTTTAAGTGAGGGAGAAAAAAGAATGCATGATAGTTTAGCAATGCAGATGCTTGGAGAATTTTTAGGAACAGCTATCCTTGTTTTGTTTGGTGATGGCATCTGTGCTGTCGTTAATTTGAAGAAGTCAAAGGGTAATGGTGCTGGTTGGCTTGCAGTTACACTTGGCTGGGGCTTTGCTTTAGCCTTTGGGATTTACTGTGTAAGTTGGCTTAGTCCGGGTCATTTAAACCCAGCTGTTACTTTGGGAATGGCACTTGTAGGGAATTTGCCTTGGAGTTCTGTTCTACCATACTTTGTTGCTCAAGTTGCCGGTGGTTTTGTTGGTGGTATTCTCGTATGGCTGACATACTACCCACACTTTGCTGCAACCGAGGACCAAGATGTCATTTTAGGCACCTTTGCCACTGAACCAGCAATTAGAAAATATCTCTGGAATTTCTTCGCCGAAATGATTGGGACATTTATGCTTGTCTTTGGCTTATTGGCCTTCAGTAAGAGTCAATTTGCTCCTGGACTAAATCCACTAGTTGCCGGTTTATTATTAGGTGCTATTGGTCTGTCATTGGGCGGTTCAACTGGTGCTGCTCTTAACCCAGCTCGCGATTTGGGACCAAGATTGGTTCACCAATTGTTCCCAATTGCTAATAAGGGCAAGTCTGACTGGGCATATGCCTGGGTTCCTGTTGTTGCACCATTTGTCGGTGGTGTCTTGGCAGCATTATTATTTTTAGTAATTAAATAAATAAGTAGCAATCCTATTTGGAAAACCTTTAGACAAGTTAAGTTTGTCTAAAGGTTTTTTTATTTATAATTTATTCAGGTATATAATATTAAATATTAATATAAGGAGGAAAACCGATGGAAAAAGAAAAAAATAACGAAGGCTGGGGCAGTTTCTTTCGTGAAGTGATTGTCATGATGGCGGTCATGCTAGGAATATTTTATTTATTACTAACTTTTGTGATTTCAAATGATCGTGTCGATGGAGCATCGATGCAACCTAATTTTGAAAATAATGAACGCTTGATTGCCGTGCGCCATACCTCATTGAAACGAAATGACGTTGTTGTGTTATATGCGCCTAAAGCCGCACAGGATGTTCCAGGGGCAGCTTATGTTAAGCGAGTGATTGGCTTACCTGGCGATAAGATTGTTTCTAAAAATGATCAAATGTATGTTAATGGTAAGTTATTGCCGGAGCCATATCTCGAAAATAACTACAAAAAAGCCGACAATGCAGTAGGGCAAACGTTCACAACTAATTTTACGTATCAAGTTCCCAAAGGTTATTATTGGGTAATGGGTGACCATCGTGATATTTCAAAAGATTCACGCTTTTTTGGTCCAGTAAAAAGGCAAAAAATAATTGGTAAAGTGGTATTGCGCTACTGGCCGCTTAATAAAATCCAAAACTTTTAAAAGAAAATAATTAAAAATTCCCTCAATATCTGGTTATTGGAGGAATTTTTTAGTTAAAGCAAAAAATCACATAGTATTTCAAAACTATGCTTTTTGAAATAAATTTTTACTTATGAATTAAGCGAATAAATATCTAATAAAGTCAAGATAGCTATCAGTGTATTGCCATAAGAGCTAATGAGATACATGTAATTTTATTGTTTAAAATATATGAAATATTTTTCACAATATATTTCACAAAGTATGAATTACATATCATAAATTCATTGATTTAACAACAATTATGCAACGAAAAATATTTGTTAATTTTCTATTTACATTTGTGAAAAAATATTATATATTTTTATTAAGCGCTTCCATAATGTCAAATATTTATAAATATGAAGTTAATAATTCAATTACTAATTTAGAAAGATTGGGAGTTAAAAATGTTACATGATAGTTTGGGTATGCAATTAGTTGGTGAATTTGTCGGAACAGCAATGATGATTTTATTAGGCGACGGTGTCTGTGCAGATATGGGCCTAAAAAAGTCAAAAGCTAGTGGAGCTAATTGGGTTGGCATTGCATTTGGCTGGGGTATGGCAATTACCTTTTCCGTATACTTTGTTAAATGGTTGACACCTGGTTTCTTTAATCCAGCAGTTGCTGTGGCGATGGCAATTTCAGGCAGTTTCTCTTGGTCTTATGTCTTGCCATATATTATTGCTGAGGTTGCAGGAGCTTTTGCTGGCGCCATTTTAGTGTGGTTAATGTTTTATCCTCACTGGAAAGAAACAACAGATCAAGAAGCGATTTTGACAAGCTTTGCTACGGCACCTGCCATTAGAAATTACTTCTGGAACTTCTTTGCCGAAATGTTAGCAACCTTCGTTTTAGTATACGGGTTGCTCGCATTCAGCAAGAGTGGTGTTGATGGTGCATTAAATCCGATTCTTGCAGGTAGTTTGATCACTGCCATTGCATTTTCACTCGGTGGTCCTACTGGAATCGCCCTTAATCCAGCTCGTGACTTTGGTCCTCGGCTTGCTCACCAAGTATTACCAATTGCAAATAAAGGTAATTCTGATTGGGCTTACAGCTGGGTTCCAATTGTTGGGCCATTCGTTGGTGGTATCTTAGCTGCTTTATTATTCATTGGTCTTAGATAAGATAAAATAAAAAATAAGCTATTCAAATCCGAATAGCTTATTTTTTATGGTTTAAAATGACGTAAAATTTCAATACCTTCACGCTGGTATTTATTTGGTACAAAACTCTTGCGCATCGCAATCTGCATATATGCCCATAATTTTTGTCCAGAATTCAAGCGGACAATATGAACTCCCGTGACGTCTTTTAAACTACTTTCCATTGCTAGAGCAATACCGACGTTGCGCTTTACAAGGTCAATCATTAACTTCATTGTGGTTGCTGTATAAACAATGTCGGGGGCAAAGTCGCCTAATTTTGCTTCCTGCTCAAGACATTCTCTAGTTAAGAAACCACGCTCGCGGGCAATAAAGCGTCTGTCTCGTAATTGGGCTGCGCTGACTTCATGGACATCTTTCCACGGGTCATCAAGTCCAGTAATGATTACTAATTCTGTCTTTTGTAAGTTATGGATAAAGTAATCTGGGTCGTTAATTTTAACCATCCAAGAATAAATTGCGACATCAACCTTACCATTAGTGAGATCAGAAAAAGCGTCAGCTGACCGTTCAATATGAGTGTCAAGCAGGTGAGTTAGGCCTACTTGGAAAAATTTTTGAATAATATCGGGAATATAAGAACTTCCGGCTTCACCAGAAAAGGCAAGCCGAATTTTTTTGTCGCTGGCATGTTTAACATCGTAATTAATACTTGCAATATCTTGGATTAGGATTTTAGCTTTTTGATAAAGTAATTCACCAGCATTGGTCAGTATTAACTTACTTTTGCGATTTTTTTGAACAATTAATGGGTCTTCAAACTTTTTTGCGAGTCGTTTGATAGCCATAGAGATTGTTGGTTGTGTAACGCCAAAATAAGCCGCGGTAGTAGTGTAATTACCACTTTCAACCAATTTACAAAAATAAATTAAATCTTTTTCATTCATTTTGAGATAATCCTTTTTTACAAAAAATAATAAATATTATTTATGAGTGAATCTTTTTATATTATATTAAATCACTTGAATAATTGCAATAAACAGTTGGTAAATCAAGGATAACAAGAAACTTTCCGGAGCGATTTAAATTAAAAATAAAGTAGATTTATGTTTATGAAAACGATATATTTATTTCTGTTAATAGATTTATGAAAGTGCAGGTAACTATTTTGTTTTACAATTCAACTCTTAAATGGGATGCCGTCTATGATGTAATTGTAGTCGGTTTTGGTGGTGCCGGTGCCGGTGCAGCTAGATTTGCAGCTGACAACAATGCCAAAGTATTATTAATAGATGCTGCTCCTGAAGGCCAAGAGGGCGGTAATACTCGTTATGCCGGTGGTGCTTTTGCGTGGAGTGATAACTTTGAAGACTTACGTGAATATTACAAGCAAACGTATTATCCCTTTAAATATGACCCTAAGGACTTAGATACCTTTGTCAACAATGTTTTGCAGATGAAGGAATACTCAAAGAAATATTTCGGTATAGAAGCTCAATACACAGGTAGAAGACCTGAGGGTGAGTATCCTGAATATCGTCATGCGTCAACAATGCGTTCACAAAGTATGACTCAGGGGATGTATAATGGTGGTTTCTGGAAATTACTGCGTAAAAAAGTTTACGAAAGATTAGATAAGATTGATGTCTGGTTTTCAAGCCCAGCTCAACACTTAATTCAAGATCCAGAAACCAAAACAATTTTGGGCGTTCAAATTAAGCACCAAGGTCAAGTTCGTTATGTAGCTGCTCAAAATGGTGTTGTTCTCTCATGTGGTGGTTTTGAAAACAATCAAGACATGGTACAAAACTTTTTAGGTCAAGGATCATTAGCACCAATTGGGACATTATACAACCAAGGTAAGGGAATTGATCTTGCTGTTGAGGCTGGTGCTCGTTTATGGCACATGTCCAATTATGACTCACACGGTTTTTCATTAAATGAAGGTCAACCAAGAGAAAAGTTTGCTTACATGATTAACTGGAAGAGCCTATTTAACGGTAGTATTTTTGTGGCTGGTGATGACGGTACACGTTATTATCGTGAAGATGAAGAAGATCGGCACGGTTATAAATATAACCACGGTAACTGGATTATGCTGCCTAACCAAAATCATCCGCATATTGTAATGGATCAAAAACAATATGAGCAACTTGCTGAAGATGATTCTGCTAAAGCTGATCAAATTAAGGAATTAATCTCTTATGCCATCAAGGCAGATTCAATTGCGGAATTAGCTGAAAAGATTAAGGCTCCTAAATTGGAACAAGCAGTTACTGATTTTAATTTCTTCACTGACAAAATGGAACGTGACATGGTTTTAGACCGGAAGATTGAAACAATGCGCGCATTTGGTGAAGGTCCGTACTATGCAATTCCAATTCGCCATAACATCTTGCATACTCACGGCGGTGGTCGTCGTAATGAAAATTGTGAAGTGCTTGATATGGCAAATAACGTAATTCCTCATCTTTATGAAGCTGGAGAATTAGGTGACATTTTTGCTACTAAATATATTGGTGCTAACAGTATTGCTGATTTATTAATTTCAGGAAAAATTGCGGGAGAAAACGCTGCATGGCCAAAGCGCAAGATTATTGACTTTGAAGTTATTAGTCATGCAAGTAAGGCACCAGAATTACAATCTGACGCTCACATTTTGACAAGTGATTATGAAGCTGGTCCAAATCAAGGTATTGGCATCAGTGAAAATGGGATTAATGATGTTCCGATTATTGTTCGGGTAACTGCTAGTGATGACAAGATTACTGATATTGAAATCTTGCAACAAAAAGAAACACCATCACTTGGTGGTCGCGCTATTCCAGCTTTAACAAAGGCAATGTTAGCTAAGCAAACAGCTGATGTTGATGCCTTTAGTGGTGCCAGTGTAACCAGTGCAGCGTTTAAGGATGCAGTCAAGCAAGCATTGCAAAATATTAAGAAGTAGAAAAGAGTCTTATCGTGAAAGTAACTGAAAATACTAAATGGAATGGCGATTATGATGTCATCGTTTTAGGTTTTGGTGGTGCTGGTGCAACTGCAGCAAGATTTGCAGCTGATAATGGGGCTCAAGTTTTACTAGTTGAAGCTGCACCATATGGCCATGAGGGTGGCAACACGCGTTATTCTGCTCAGCACGTCGCAATGGCTCATGATCGTCAGCAAATTTCTGATTATTATCATGAATTAGCTGCACCTTTTGCTGTTGACGAAAAGACAATGGATGTCTACCTTGATGGCTTTGTAGAAATGCCAAAATATTTTAAAAGGTACTTTGGTCTAAACCCATTTATTTGGTCCAAGGATTTCCAGCCAGGTGATCATTTAGCGAATAAGAAGCAGCTATGTGAATATCCAGAATATCAAGGAGCAACAACATTTGACTTTGCCTTAGTTCATAATCGTGATTTTGATGCGGGACTGTGGAAGGTTATTCGTCAGAAAATATTACAGCGAAAAGATCAAATCGATATTTGGTTAAATTCAAGGGCAACAAAATTATTACAAGACCCAGTAACTGATGAAATCACTGGGGTTGTAATTAAACGGCAAGAAAAGCAGTACTATATTCATGTCAAAAAGGGCGTAGTGCTTGCAACCGGCGGTTTTGAAAATAACGATAAAATGCAACAGGATTACTTACACATTACCCACTTAACCCCATTGGGTACTTTGTATAACAAGGGTGACGGTATCAAGATGGCTGGTGAAGTTGGTGCTAGGATGTGGCACATGAGTAATTATGAATCCCTTGGCATAGTTCCTAGCTACGTGATTGCAGAAGAAGCTGGTCAGCGTGGTCGCCAAATCAGTGGCTGGCAGAATGTGAAATCAGGTTCAATTATTGCCGTAGCTGATGATGGTAGTCGATTTATGCGTGAGGATGCAAAATTCCGCCACGGACATATTTTCCAACATGGCGATTACTTGTTGCCACACGCTTATGATCATGCCTGGCTTGTCTTTGATGAACAACAATATCAAAAATTTGTTCAAGAACAAAAAGCTGGTAATTTAAAATATCAAAATTTCTTTGACAAGTTAATTAAGGCAAATTCAGTAGCCGCTTTAGCAGACAAAATGAAGTTACCTGCCGATACTTTAACTACTACAATTGCCCGGTTCAATCAATTTGCAGATAGTGGCCGTGACTTAGAATTTGAGCGGGCACCAGAAACGATGAGTAGCTTTGACTTAAATGATGCCGTATATGCTATTAAGCTAGCTCCAGCTGTTTTGAATACTCAAGGTGGCCCACAACATGATGAACAAGCTAGAGTTCTCAATAATGCTGATCAGCCGATTAAACGCCTATACAGTGCTGGAGAATTGGGTGGTATCTGTGCTAATCGTTATCAAGGTGGCGGTAATTTAGCAGAATGTTTGATTTTTGGCAAAATTGCCGGCGAAAATGTAGCGCAGCTGTCAGACACTGCAGAAGTCGAACTTACTAACCAAGTACCGCGAATTAATGACTTAGTTGATAACGAAAGTGAAAGTAAGATTGAACTTAAGGCTAACCAATATTTAGGGTCATCTGAGGCTGGAATTGGTGGTAAAGTCTTGGTTCGGGTAACTTATCAGGATCAGACTATTAGCAATGTTGAAGTACTTGAAAATCATGAAACTGAAGGCATTGGTGCAGTTGCAATTAAGCAGTTGCCTCAACAAATAATTGACCAAAACTCGACAGATGTTGACGCAATTTCAGGCGCAACGACTACCACTAAAGCCTTAGTAGAAGCTGTTAATCAAGCAATCGGTAAAGCCAAAAATAAAGGAGAAAAATAATGTTAGATAAATTTGAATGGAAAAAGTGGCTGCTGCCAGTAGCAGTTGGCATCATCTTATGGCTAGTAACGCCGGTAAAGCCTGCTGCAATTAGTGTTCCTGCATGGCATCTGTTTGCAATTTTTATTGCGACAATTATTGCCTGTGTTACTAAACCATTACCAATGATGGCAACTACAATTATTGCTATCGTAATTGCAACTTTGACTGGCATCTTTAAGATGGACGAAGTCACAGCTGGATTTGGTAATTCAACTGCTTGGATGGTTGCAATGTGTATGTTCATGGCTGCTGGCTTTATTAAGTCAGGTCTGGGTAAAAGAATCGCTTACTTTTTTGTTAAAACATTTGGCAAGAGAACTTTAGGTCTGGCATACGCATTATCAATGGTTGAAACTGTTTTAGCAATTGGAATTCCAAGTAATAATGCTCGGGTTAACGGTATTATGTACCCAATTATTGATAACTTGTCCAAAGAAATGGGCTCTGATCCTAAGAAGGGTACTCAAAGAAAAATGGGTTCATTCTTGGTCTTTAATGAATACGAAGTGAACATTGTTACCTCCACTATGTTCCTTACTGGACTTGCTGGTAACATGGTAGCATTGGGAATTGCTAAAACGCAGAACATCTCAATTTCATGGATGCAATGGTTTGTTGCTGCAATCGTCCCCGGAATTATTTCTTTAATTGTTGTACCGCTTATTTTATATAAGATTTATCCACCTGAGGTTAAGGCAACACCAAATGCTCATGCATGGGCTGATAACAAACTGAAGGAATTAGGTAAAACAACTGTTGCCGAAAAAATTATGGCCGTTGTCTTCATCTTGGCCGTTGTTTTATGGCTTATTGGCTCAAAATTTGGTATTGATGCAACCGAAGTTAGTTTTATTGCCGTAGCTCTATTGTTAATTACTGGCGTAATTAATGTTAAAGACTTACTCGGTCAAAGTTTTGCTTGGAATATTTTAACTTGGTTGTCAATTATCATGTTAATGTCACAAAAACTAATGACATTAGGCTTCTTTCCATGGTTTTCAAAGACTTTGGGTAATGCATTACACGGAATGAACTGGATTTGGGTTTTGGTAATTCTTTACCTAGTTTACTTCTACTTACACTACTTATTTCCAAGTATTTCAACTCAAATTTCAGCTTTGTATGCCGGATTTTTATCAGTTGCGATTGGTGCCGGAGTTCCACCATTGATGGCAGCTTTAATGCTTGCTCTTGATGGCTCATTATACCTATCAACTTCAACTTATTCTGCTGGTCCTGCAGCTTTACTTTCATCAACTGGTTATGTTTCTAATAAAGATTGGTGGAAATTAAGTGCAATTATCGGTGTGGTTTTAAATATTATCTGGCTTGGCGGCGGATTGCTTTGGACCAAAGTAATTGGTATGTGGTAAAAGGCTTGATAAATATTAATACAGCAACATTTATTTATGCTGTTGTATTTTTTTACTTAATTTTGCTTGACAAATAATGAGTTAATAATTAAAATATCCTTAATATTTGAAAAGCAATGAAAAGAAAAGTAAGTTTGCAGGTAATGTACAGAGAGTTCCGGTTACTGAAATGGAATCACGAATGCAAACAGAAAATCCCTTGGAGCTATCTAGTGAATCAAGTAACTAGGATTGGTAACACCCATTATCGTGTTAGCGTATCGCTGTTTTTGGCCGTACGTGAAGTGACTGTTTGATTTAGGTACACGCAAATTAGACAGTAAAATAGGTGGTACCGTGCCGAGCAAGCACCCTTGAAGAAAATTCAAGGGTGCTTTTTTATTGCAGAATAGGCAGGTGATGGACTGATGAAAGTTAAAATTAGCATCCAAACAAGAATTGAGCAATTTTATCCCAATGGAGGTTAAGTATGAAGGAATTAGAACAAGATGTTAATCAAAAACCATTAACGTGGAAACAGTATTTAGTTGTAGCGTCATTGCTATTTGGCTTATTTTTTGGCGCTGGAAATTTAATTTTTCCCATCCATTTAGGCCAAATGGCAGGGGCTAATTGGGGTCAAGCTACCCTTGGCTTTTTGGTAACTGCAGTCTTATTACCATTACTATCAGTTTTGGCAATTAGCGTAACGCATGCCAAAGGCGTTTATGATATTGGGCTGCCACTAGGTTCTGCTTTTGCGTTGATTTTTATGGTGTTAATTCACTTAACAATCGGTCCGCTCTTTGGAACACCACGTACTGCTAGTATTTCATTTACCGTTGGTGTTTTGCCGCTCCTGCCTAAATCATGGGCGCAACCAGGATTGTTTGTCTTTTCCGCACTGTTTTTCATCTGTGCCTTTTTAGTTGCATATAAGGAATCCAATATTTTAACTAGTATCGGAAAAATATTAAATCCACTGTTTTTGTTACTGCTATTTGTTATCTTTTTGTTAGGCTTTTTCTCACCGATGGGTCGCGCTAATGCCCAAAAAGTAACGGTCGCTTATCAGCAAGCACCATTTTTTAATGGCTTTTTGCAAGGTTATAATACAATGGATGCCTTGGCTGGACTAGCTTTTGGGGTAACAGTCGTAACTGCTGTTCGGCAAATGGGTAAAACCACTGCCAAGAGTAATGCTAAAGTAACGGCTAAGGCTGGTGTCCTAGCAACAGGTGCGATTGGTTTAATCTATGTTGCGTTAATTTGGCTTGGTGCTACAACTTTGAATCATTTTAAATTATCACCAGATGGTGGTGTGGCCTTTAACCAAATTGTTACTTATTATCTCGGCAGCTTTGGTCATGCTTTGCTAGCAACTCTAATTACCGTGACCTGTTTGACGACCGCTGTTGGCCTAATTGCAGCATTTGCACAAGATTTTCATCGTAGTTTTTCTAAAGTAAGTTACCATGCTTGGCTATTTTTGATGACGCTAGCTTCATTTTTAACGGCTAACTTTGGTCTGGATACGATTATTTCGTGGTCAACACCAATGCTCATGTTTTTGTATCCATTTGCCATGGTGCTCATCTTACTGTCAATCTCATCATCATTATTTCACCGTGATCCTGTTGTTTATTTCTGGGTTGTGCTGTTTACATTAATCCCAGCATTTTTAGACATGGTTGCTGCCTTTCCGCCAGTAGTCAGTCAAAGTCCAATAGCACTGGCTTTACATGCTATGCAGCTTAAATATTTACCGTTTGCGGCAATTGGGATGGATTGGTTAATTCCCGCTCTTGTTGGCTTAGTAATTGGTCTTGCTTGTAGTTTTGTCAAAGTAAAAACAGCACAAACAGAATCATAATTTCAGCAAATTTTTTAATTTTTTGTTGACAAAAAATGGCTTAATGATTAAAATATCATTAATATTTAAACAAGCGAAGAAAAGAAGAGTACAGTTGCAAGTAGTGCCAAAGAGAGTTCAGATGGTGAAAATGAACCACGACAGCGACTGGAAAGTAACTTTGAGCTATCTAGTGAAGTAGAAGTAGCTAGTATTGGTGACACCCATTAACGTGTTAGCGTATCGCAATTGTTGTACGTGAAGTGACTAATAAATTGCTATTGTTGATAATTTATTAGTAAGATAGGTGGTACCGTGCCAAAGCACCCTTGATTTTTGAGAATCAAGGGTGCTTTTTTAGTTACCTGCTGAATTTCGCTTTTTAGGAAGTGACAATCTTGAAAAATGAATACGTGTGCTAGCAATGATGAATCTATTATTGCATTGAATAAAAATTGGAGGTTAATTAAATGGAAGAAATCGAACGAGACGTAAATACCAAACCATTAACGTGGAAACAATATTTGGTTGTTGCCTCATTATTATTTGGGCTATTTTTTGGAGCAGGAAACTTAATCTTTCCCATTCATCTAGGGCAAATGTCTGGTGCAAATTGGGGAATTGCCACGATTGGCTTTTTAATCACTGCCGTTCTGTTACCACTTCTGGCAGTTTTGGCAATTAGTGCCAGTCACGCCAAGGGAGTTTTTGATATTGGTCGGCCACTAGGACCTAAATTTGCTTTGGTCTTTATGGTCTTAATTCACTTAACTTTAGGACCGTTATTTGCTACTCCGAGAACAGCGAGTATTTCCTTTGCGGTTGGTTTACAGCCAGTTTTACCGCAAAAATTAGCTAAACCCGGTTTATTAATTTTTTCAGCAATTTTCTTTATTTTGGCATTTATCATTTCTTACGAGCAATCAACGATTTTGGACAGTATTGGTCGAATTTTAAATCCCATTTTCCTATTATTGCTTTTTGCTATTTTCCTAATGGCCTTTTCTTCACCGATGGGTGCAGCTAAACAACAACCGGTAACTGCAGCTTATCAAAGTGCACCATTTTTTAATGGCTTCTTGGAAGGCTACAACACAATGGACGCTTTGGCAGGATTAGCTTTTGGATATACAATCGTTTCTGCTGTTCGGCAATTGGGTAAGACAAGCGCCAAAAGTAATGCCAAGGTTACGGCTCGTGCGGGAGTCTTAGCGACTAGCGCTATTGGTATTATCTATATTGGTTTGATCTGGCTTGGAGCAACAACGCTTAATCATTACCATATTTCACCAGATGGCGGGACTGTTTTCAATCAAATTGTTACCTATTATTTAGGTAATATCGGTCATGCTTTATTGGCGACTCTAGTTACCTTAACTTGTCTGACGACTGCGGTTGGCTTAATTGCTGCATTTGCACAAGATTTTCATCGTAGTTTTAGTAAGGTTAGTTATCACGCTTGGCTAGGAATTATGACTTTTGCATCATTTTTGACCGCTAATTGTGGGCTAGATACGATTATTTCTTGGTCAACGCCAATGTTAATGTTCATTTATCCAATTGCAATGGTTTTAATTATCTTGTCAATTACGGCTAGCTTGTTTGACCACGACCCAATAGTTTATTTTTGGGCAGTTGTATTAACCATTATTCCTGCTATTTTCGATATGATTGCATCGTTTCCACCAGTTATCAGTCAAACCCACTGGGCCTTGCAAGTTCGTGCATTGCAATTACGGCTTTTACCATTTGCCGCAATTGGTATGGACTGGATTATTCCGGCAATAATTGGGTTAATCATCGGTTTAGCATTTCATTTTTATCGTCAAACAAAGTTAGCTAAATAAATCATCAAAAGCTAGGATTTTAGTCCTAGCTTTTTAGTACCGAATCTTTGACAACCAACATTTGCCACAGTAGATTAAGGGTGCAGAACAGATAGTGTTAGTTGTATAAAGATAGGATTGATTTATTTTGGCAAAAATGAAAATGACAGGTAAACCTGAAATGCAGATGCATCAAGAGCAGCCAATGACACACATGGATAAAATGTCGATGCATGGTAATAACATGATGATGCATGGCGGGCAAATGATGCACATGGGTAATTTGAAGCAAAAATTCTGGGTGTCGCTGATTTTGGCATTACCAATTTTATTTTTAAGTCCAGCAATGGGAGTGCACCTTTTCTTTCAGTTTTCTTTTCCTGGCTCTAACTGGGTAGTTATGATATTTGCAACCGCCTTATTTATCTATGGCGGCAAACCATTTCTCAGTAGTGCTGTTTATGAACTAAAAGATAAAAAGCCAGAAATGATGACATTAATTTCGCTTGGGATTACTACTGCTTACATTTACAGCTTGTATGCGTTTATTCACAATGATTTTTACCCAAATTCTGGTCATGTGATGGATTTTTTCTGGGAACTAGCAACTTTAATTTTAATTATGCTATTAGGCCACTGGATTGAAATGAATTCAATTATGCGGGCTGGAAGTTCAGTTAATGATTTAGCTAAGTTATTGCCTGATCAAGTTCACGTTCAAAAGGATAATCAAATAATCGACGTTCCACTTGCACAAGTAAAAAAAGGTGCTGTAGTTGTTGTCAAAGCTGGTGAAAGTATTCCGCTTGATGGTACTGTTATTTTTGGGAAAAGTGAGGTAAATGAATCACTTGTTACTGGCGAAGTACGATTGGTCACGCGCCAAAAAGGAGACCAAGTAATCGGCGGTGCCAGCAATGGTTCTGGAAAGTTAACAATTAAGGTAACAAACTCTGCCAATAATGGCTTTTTAGCTAATGTTAATCAGTTGGTTCAATCTGCTCAAATGGATAAATCAAATTTGCAAACACTTGCGGCTAAAGTCTCAGGCTGGCTATTTTATGCGGCACTGGTTATTGGGATAATCGCTTTAATTATTTGGACTGCTAATCAGGGGATTGCAGCCGGACTTGAGCGACTAGTAACAGTGTTAGTAATTGCTTGTCCGCATGCATTAGGATTGGCGATCCCACTAGTTAGTGCCAAGAGTATGGCGATTGGTGCCAAGCACGGGTTACTAATTAGGAACCGTAATGTGATTGACTTGAGCCCTAAAATTAACTATTTGTTACTCGATAAGACTGGCACCTTAACCGAAGGCAAGTTTCAAGTGCGCAAATATACCAGTTTAAATGAGCAAATAACGCAAGAACAAGTATTGACGCTGATTGCTTCACTTGAACAAGATTCAACTCATCCGATTGCACAGAGTATTTTGCAATTTGCCCGCGCTCACAAAATAGATTTGTTACCGATCTCTGATAGTAAGAATCTTCCTGGAAAAGGAGTTACGGCGACAATTTCTGGTCAAAAATATTTTCTAATTAATGAAAAAGCCGTTCGTGAACAAGTCCCTGACTTTCACCAAGTTGCAACTGAAGATTATACAGTTAGTTATTTACTGCAGGGACAGAATATACTGGGCTACGTAGCGGTTGGCGATCAACTTAAACCCGATGCAACTTCACTGATTAGTAAAATTAAGCAGCATCAGATTACACCAGTGATGTTGACCGGCGATAATCAGTCCGCGGCACAGGGAATAGCCCGCCAGCTCGGTATTACCGAAGTTTATGCGGAATTGATGCCGGCAGATAAAGAAAAAATTGTCGCTAATCTGCAACGAAATGGCAGTAAAGTGATGATGGTTGGTGATGGGATTAACGATGCACCTAGTTTAGCCCGCGCAGATATTGGTGTAGCAATTGGTGCCGGGACTGATGTGGCAGTTGATTCTGCAGATGTAGTTTTGGTTAATAGTCGGCTGTCAGACATCGTTGATTTTTTAGAATTAGCTCAAAACACGCACAGAAAAACTGTTCAAAATTTATGGTGGGGCGCAGGTTATAATATTGTTGCATTACCACTAGCAGCAGGTATTTTGGCACCGTTTGGGATTATGCTAGATCCAGCAGTAGGTGCAGTCTTGATGTCATTATCAACGGTAATTGTTGCAATTAATGCTGAAATGCTTAAGGTATAGTTAACTTTTTGCTATATTTAATTTTTTATATTAAAAAATAGTTCGTTTTTTATCGATATTTGGGGTATAATCATAGTTAATTGTTTTGATTTATTAGGGAGAATACAATGGAAAACAAAGAAGCGTTATTAATTATTGACTATACTGAAGACTTTGTTGCTGATCATGGTTCCTTAACTTGTGGTAAGGCGGGTCAGGATTGTGAAAAAACAATTATTACCTTGGCTGAACAATTTGTTAACGCGGGAAATTATGTTATTTTACCAACAGACTGTCATCAATTAAATGATCCTTTTCATCCAGAAAGCAAATTGTTTCCACCACATAACATTGAGGGTACTGAGGGACGTAATTTTTATGGTCAGTTGAAGCCTTGGTATGAAGCAAATAAGGATAAAGCTAATGTGTGGGCAATGGCAAAAACGAGGTATAGTTCTTTTGTTGGAACTAACCTTGATTTGGATTTGCGGATGCGTGGGGTTAAAAAAGTTCACCTAGTTGGAACGTGTACTGATATATGTGTTTTGCAGACAGCCATTTATGCTTATAATCTAGGTTATCAGGTTGTTGTCCACCAAGATGGAGTAGCTGGCACAACACCAGAAAATCATCGTTTTGCCTTAGAAAATATGAAGAATAATCTTGCTGCTGAGATTATTTAATTAAAACTGCGTTTTAATGAACGCGGTTTTTTTAGGCTAGTTTTCGCTCTTTTAAGTTAAGCAGAATTACATTTTTGCGCTTACCCGAAAGCAGAAAGCAAGCAAAGATTAAGTAAATTATGCAGAATAGAATTGTTTCTTGCAAATCAAATGTTGTCGGAACAGGCATAATAATCTGATTGCTGGTTACAAACGCAGCTAGATCAAATATACTATGATAAATTATAGTTACGAGAATAGAGTTGGTATATAAATATATAGCTGCAAAGACAATACCACTACAAAATGCATTAATTGCTTGTTGAATACTAGCTGTTACCGATTGTCCGGCTATTATGTTAAAAAGATGCAATAAGCCGAAGAGCATACTTGAAATGATAATGGTTCTTAATATTTGCCTTAGCCAGTGTTTATGATCAAAGGGTTTTAGCAATAAACTTAACGTGCAAAAACGTATTAGTATTTCTTCCCTAATTCCAGCCTTAACGCCACTTAAAAGCATCATTAAATTAAAAGCTTTAAAATGAAAGTTCCAGTTAGTAACTAGGTTATTCCAATTGGTAGCCTGATTAAAGCCATTGAAAAAGCAATCTGCTGTAATAAAAATAATTATTAAGAGTATGACTTTAGCGTTAGTCTGTTTACTTATCTTAAATTGTGGTAATTGAAAATTCCATTCGTGCATAGCAACTAAAGCAACAATAGTAAATAAAATAGCGTTGGTAAAACCAGATGATGTTAGTGCAATTAACCAGCTACTACAGTGAATAGTGAGACCTCTTGGATCGATACCTGAAAAAATGATGAATAGAATAAAAAAGCGACCAAGAGTACTTTTAATTTGTGAGATAGCCAATTTGGTTATTGGAATAAAAGCAATTAAAAGATATAGAATAGTGATTGTGACTGCAAAATCAAGATTAATTAAGTGAAACTTTCGCGTAAATTTAGTAATTATTGCAAGCGACTGCGGAATGGTAAAAATAGAGATAAATACTTGAAAATAATTATTTAAAGGTTGGATTACAGTATCAATTAACTGAGTAAACTCTAAAATAATGAAGAAAAATGCTAGTGTAGCACTATTATTATTAAATAAGATCATATCTGCAGTAGTAATTAGTAATTGCATAATTGTTTGCCACAGATACCAACGTTTGATTATTTTTGTTGTTTGCATAATTGTTTTTGCCTCTGCCTATGTTTAAAACCAATATATTATACTATAAATATTGCTATAACTTTAAAAAATAATAGGAAAATAAGATGTTTAAAGAAGTTTGTGCTGAAAATTTTACAATAGTAAAGCGGGCATTCGCTAATGGTACCGATAGAATTTCGCAGTTGGCAGCACGACTCCTTCTTATGGCGTAATTAAGCAGACAGTTACCTATGCTCACCAAAATAATATTCCTGTTGTAGTAATGATTCGGGTACGCGGTAGGATTAACACTAACAATTATGTTTGGGTTGCACAGCAATTAGAAATTAAGCAACTACATGGTTCAAAAATAGTTTTCATAAAATAGAGTCATTTTAAATACTTTAAATTATTACTTTTATTTTTAAATTATTGAAATATTGGGCTTTAAAATGTATTATTAGTGTGGAATTTAAAAAACTAAAGTATAATTTTAAGAATATTAGGGATTCAGTCCCAAAAGGAGACTTATTATGAGCAAAGAAGAATACCGTGTAGAAAGCGATACGATTGGTCCAGTAAAAATTCCTAAAGATGCATTGTGGGGCCCACAAACAGAACGTAGCCGCAATAATTTCCCAAGTGGTGAATTAATGCCATTGGCAATTGTTCGCGCATTTTTACATTTGAAAAAGGCAGCTGCTCAATCAAATGTTGAAGTTGGAGATGAGCCTGAAGAAAAGGGTGCAGCAATCGAAGATGCGATTAATGAACTTTTAAAGCTTGATGATGTTGATTTACAAAAAGATTTTCCACTTCATGTTTTGCAAACCGGTTCAGGTACGCAAAGTAATATGAACGTTAATGAAGTTGTTGCTAACTTAGCTAACAAACTGCACCCAGGTTTGGATATTTTGCCAAATGATGATGTCAATCGCGGACAATCATCTAACGATACTTACCCAACTGCAATGAATATTGTAGCTGTTGAAGCATTGGATAAATTAGAACCAGCAATTCAACACCTAATTGATGAATTAAAGATTAAGCAAGACAAATATTGGAAGACAGTTAAGGTTGGTCGGACTCACTTGCAAGACGCAACTCCGGTTACCTTTGGTCAAGAATTGTCCGGCTATATTTCAGCATTGAAGCATGATTTAGCTTACATTAAAGAATTAAAGCCAACTTTGTACGAATTAGCAATTGGTGGTACCGCAGTTGGCACTGGTTTGAATGCTGCACCGGGAATGACTGAAAAGATTGCTGGTAAATTATCAGAAGATTATGGTCATACTTTTGAAGTTAAAACTAATAAGTTCTGGGGATTAGCTCATCACTCTGGTCTTGATGTGGTTCATGGTGCTTTAAAGACCCTAGCTGCTGACATGTTCAAGATCGCTCAAGATATTCGTTTCTTGGCTTCAGGTCCTCGTGCTGGCTACCATGAATTAAACATTCCTGCTAATGAACCAGGTTCATCAATTATGCCAGGTAAAGTTAACCCAACACAGGCTGAAGCCGTGACAATGGCTGCTGCTAAAGTTTTCGGAAATGATACAACCATTACCTTTGCAGCTTCACAAGGTAACTTTGAAATGAACGTCTTTAAGACGGTAATGATTTCTGCATTTTTAGATTCTTGTGATATTTTAACTGGTACAATTACTGGCTTTGCTGATAAAATGGTTGCTGGTTTGACTGTCAATTCAGCAAGAATGGACGAGTTATTGGAAAATTCATTGATGACTGTAACAGCATTGTCACCACACATTGGCTATCATGCTGCCGCTAAGATTGCACAAGCTGCTGATAAAGAAGGTACTACTTTGAAAGAAGCAGCCTTAAAGAGTGGCGAAGTGACTGAAGCTCAATATGATGAGTGGATGGATTACATGGAAATGACCAATATCGACCGAACAAAACCCGAAGAATAAATAATAGAGGAGAAATATGGCGAAATTTATTTTTACCCCAAGTCAAAGTTCTGAAATTAAAAGTGATTATGATGCAGTAATCGTTGGTGCTGGTGGTGCTGGCTTGACTGCTGCAATTCAAGCACATGAATTAGGATTAAATGTTGCAATTTTTGAAAAAAATAGTGATTTAGGTGGTAATACTAACAGAGCATCATCAGGGATGAATGCTTCTGAGAGTTTGGTGCAATTAAATGACGGCATCATTGACGATAAGGAAGATTTTTACAAGGAAACCTTAAAGGGTGGCGGTTTAATGAATGACCGCGACTTGCTACGTTATTTTGTTGACCATTCAGCAATTGCAATTAGTTGGTTAATGGAGCATGGTATTGAATTGACTAACTTGACAATTACTGGGGGAATGAGCAAAAAACGTGCTCACCGTCCAGCATCAATGGCTCCAGTTGGTGGTTATCTTGTTACTGGTTCTTTAAAGAAAATTCAGGAAGACAATATTCCGATTTTTAATAATTCTAAAGTAATCAAGTTAATTGAAGATGATACAAAGCAGGTTACTGGAATTGAAATTGAAACTGATGCAGGCGTTAAAACAGTTAATGCTAAAGCAGTGATGCTTGCTTCAGGTGGCTTTGGTGCTTCTAAAGAATTGATTAAAAAGTATCGTCCAGATCTAGCCGAATATAAGACAACTAACCAATCAGGTGCTACTGGTGATGGTTTGAAATTAGCCAGTGCAGTTGACGCTCAATTAGAGCAAATGGACTTTATTCAAGTTCACCCAACTGCTCAAACTGATACTGATCATGTTTATTTGATTGGTGAAGGACTTCGTGGTGAAGGTGCGATTTTAGTTAATAATGCTGGAAAACGGTTTGTTAATGAACTGAACACACGAAAAATTGTTTCCGATGCAATTACTAATTTGCATGAAGACGGCGCTTATCTGGTATTCGACCAAGGCATTCGCGACAACTTTACTGCAGTTGAATTTTATGATCATGTTGGCTTAGTTAAGCGTGGTGCAACACTTGCTGATTTAGCTCAAGAAATTGGTGTTGATGCCAATAATTTGGCAACAACAGTTGCAAATTGGAATAATGCTGTTGCTACTAAAAATGATTCTGATTTTGATCGTAAGACCGGAATGGATCGCTCAATTGATCACGGTCCTTATTATGCAATTCACATTCATCCTGCAATTCATTACACGATGGGTGGAATTCATATTACACCAAAAACTGAAGTT
Organism: Lactobacillus sp. ESL0677; assembly: GCF_029392875.1. NCBI lineage: Bacteria > Bacillati > Bacillota > Bacilli > Lactobacillales > Lactobacillaceae > Lactobacillus > Lactobacillus sp. ESL0677. Next base: position 1,104,494 of record NZ_CP113946.1, on the reverse strand, counting down.
TTAGATACAAACGGTAACATTATTAAAGGCTTGTACGCTGCTGGTGAAGTATCAGGCGGACTGCACGGAAATAACCGTATTGGTGGTAATTCAATTGCCGAAACTGTTATTTTTGGCCGTCAAGCTGCTATTCAGATGACAGAATTCATTCAAGCGAATAACTAGTAATTCTAAAGAAAATAATCACAAAGAAACTATCTCAAACGGGATAGTTTCTTTTTTATTTGAAGTTAATTGAAGTAAGCTGATTAAATCAATGGTTTCTTGTTTAAAAATTTAAAAATAAAATTATTTATTTTAAATATTGAAAAACAAACTAATCAGTTTTATAATAATTTGTGTAATAAAGTACAATATTTTTAAATATTTGAAAGGAAATTCGACTATGAATAGAAAAGTACTGCTTGTTGGTGATGGCGCTGTTGGTTCAACCTTTGCTAATGATTTACTGCAACATACAAAAGTTAATGAATTAATTATTGCTGATGTTGTGAAAAAACGCCCAATCGGTGACTCAATGGATCTTGAAGACATTACTCCTTTTGCTGGTGAATGCGACATTCACCCTGGCGAATATGCTGATGCAAAAGACGCTGATGTTGTTGTGATTACAGCCGGTGTTCCTCGTAAGCCTGGTGAAACTAGATTAGATTTGGTTAACAAAAACGTTAATATTTTAAAGAGCATTGTTCAACCTGTTGTTGATTCCGGTTTTAATGGAGTTTTCGTTGTTTCCGCAAATCCAGTTGATATTTTGACTACTTTAACGCAAAAATTGTCTGGTTTTCCTAAGAATAAAGTTATTGGAACAGGAACTTCACTTGATTCAGCTCGTTTACAAGTTGAATTAGCTAAAAAGCTAAATGTACCAGTTGCAAGTGTTAACTCAATGGTTTTGGGTGAACATGGTGATACTTCATTTGAAAACTTTGATGAATCCTTAGTTGCTGGAAAAGCATTGCGTGACTTTGATGGAATCAATGATGATACCTTAGCCTCTGTTGAAAGTGATATTCGCCAAAAGGGTGGCAAGATTATTGAAAACAAGGGTGCAACTTTCTATGGTATCGCAGTAATGTTATCCCAAATTGTAGGAGCAATTTTGGACAATCATGCCATTGTTTTACCATTATCTGCACCAATTAATGGTGAATACGGCATCAAACATGACCTGTATTTAGGAACTCCGACCGTCGTTGATGGTACTGGGATTAGTCAAGTCATCGAAACAAAATTATCAGAAGAAGAACAAGCTAAGATGCTTAATTCAGCCGATAAGATGCAAGAAGTCCTTGCAGGTGTCAATTTAGATTAAAAAAGAGGCGTTTTTAATGGAAGATGGCAAGCGAATTTTTTTAAAAAGAAAATTGCCAGATGCAGCAGTAATTAAGGCTTATACAGAATTGCCTTCATCCAATGTGGCTGATTGCATGAACAGAACGGGTGCAATGTCACCTCGAATTAGGCTGATGTCTAAGCCTAAAAAGGAAATGTGTGGTCCAGCTTTTACTGTCCATAATCGGCCGGGAGACAACTTGACAATCTTTGCAGCATTAAAATATTGTCATCCTGGTGATGTCGTAGTTATTGATAACGAAGGCGACAACACACGAGCTGTTATTGGTGAAGTGATGATGACATGGCTGCGAGACCAAAGACATGTTGCCGGAGTAGTTGTTGATGGACCAATGCGCGACATTGACACATTAAGAGATTGGGATTTGCCAATTTATGCGGTTAGCACAACACCTAACGGTCCTTATAAAGAAGGCCCGGGTGAAATTAACGTTCCAATTTCATGTGGTAATACCAGTGTTTATCCTGGCGACATCATTTTAGGTGATGCCGATGGAGTTGTTAGAGTAGGTCGCGAAGACGCTGCAGAATTATTACCAAAGGTTCAGGCTTTTCATAAAAAAGACGATGCTAAAGCTGCAAGTTATCATGATGGTACTGGCAATTTAGATTGGGTTGATGCAGAGCTTGCTAACAAAGGTTACAAGATTATTGACGATACATATCGTCTTTAAATGATAAAGAAGGATAATCATGAAAACTTTAGAAAAAGTGAATTATAAAGGGTTTATTTGGCCTTTGATAATCGGAATCGTCCTGTGGTGTGCAACACCTTGGCGACCAGCTGGCCTGACACCACAAGCTTGGGAAATGTTTGCTGTCTTTGTTGCTACAATTGTTGGTTGTATTACAAAGCCATTGCCAATTGGTGGGACAACATTAGTTGGCTTAATTGTAACTGTTTTGGTTGGTCTTGCACCGATTAAAGATATTCCAGATCCAAAAACTGGCGTTGTTAATAAGGGTATTTTGAGTGCCTTCAGCAATTCGGCTGCATGGTTAATTGCGATGGCCTTCATTATGGCTTATGGAATTAGTAAAACCGGTTTAGGTAATCGAATTGCCTACTGGATGATCAGGCGCTTTGGTAAAAAGTCAATCGGGATCGGTTATGCAATTACTGGTTTGGAATTAATCTTAGGAGCTTTAATTCCTTCTAACAGTGCTCGGACTGGTGGTGTTGTATGGCCTGTTACTAAGTCAATTTCAGAAAGTTATGGTTCAAGGCCAAATGATCCATCACGAAAGAAAATTGGTGCTTATTTAGACTTTATGGCTTTTCATGCTAACACCATCTCAACAGCATTGTTTATCACTGGTGCTGCTCCAAACTTGGTTGCTTCCCAAATGGCTGCTGAAAAAGGCTACAACATGAGCTGGATCAGCTGGTTTATTGCCGCATTAGTACCAGTAATTGTTGCAACAATTATCATTCCAATTGTTATTTACAAAATTTTTCCACCAGAAATCAAGGAAACACCTAATGCTAAAAAATGGGCAGACGACCGTTTAACAGAAATGGGACCAGTGACTACACCTGAAAAGATTATGGCTGGTGTTTTCCTAATTGCAATTATTCTTTGGGTTTTATCTGGAATTATTAAGATTCCACAATTGGATTCTACTTTTGTTGCTTTCTTAGCAGTTGGCTTACTTCTGTTAACTGGCGTTTTAACAATGAATGATGCTTTAAAACAAACTGGTGCTTGGAATATTCTGATTTGGTTATCAATCTTAGTCTTTATGGCTGGTAAATTAATTTCCTATGGTTTTATTGATTGGTTCTCAAAGACGATTCAATTAAGTCTGCACGGTGTTAGTTGGCAGGTAGTTTTAATCGTTTTAGTCATTTTAATGTTCTATACCCACTACTTCTTTGCCAGCGGTACTGCTCACATGACGGCACTGTACTTACCATTCTTATCTGTTGCGGTTGCTACTGGTGCACCACTTAAATTAGCTGCTATGCTACTTGCATTTACTGGTGCAATTAATGCTTCAACAACTCACTATGCTAACGGACCTGCTTCAATTTTAGCTACGACGGGTTATGTTAAACAAGGTGAATGGTGGAAGATGAACTTCCTATTAGGAATTATTTATTTACTGATTTTTGGTATTATCGGTACATTATGGATGAAAGTCATCGGTATGTGGTAAGGAGTAATAACAATGGATTTTACCACTAATGATGGTATCCGTTTGCATTATTACGATACAAATGAAGCTAAACCAGTAATTGTGGCTATTCCAGGTATTGGTGGGTCAAGTCAGATGTGGCTTGAAGTCATGGAATTATTTAAAGATGACTTTCGCTTCATTATTCTTGATCCACGTAACCAAGGACGGTCACAAAGAACGTATAAGGGGCAAAGAATTAGTCGCCATGCTAAAGATTTGGCAGAACTATTTCAAAAGCTTGATTTACATGATGTGATTGCTATTGGTAATTCAATGGGAGCGGCTACTTTATGGTCTTATCTTTCTTTATATGGTTCTTCTCGGCTGCGAGCAATAGTTGATTTGGATCAACCACCAAAGATGATTCATGATCAAACTTGGCAATATGGTTTTAAGGAATTAAGTTGGAATAATTATCCTCAATATTTAAAAATCGACTTTGGTAATGCATTTTATACTCATATTGATGATCAAATGTTTACAAAAGCTAAGCAGGAGGCCAAGGAATATCCTTATTGCGCTGAAGATAATTATCTTTGCTTAATTGATCATGCTGAACAGGATTGGCGTGATGTTTTAATGGACATGACGATGCCAATGCTTGTTTTAGCAGGAAAAAATTCACCATTTTTTGATTATCATTTTGCATTTGCAATGCAAAAGCTTAATTCCAGAATTAAAATTCAGGTCATCAAGAATTGTGGCCATCTAATTCAGGCAGAGCAGCCACTTGCAATGTATCAAGCGATTATTAATTTCTTAAAGGATGTGACCCAATGGACCAAATCGTAGATCTTTATTTGAACGATCAAACAGTTCGGACTAAATGGAAAAAATTCTTAATTAAATTGGGCTTACACGATTTTAGTTCACGCGAAGTTAACGTCATTGATCATACTTTAGGGATTATTAATGATGAAGGCGAATTAGTCGGAACAGGGAGTGTAGCCGGTAATGTTTTAAAGTATATTGCTGTTTGTAATCAAGGGGCCACTCCTGGTAGCCGTTTTAATCAGATGGTGACGGCTTTACAACAATATCAATTTAACCGAAAAATTTTTCATAATTTTGTATTTACTAAAACGCAATACTCAACTAGTTTTCAACATCTTGGCTTTACAGAATTGGCTCATACTGATGTAGCAGCTTTTTTAGAAAGTGGTACACCAGATGTAAATGATTTCTTAGCTACAATTCCGCAAGTCGAAAATCAAAAAGATCAAAGAATAGCGGCAATTGTAATGAATGCTAACCCTTTTACTTTGGGTCACCAAAGACTTATTCAGCTAGCTAGTCAAGAAAATGATTTGGTTTATATTTTTGTTGTGGCAACAGATGCTTCCTTATTTAAAACTGAAGAGCGGATGCAGCTAGTAAAGAGTGGAACTGCTGATTTGAAAAATGTCTATGTTGTTAGTGGTAGCGACTATTTAGTTTCGCAAGCTACCTTTCCGGCATATTTCTTAAAAAGTCCGGATGATTTAATTAAGACACAAACCACAATTGATGCACGTGTTTTTAAAAACATTATTGCACCTAAGTTGGCAATCAGTCGGCGATATTTGGGGACAGAACCTTTCTCATATACAACTAATTTCTATAATAAGAGTTTAATTAACGAACTCAGCCCCCAGATTGAAGTCAAGATTGTGCCAAGATTTAGCAATAATGATCAAGTAATCACTGCTACTCAAGTAAGACGATTAATTAAAACAGGTGACTTGGCAGCAATTAAGTTGCTCGTTCCGAATACAACAATGAACTTTATTAAAAGTAATCAAAGAGTTTTACAAACTAGAATTCAGAAAGGAATGAATATTAATGGAAATTAAAACAATTGGTGTCGCAGGAACTTTAGAATCTTCAGATATTCAAATAATGATTTCTAAAGGTAATGATGGGATTCAAATTGATTTGGATTCAGAAGTAATCAAAGCATACGGCGATCAAATTAAAAAGGTGATTACTGATACTTTGGAAAAGTTTGGTATTAGCAATGCGAAGGTCAAAGCTACTGATAAAGGTGCACTTGATTGTGTCATTGCTGCACGTACTTTAGCTGCAGCACAAAGAGCTACTGAAACTACTGATAAACCAGAATTGGAGGTATTGCAATAAATGACTTACGTAAAGAATCGTTTGCGCCGGACGATGATGTTTGTGCCCGGCAATAATCCAGCAATGGTTAAAGATGCTGGTATTTATGGTGCAGACTCAATTATGCTTGACTTGGAAGATGCTGTTTCCTTAACTGAAAAGGATGCTGCCAGAATGCTTGTCTATAACGCAATTAAGCATGTTGATTTTGGCGGTGCTGAAATTGTCGTTCGGATTAATGGTCAAGATACTCCATTTTATGACGAAGATGTTAAAGCGATGGTTAAAGCCGGTGTTGACGTTATTCGTTTACCAAAGACAGAATCTGCTGAAATGATCCAAAAATTAGTTAAGGACATGGAAAAAGCAGAAGAAGAATATGGTGTTGAAAAAGGTTCAATTGGTGTTATGGCAGCGATTGAAAGTGCTAAGGGTGTTTTGAACACACCAACTATTGCTACAGCAACACCTTTAATGATGGGACTTGCCGTTTCTGGTGAAGATTACACTGCTGATATGCATACGCACCGTTATCCAGATGGGCGTGAATTGGAATTTGCTCGGAATATGGTTCTTCAATCTGCTAGAGCAGCTGACGTTTATGCTTTTGATACTGTCTTTTCAAATATGAAGGACACTGAAGGCTTTTATCGCGAAACTAGATACATTTATGAGCTTGGTTATGATGGTAAGTCATTAGTTAACCCACGGCAAATTCCAATGGTTAATAATGTCTTTAACCCAACTAAAGAAGAAATTGAAAACGCTAAAAACGTTCAAAATGCAATTCGAGAAGCTAAAGCTAAGGGCTCAGGTGTTATTTCAATGAATGGCAAGATGGTTGATAAGCCGGTAGTTGCGAAGGCAAACCGTGTTATAGAAACTGCAAAGGCTTCTAACTTAATTGATGAGGAGGGTAATTACATTGGAGAATAAAGTTAATCGCGAATTACCAGACAATTTGATGTCAGAAATGAATTTAAAGCCATTTACATCAGCTACGATTGGTAATCCGGAAGTTCAAAGAGTTGCACCTAAAGTGCGAGTTACTGCTGGTGAAGACAAGGTTGTCGATTCACTTGACGATGTAATTAAGAACAATCTTAAAGATGGGATGACAATTTCTTTCCACCACCACTTTAGAAATGGTGATTTTGCCTTTAATAAAATAATGGATAAAATCATTAATATGGGTTATAAGGATTTAACTCTGGCACCATCTTCGCTTACCGGTGTAATGAACGATAAGGTGATTGAAGCTATTAAAAAGGGTGTTATTACCAATATTGTTTCTTCAGGAATGCGTGGTTCACTAGGCGACTTTATTTCTCATGGTGGTTTAAAGAATCCAGTTATTTTCCGGTCACATGGTAATCGTGCACGAGCAATTGAAGAGGGTGATATTAAAATTGATATTGCCTTTCTCGGTGTTCCGGTTTCAGATCCAGCTGGAAATGCAAATGGTCAAGATGGTGACGCTGTCTTTGGCTCACTTGGTTATGCTTTAATTGATGCGCAATACGCTGATAAAGTGGTTTTATTAACTGATAATATTGTTGATTATCCAAATACCCCAGCTTCAATTAAACAAGACCAAGTTGATTATGTTGTCAAAGTAGATAAGATTGGTGACCCAGATAAAATTGGTTCAGGAGCAACTCGTTTTACTAAAGATCCAAAAGAATTAAAGATTGCTCAAATGGTTAACCAAGTAATTATTAATTCACCATATTACAAGCAGGGTTTTTCATTCCAGACTGGATCTGGTGGTGCTGCCTTGGCCGTAACACGTTATTTACGGCAATCAATGCTTGATGATGGGATTACTGCTTCATTTGCATTAGGTGGTATTACTAAGCCAACAACTGACTTACTTGCAGAAGGCTTAGTTAAGAAAATCATGGACGTACAGGACTTTGATAAGGGTGCTGCAGCTTCAATGGCACAAAACAAAGACCAACAAGAAATTGATGCTTCATGGTATGCTGATCCTCATAATAAGGGTGCAGTTGTTAACAATTTGGACGTTGCTATTTTGTCAGCATTGCAAATTGATACTGACTTTAACGTTAACGTAATGACCGGTTCAGATGGTGTTATTCGTGGTGCGATTGGTGGTCACCAAGATGCAGCAAATGCTAAAATGACGATTATTACTGCGCCACTTGTTCGTGGTCGTAATGCAACGGTAGTTCCTTCTGTTGAAACAGTAGTTACTCCAGGAGATTCCATTGATGTCTTAGTAACTGAACGTGGGATTGCCATTAATCCTAAACGGCAAGATTTAATTGCTGCATTTAGCAAAGTCCCAGGTTTGCAAATTCTTGACATTAAAAATTTGCAAAAGATGGCTGAAGGACAAGTTGGTATACCAAAGCCACTTGAATATACTAATCGAACTGTTGCTTTAGTTGAATACCGTGATGGTTCAATTATTGATACTATCAAGCAAGTTAAAGACTAAAAATTTATAAATTAAAAGCGTGGAAATAAGTCAAAGCTCGTTTTCACGCTTTTTTTAGTTATAATAATCAATAAAAAGGAAGTTTATCATGAATCAATCAATTTTTTTATCAGGAACGCCACAAAGTATCACAGATGTGTTGGCTGCTAAAGATCGGCGCGCAGCACTACAAATGCAGCTTTTTAATCAGCACCCCAGCAGTACATTGCTTGATATAAAATTAAATATTCCAGGACCGATCAAAAATAACCATTACTTAAAGCAGCTTTTTACAACGGGTTGCACAAATTTAGAAGAAAATTTGAAAGCTCAGGGTTTTAAGTATGACTTGGCAGCGAGCTGGGATAATCCCAGTGGCTGTGAAAATTTTTATTTATTAAATGCTAATGCCAAAGATGTAAAAAAAGTCACAATTGCATTTGAAGACAGAAATAGGTTAGGACGCCTTTTTGATGCTGACGTCTTGGTTAAGGAGCAAAAAGCAGCTTTATCGCGGTCGAAGTTAGGTTTGACCGTCCGTCGTTGCTTTTTATGTAATCGACCAGCTAAAGAATGTGCGCGATCACGTCGTCATAGTGTAGCAGAATTACAAAATTATATTAGCAATATCTATAATGAAGAATTTAGCTAAATTCAATATTTTTATGCAGTACCCGTTCGGCAATACCACTAGTAGTGATTAAGTGGGTAACTATGCCACTTCGTAATGCACCTAAGAGAGCATCTTCCTTGAAGCGATTTTTAACAATTACAAACCGTTTGGGAATCCGCATAATTTCATCAAAACTAATTCCACAAATATGAGTTTCAATTGGCTTGAAGAAGTTGCCATTAATATCGTATGGTCGACCAAAAATCATTCCAGCAACACGACTGCGATCCATATTTCTAAATAATTTATCTGCATAATAATCCATGAAGAATTGTCCAGATTCTAAGGATTGAGCGGTTCCAATACTTGCGAAAACCAAGTCAATTCTAGGATAAAAAGTTTTAATGTATTCAAAGAATGGCTCTTGCATAATGTCTTGAACAAAGCCCGGATTGATTGTGTACAGTGGAGCTGGAAAGGTTAAACAATTAGCGCCAAATTTATCAGCTGCCTGTTGTACCAGCTGGTTTTTTCTTTTACTTGCATTAACTGCTTGGCCGACAAGCTGAACAAAAGTCAGATTTTCACGTTCAGTTTCGGGAAAATTATTAATGATATCTCGAATTAATGTTCCCCAAGTTAACCCCACTACGTAAGCTGACTTAGTATAATTTTGAATTTGCTTAGCAGCGTAATTAACAATCATTTCATTATCTTGGTTTTTGGTTTCCAGATCTTCTAAAATGTATACTTCTTTTAAATGAAAAATTTGTTGAAACTTACGCTCTAATTTTTCGGCCCGCTTTGGACTTTGATAGATACTAATTTTTACAATTCCTTTTTCTTCGGCTTCTTCTAACGCCTTGGTAATCAAGTAACGCGAGAGGCTGTATTTTTTGGAAATGTCAGCGATATTTAATTTGCTTAAAAAATAATCGTGCGCGATATTTGCAAGCTGTTCATCTGTTAATAATGTCATTTTCCTATTCCTTATATGTTTGTATTAATCTATATTATATTACAAATGAAGAATTTTGCTTGATTATTTTACCCTGTATATAGAAAATATTTTCTTTATTTTTGCTAGATAAAATTATTCTAGTAAATCACAGAACTTTCCATCAGTAACTTTTTGAAGGTCATCGGGGTTTAAGAAAACACTGCGACCAACTTTACCACTGGAAACGCCAATTTTTGCTTCATTTTTCATACCACTATCTAGAAAAATTGGAAAATGATGCTTAAAATAGATACCAATTGGCGTATTTGCACCATGAACATAACCCGTGGTCTTTTCTAAGTCTCTGAGGGGCAACATTTCGCACTTTTTATTACCAGAATTTTTAGCCAGCTTTTTCATGCTTAAATGCTCGGTTACTGGGATAACACCGACAAGTGGTCCTGTTTTATTACCTGTGCAAACCAAGGTTTTGTAGACCAAATGTTCTTTCTCGTTTAAAATAGAAGTATCCATTTGGGCAACACCACCAGAATCCTCATGGGTTGTAAATTGTGTTTGTTCATACGGAATTTTATTCCGATCTAAAATTTTTTCAACTAATGTTTTTTCAAGTTTATTTTTTTTCTTTGCCATATTTATCACCTTTTTTATGATAGCATTGCCTGGATAAAAATAAAAAGGGAGTTTTAAGTTAAAATGAAATTATTAATTATTAAAATTGAAACTAGCCATGAAGTAGAAGATGCACTTAGTGTCTACAGCCAAGATGTCTTGCATGCTTTAGGAACTGAAACTAGAAAGCGGACAGACTTTGAGCATGCCGGTTGGGAGCACGACTCAACGATTGTTAATTTAGATGAAATTAAAGACTTGCCTGAAGACATGCAATTTTTCGCATATTTTGATGAAGAAGCCGATGCTAATGAGTTGGTCCAAAAGTATCATGATAAACTTGCTGAATTGAAAGGCTATGGCTTGGCAATCGGTTCGGACAAAATTACAACATCTTTTATTCAAGATCAAGACTGGAACACTGCTTGGCAAAAATTTTACCATGTAATTGATTTTTCCCGCCATTTAGCCATTGTTCCTGAGTGGGAAAACTATCAACCTGCCTTTAAGGACCAACAATTGATTAAGCTGGATCCAGGTTTGGCTTTTGGTACTGGTAACCATAAGACGACACAACTTGCAATGATGGGTCTAGAACGGGCAATGACAACGCCTAAAAGTGTAATTGACGTTGGGACTGGCTCTGGTATTTTAGCAATTGCTGCTGCACTTCTTGGCGCCAAAAGTGTTGAGGCTACTGATATTTCTGATGAAGCTGTCACTGCAGCTGGTGAAAATATTAGCCTAAATAATTTAACTAATATTAAGGTAGAAAAGGCCAGTTTGCTGCAAGGGGTTTCTGGCAAATTTGATATAATTGTAGCTAACATTTTGGCTGAAATCCTGCTAGATTTAATTCCGCAAATGGACGAACACCTAAATGAAGGCGGCCAAATTATTTTCTCAGGTATTGATTATTTGCAGTTAGATAAGATCAAGGCTGCCCTTGACCAGTATGGTTTCAAGATTACTTTGACGATGTCCCAAGATCGCTGGGTCGGGTTAATAATTGAACGCAAAGAAAAGTAAAAAAGACTATAATGTTAAGTTAGATAAGGAAGAATAGATTGATTATTAAACTCAAACAATTTAAGCAAAAAGTTATGGCACTCCCACTAATTCGTAAATTAAATCAGTTCCAAGCAATGCCAATCATTTGGTGGAGCTTATTAGTGGGGCTTTTACCATTTGTCTTTAGTCTGCTGCGGATACCAATTATTTTACGTGTCGGCTTATTGTTCATCATCGTTAACAATATTATCAGTTACCACGTTGGCCGCCTATTAATTAGCCTTAAATTACCAGAATATTGGCTGCTTGTATTACCAATTATTTTTTGTTTAGCAATGCTGATTAGATTTGCTAAGTATAATTTATTATTCGGCCTTATTTATCTTATTTTTGAAATTTTTGGATTAATGGATAGACATATTTATAACTAGAAAGAGCGATTTAAATGTCGAAATACATTGAAATGACGCATGATCAGGTAATAGCTGCCTGTAAGAAGTACATGAATGACAAGCAAATTGCCTTTGTTGAAGAAGCCTATGAATTTGCTAACAAAGCTCATAAAGATCAAAAGCGGGCTTCAGGCCAGCCCTACATTGTGCATCCAACTCAGGTAGCCGGCACCTTGGCAAATCTGGGACTTGATCCCGATACAATTGCTGCTGGTTTTTTGCATGATACTGTTGAGGATACACCGGTTACTAACGATGATATTAAGGAAAAGTTTGGCAAAGATGTCGCCTTTATTGTTGATGGGGTAACGAAGCTTAATAAGTACGAATATAAATCGCACCAAGAATTTTTAGCTGAAAATCACCGCAAGATGTTAATTGCAATGGCTAAAGATATTCGCGTTATCATGGTTAAATTAGCTGATCGGCTGCACAATATGCACACCTTGCAACATTTACGTCCAGATAAGCAGCGGCGAATTTCTTCGGAAACAATGGACATTTATGCTCCACTTGCTGATCGTTTGGGTATTGGAACGATTAAGTGGGAACTAGAGGACATGAGTTTCCATTATCTGAATCCTAAGGCTTATTATCAAATTGTAAATATGATGAGTCTAAAGCGCAGCCAACGTGAAAAGTACATTCAGGATGCAATTAGCACGCTAGAAACTAGTCTTGATAGTTTAGGTATTAAATATGAAATTTATGGTCGTCCCAAACATATTTATTCTATTTATAAAAAGATGGTTAATAAACATAAGGACTTTGATGAAATCTATGATTTATCTGCTGTTCGGGTGATTGTTAATACTGTCAAAGATTGTTATGCGGTGTTAGGTGCAGTCCACACCAAGTGGAAGCCAATGCCAGGTCGCTTTAAGGATTATATTGCTGTTCCTAAGGTTAATGGCTACCAGTCACTTCATACAACAATTATTGGTCCTGGCGGCCGGCCCCTAGAAATTCAAATTAGAACTAAACAAATGCACGAGGTTGCTGAATACGGGGTCGCTGCCCACTGGGCATACAAGCGTGGTAATTTTGCCGGCGTTGAGCAGACTAGTTCAAACGAGAAGCTGGACATGGTTCGTGAAATCTTAGAGCTAAAAGATGAGACTCAAGATGCTGGCGAATTTATGAAGAGTGTCAAAAGTGAAATCTTTTCTGATCGCGTTTATGTTTTCACGCCTAAAGGCGAAGTTTATGAATTACCTAAAGGTGCAGTGACACTTGATTTTGCTTACCAAATCCATACGCAAGTTGGCAGTCATGCTGTTGGTGCCAAGGTTAACGGTAAATTAGTGCCGCTTGATTATAAATTGAAAAATGGTGATGTGATTGACATCATGACCCAGTCAAATGCGACACCGTCGCGTGACTGGATGGATATTGTTAAGACCTCGCGAGCACGAAATAAAATTCGCCGCTATTTCCGTAATTTAGACCGCGAAAATAGCATTGAGCAGGGCGAGCAAATGGTTGCCGACAAGTTGCGTGATCAAGATTTGTCCCCTAAGGAATTTATGGACAAGGACCATCTGGAGAAAGTCCTAGACCAGTTTAATTACCATACTGCTGATGAAATGTTCGCTTCAATTGGCTTTGGTGATCTGTCTGCAATCAGTGTTGTCAACCGGCTTACGTTAGACTTAAGGCGACAAGAAGAGCAGCGCCGCCAAAAAGAGCTTGAAGAAGAAATTTTAAACTCTGGTCAAAAAGCCGCTTCATCAACGCAAACTAATAAATCTACTAATTCACCGATGACAATTAAACACAAGAATGGCGTAATGATCCAAGGCATTAGTGATTTAATGCTGCATTTAGCCAAGTGTTGTAATCCTGTTCCTGGCGATAAAATAGTTGGTTATGTCACTAAAGGTCGCGGGGTAACTATTCATCGTGCAGATTGTCGAAACATTACTAACGACGCAGCTAGTCAAGGCCGCTTGATTGACGTTCAATGGGAAAACGTTGAAGATAGTGCTAAGCAAGCTTTTAATGCCAATATTGAGGCTTTTGGTTATAACCGTGAACGCCTTTTAAGCGATGTGATTACAAAACTAAATACGGTTACGACTAATATTAGTAATTTATCGGGTAAGGTAAACGAGGATAATATTGCTCATATTTATGCTACCGTAGCAGTTAAAAACGCAGCTCAACTTGACGAAATATTGAGCAGATTGCGTGATGTACCAGACATTTATGAAACACGAAGGGCGGATAATTAAGTGCGTGTAGTAATTCAACGGGTTAATTATGCCCAAGTGAAGATTGACGATCAGACTGTTGGTCAAATTAAACGTGGTTTATTGTTGTTAGTTGGTATTAAAGAGGGCGACGACTTAGCAATTGTTCAAAAAGCAGCTGCCAAGATAGCTAAGATGCGAATTTTTGAAGATGAAAATGGTAAGACTAACTTGGCAATTAGGGATATTGGCGGTGAAATTTTAAGTGTTAGTCAATTTACACTGCTAGCTGATACTAAGAAAGGAAATCGCCCAAGTTTTATCGAGGCAATGAGACCACCGAAGTCCAAGCAATTATGGGAAGACTTTAACCAGGAATTGGTTAATGCAGGACTACATGTTGAGACCGGTGAATTTGGTGCGGATATGAAAGTTGCACTTGAAAACGATGGTCCGTTCACAATTGTGCTAGATTTGTAAAAAACAACATAAATTTGCATTCTAGGTTGACTTTTTGCCCTTAAAACTATAAGCTAAAACAAGAATTATCAATGACAAAGATTGAAGATAGCAATTTCTATTAAAGAGACCGCTTGACTGGTGTAAAAGGCGGATAGAAAGCTAACTGTGACCCCTTTAGCAGATAATGTACGCGTCGCGAGCGTTATTCGTAGCAAACAAAAGGTGGTACCGTGCGAAATTTAGCGCCCTTGATTTTTTCAAGGACGCTTTTTTATATTTAAAAGGATGATTAAATGAGAGTTCAAAAACCAAAAGGAACAGTCGATATTTTACCTGAACAATCTGGTTCATGGGAAAAAGTCGAACAAACTGTCCGTGACTTCTTTAAACAAGCCAATTATCGAGAAATCAGAACACCAAGTTTTGAAAACTATGAAGTCTTTTCACGTTCAAGCGGTGAGACTTCTGACGTTGTTGAAAAGGAAATGTACGACTTTACCGACAAGGGTGGCCGGCACATTGCATTACGGCCTGAAGGGACTGCTGGTGTTGTTCGTGCCTATGTTGAAGACAAAATGTATGCTCCAGAAGTAGTCAAGCCATTTAATGTTTATTACATTGAATCTACTTTCCGTTATGAGCGTCCACAAGCTGGTCGGCAACGTGAATTTCACCAAATTGGGGTTGAAAGTTTCGGTTCCAGCAATCCACTAGCAGATGTTGAAACAATTGTTTTAGCTCATGATTTATTGGCTAAACTTGGCGTTCAAAATTACGAGTTGCACATTAATACGTTAGGCAACGCCCAAGTGCGTCAAGACTATCACGATGCGTTGGTGAACTACTTTACGCCACTAAAAGACCAATTGTCTGATGATTCTAAGCGGCGTTTAGAGAAGAACCCTCTGCGAATTTTGGATTCTAAAGATGAACAAGACAAGCAATTTTTACCAGATGCACCAAAGATTATTGATTATTTGGATGCAGATTCTAAAGCTAATTTTGATGAAATTACCAGTATTCTTGATCAACTTAATATTAAATATGTGATAGATAACGATTTAGTTCGCGGACTCGATTATTACACCGGAATTATTTTTGAATTTATGGTTGAAGATAAGAGTTTGTGGGAATCAGCTACTACTATCTTGGGTGGTGGTCGTTACGATCACTTGGTACAAGAGTTTGATGGTCCAGAAACGCCAGCTGTTGGTTTTGGAATTGGTGAAGAACGGATGATGTTAGTCTTACAAAAGCAAAATCCAGCTTTGTTTACCGATCAGGGAATTGACTTTTTCATCACCAATATTGGTGATGGAACTGGAATTAAAGCCGTTGAAATTGCCCGTTCATTACGTAAACAAGGCTTTAGAGTTCAATATGATGTTGACCAAAAGAAATTAAAGGCACAATTTAAGAAGGCCGACCGTGTTCACGCCAAGTTTGTTATTACTCTTGGTGCAAAGGAATTGGCTAATGGCACATTAAATATCAAACGCCTATCTGATGGTAAGACAATCGATTTGCAGCTTGAAGATGTTGACGACATGAAGACAGTTATGGAAAAATTAAAGGATTAATTATGGAACAAATGGAAAAAAGAACAGACTACTGCGGCAATATTACTACTGCATATCTTGGTCAAGAAGTTAATTTGTATGGTTGGGTGCAACGCGTCCGCAACCTAGGAAATTTATTATTTATTGATTTACGGGATCGCGAAGGCTTAGTACAAGTTGTTGTTAACCATGATTCTGGTGAAGAATTAATGGCAACTGCTGAATCACTTGGTAGTGAATATGTTGTTCAAGTTAAGGGACAAGTAGTTAAACGTTCAAGTGTTAATCCAGATATGAAAACTGGAGAAGTTGAAATTGAGGCTTCTGAAATTAAAGTTTTAAATAAGTCTCAAACACCGCCATTTGAAATCAAAAATGATATTGAAGTTGGTGAACAGACTCGATTAAAATATCGTTATCTTGATTTACGCCGTCCAAGTTTACAACAAGCAATTATTTTACGGTCAAAGATTTTACGTGCAACCCATGAATACTTTGATGAGAACGGCTTTATTGATATTGAAACGCCAATTTTAGGAAAGTCTTCACCAGAAGGTGCTCGTGATTACCTTGTACCATCAAGAATTTATCCTGGCAGCTTTTATGCTTTACCACAATCACCACAATTGTTTAAGCAATTATTAATGGGTGCAGGCTTTGATAAGTACTACCAATTGGCAAGATGTTTCCGTGATGAAGACTTGCGTGGTGACCGTCAACCTGAATTTACCCAGATTGATATGGAAACTTCCTTCACTGATGAACAACAAGTGCAAGATTATACCGAAGGACTACTCAAGAAAATCATGAAAGACGTTATGGGTGTTGAATTAAAGACACCGATTGCGCGGATTTCTTGGAACGATTCAATGAACAACTATGGTACAGACAAGCCTGATACGCGGTTTGGAATGTTGATTCATAATCTGAACGACATTTTTGCAGATAGTGACTTTAAGGTCTTTTCTAGTGCAATTCAAGATGGTGGCTTCGTTAAGGGAATTGCCGTTAAGAATGGTGCCAAAGCATATTCACGTAAGCAAATTGAGAAAAAGCAAGACTACATTAAACGTTATCACGCTAAAGGCTTGGCTTGGGTCAAATTTGAAAATGGCGAATTTTCAGGACCTGTTAGTCGTTTCTTAACGGATGACAATCAAGCAGCTTTAATCAAGGAATTTAACCTTGAGGATGGCGAATTACTCGTCTTTATTGCTGATAAGTGGAAAGTTTGTTGTGATTCTTTAGACCATTTACGGCGTGAATTTGCTAAAGAAACAGGAATTATTCCTAAGCACGTCTTTGACTTTGTATGGGTTGTTGACTGGCCATTATTTGAATATGATGAAGGCTTTGGCCGCTGGATTGCTGCGCACCACCCATTTACAATGCCTGATGATGAGGGTATTAAGTTACTTGATACTGACCCACATAAGGCACATGCTCGCAGTTACGACATTGTAATGAACGGGGATGAACTTGGCGGTGGTTCAATCAGAATTCACAAACGCTCAATTCAAGAAAAAATGTTTAAAGCTCTTGGCTTCACTAAGAAGCGAGCATATGAACAATTTGGTTACTTGCTTGATGCACTTGACATGGGTTTTCCACCACATGCTGGTCTAGCCATTGGTCTTGACCGGTTTGCAATGATGCTGGCAGAGAAGGACAATATTCGTGATGTTCTAGCATTTCCAAAGAATGCCAGTGCATCAGAGCCAATGATGCATGCTCCAGCACCAGTTGCTGAGCAGCAATTGACTGACTTGGGGATTGAAGTTGAAGCACAATATCAAGAAAGTGTTGCGCAAACAGAAGCTCGGTTAGAAGAAGAAGCACAAAAAGATGCGGACCAAAACGCAACTTGGGATGAAGAATAAAAAATGACAAAAAGCAGTGTGATTGGTTAAATTCACATCGCTTTTTTCAAAATAAAGGAGGCTATCAAATGGCAGCTAAATATCATCGGGCATTTGGCGTATATTGCATTATGTATCAGCAAGAAAAATTAATTGTGATCAAAAAGCATGGTGGACCGTATACTAATCGTTATGATTTGCCCGGAGGTAGTCTTGAAGATGGTGAAAAACTAGAAACTGCAATTGTACGTGAAAATCCAGGAAGAGACAGGGCTAACTGCTCTTGAAGCAGTCCAAGTAGGAATTACTTCTTTTCGCTATCCTTGGGACTATCAAGAATGGCATTTTAATCAACATCTTTGTGTGTTTTATCAGGTTAAGCAGTGGCAGGGACAGTTGCAAGAAACGGTTAAACAATTTGCTGGTCAAGATTCTCTTGGAGCAGTTGCGGTTTCTTTAGATAAACTTAATTTGGGAAATTCATCACCGCTAGTTTTAAAGGCCAAGGAATTTTTGCAGAATAATCAGAAATTTAATCCAGCTGACCGAACTTTCTCCTCATGGTCAGTATTAACTAAAGCAGTGTATTAAAAAAACGATAACCAGCAATGGTTATCGTTTTTTAGATTGATGCCTAATTATTTTAAGTTGCTTAAAAATGTTAAAGCAGCATCATAGTTTGGTTCATCGGTCATTTCGTAAACTAATTCTTGGTATAAAATTTCACCATCAGCAGAAACAATCCAAACGCTTCTTGAATCTACGCCACTTTCAAGGTAAAGACCCATTGCTTCACCGAAGTTGTGACTTTCATCAGATAAAATTTCCATGTTTTTAACGCCTTCAGCAGCACACCAATTCTTTTGATCAGCAAGGGTATTAGTAGAAATGGTGTAAAAGTTAATGTCAGAATATTTGTCAACTTCATTGTTAAAATGCTTGGTTGAGATACTGCAGACACTAGTGTTAAGGTCAGGAACAACGCTAATCAAAGTTGGTTTGGACAGCAAGTCAGCTTTAGTAGCCTTGCTGCCATCAGCTCTAACTACAGTAAAATCAGGTAACTTTTCACCAACCTTAGGTGGTTCACCATTAGTATATAGAGGCTCGTTTAATCTTGTAATTTTCATAATAAAATCCCTTCATTTGCTTAATGTCTAATTTGATAAATTATTTATCTATTCAATTCTACTATAAAAAACTCCGAATTACGTCTACTTTGCTTAATACCTATAGGTTGCTATCGACATAATTAGTAATGCGTCGAACGGATTCTTGTAAATCTTCAGCAGAAGCTGCGTAAGATAAACGCACATAACCTTGGCCACCTTTGCCAAAGTAACTACCGGGCATCAGTGCAACTTTGGCTTTATTAGCTAGGTCAACCGCAAATTTTACATCATCTTGCCCAAATTTGGCTGGAATTTTAGCAAAAATATAAAATGCTCCTTCAGGGGTTGCCATGCTAAAGCCGCATTTGCGTAAACCTGTTTCGATAATCTTTAATCGACTTCCATAAGTAGCGCGAGCAACAGGATAATCGGTTGCACCATGAACTAAGGCTTCGGTTGCGGCAGCTTGGACGTTGTCAGTTACCGAAGTAATTAAAAATGAATTAACTTTAATTACTGACTTCATGATTTCTTTAGGTCCAACCATATAACCAATCCGCCAACCAGTCATTGCAAAACTCTTGGACAGACCTGATAAAAGCAATGTCCGTTCAGGAATGATTTGCGTGAGCGAATAATGTTTTTTATCACCATAAATTAATTCTGAATAAATCTCATCAGTGACGGCAAAAAGGTTATTGTCAGTAATAACCTGCGCGAGTTCTAATAAATTTTGCTTACTGTAAACGCGACCAGTAGGGTTAGATGGATCAGTTAAAATAACGGCCTTTGCACCTTTTCCTTCATTTGCTAGTATCTTCTTTAAATGAGTTGCAGTCAGGAGAAAATCGTCTTGTGAAGTATCAACTTCCACTGGAATTGCCCCAGCCATTTCAATAATGCCAAAATAAACGCCCCAAACTGGAGTGGGTACCAAAATTTTATCGCCAGGATTGAGCAAAGCCATACAAGCAACATTCAAAGCTTCAGTTGCACCAACGGTGACACATATTTCGGTGGCAGGGTCGTAGTCAACACCTAAACTATCATTTAAGTAATCACTAACTGCCGTTAATAATTGTGGTTTGCCAGCTTCTGGAGCATAGTGAGAATCGTCCTTTTCAATATCAGCAATCGCGGCTTGTTTAATATGTTCAGGGGTATTGACATCAGGTTCTCCAATGGTTAACTTAATAATCCCAGGAATTTTAGATGTTTCGTTATTAAACTTAGTTATTTGCGAATCAGCTAATTGCGCAATTTTATGATTGATTGTTCCAGACAAATTTTTTGCTAGATGAGGCATAATTAAAAAATCCTTTCTGTTAATTATTTACCTTTTAATTATATACCATACGACAATAGTGAAATTATAAAATAAAAAATTTAATTAGTCCTTAAAAATAACCAGGCAAGCAAATTTTTGTTATAGTTAAGACGAAAGATGGTGGTATTTTATGGACCAAGAAAAAAAGAAAGCACGCTTAAAGGAATTGACGCAAGATCAGTATGCATCAACGCAGAATGCAGCGACTGACTATCCTTTTAGCGGCAAGTATGATGATTTTTATCAAAAAGGAATTTATGTTGATATTGTCTCAGGTGAGCCATTATTTTCTAGTGAGGACAAATACGATGCTGGTTGTGGTTGGCCGAGTTTTACTAAGCCAATTAAAAAATTAACTTATCATCGCGACCAGTCGCATAATATGGAGCGAACAGAAGTCAAAAGTCCCGATGCAGATTCACATTTGGGACATGTCTTTACTGATGGACCAGCTGATAAAGGCGGGTTAAGATACTGCATTAATTCGTCTGCATTAAAATTTATTCCGTATGATAAACTTGAACAATCAGGCTACGGCGAATATCGTAAATTATTTGCTTAATTTTTGGAAAGAAAAAGAGTGTTAGAAAAATTCTAACACTCTTTTTAGTTTAAACAATTTCTTGTTCCCTAAACCGTCCATAAACGCGTTCAACTTCGCTAACACTCATAAAAGCATAGGGGTCGCATTTTTTAATGATTTGTAAAATGTCATACATATCGTAACGGTCGATTACTGTGATTAAAACTGTTTTTTCATCATGGCTATATGCACCTTCAACGTCATGAAAGATAGTAATTCCCCGGTGCATTTTTTCTTGAATACCGTCAATAATTGTCTGGGGATGTTCCGTTACAATTGTAACCTGCAACTTTTGGTGTTGCGTATAAACGGCATCAATCACTCGACCATTAATAAAGATGGTTAGGGCAGAATAAAGGGCGCGGCTCCAGCCAAACGCAAAGCCAGCGGCAGCAATAATTACTAGGTTAATCATAATATTAACTTTGCCGTAACTAGCACCGGTTTTCTTTCTAATGACAATCCCGATAATATCAAGACCACCAGTTGAAATGCCGTTTTTAAGCGCAAAGCCTGTTCCTAGGCCGTTTACCATGCCACCAAAGATAGCGCAAACTAACGGATCAACGTGCATGTTGATTGGATTAATTACGTGCATCATGATTGAACCGAGGACAACTGAAATGATGGTAAAAAAGGTAAATTTATGACCAATTTTGAACCAACCGACCAGAAACAGAGGGACATTGAGCGCAAAGTACATGACCGATGTGGTTAATGTAAACGGTAAAAAGCGCTCACTCAGCGTATTTATCAGTTGGGCGAACCCGGTTATTCCGGAAGAGTACATGTGGCCTGGCGTCCAAAAGAAATTTAATGCAACTGCAACTGCCAACGAATAGAAGAAGGCTGCTGAAATTTTGGAAAGTAAATTATATCTTCTATTAAACTTATCCAATTGATCCATATAGTTAGTAATAACTCCTTATAATTAAAAGTTTTAGGACTTGGTATTTGAAATTTATGTACTAACTATCCTAAAACATTACTTAATTCGTTTTCTATTTTATCATTAATTTTCCTTTTTTCCTTCTTAATAATTTTAAAAAAGGTAATCTCTTAAATATTAAAAAAAGCCACCAGCTAATTAGCTGATGGTTTATGTGGACGATTAAACTAAGTAAAAAACAAATCTATATTTATGATAGTATAATTATTGTTACTATAAGCATATAATAAAAGGAACGTCCACAGATTTAGTATACCACTATTTTATTTATTAAAATTATTTTCCCCAATGTTTCTTGATGAAATTTTCACGACCACCAGCTTCCTCGATAGAATATCTTAGTGGATCTTTTTTATAAAAGTCTTGATGGTAATATTCAGCTTCATAAAAAGCGCTAGCAGGTTCAATTTTAGTAACAATTGGTTTGTCAAATTTACCACTATTTGCCAATTCATTTTTTGATTGTTCCGCAGCTGCTTTTTGCTCTGGAGAATTATAAAAAATTACAGGACGATAATTGTCGCCGCGATCCTGAAATTGTCCTGAAGCATCGGTTGGGTCGGTTACTTGCCAGTAGTATTCGAGCAACTTTTTATAAGGCATTATTTGTGGATCAAAAGTTATTTTTACGGCTTCTGTATGTCCGGTGTTGCCAGCACATACCTGTTCGTACGTTGGGTTAGCAACATGTCCGCCAGTATAGCCCGAAATAACCGACTCAACACCTGGTAAACTATCGAACGGCTTAACCATGCACCAGAAGCAGCCACCGGCAAAGATTGCGGTTTCTTTTTGATTAGGATTTTGTTGTTCACTCATTATTAATTACCTCCGAAATATTCTTCTTATATTAAAGCATAAATTATTGAAAAAGGGTTGCTAATCGTTGATTATTGTTCTTCAATTCCTAAATGATTCATAATTAATGCCGCAGTTTCTTCAATTGAACGGTGAGCAACATTGATTACAAAGCAACCAAGCTTGTCGTAAAGCTTCTTTGCAGAATCAAGTTCGGCTTTAATTGAATCAGTATTAGAATATGTCGTATTGGGATTAAGGCCGTATGAAATCATTCTTTGGCGTCTAATTTCATTTAATACCGACAAGTCATTAGTGAGACCGATAATTTTTTTCGGATTGATTTTATAAATTTCTTTTGGAATATGGGTGTCGGGTACTAACGGCAAGTTGGCAACTTTTAGGTTCTTATTAGCTAAAAAGAGTGACAGTGGTGTTTTAGAAGTTCTTGAAACCCCTAATAAAACTACGTCTGCTTCTAAAAAGCCCTTAGGGTCTTTACCATCATCGTACATTACAGCAAATTCCATCGCTGAAATTCGGTCAAAGTAGTGCTGGTTCATCTTGTGTTGGGCACCAATTTTTTCTAGTGGCCGCATACCCGTTACTTTTTGCAAGGACTCGATGGCAGGGGATAAAATATCAACACTCTGAACCTTGTGTTCCCTAACAAATCTAATTACTGGAATTTGCATCTCATCTTTAACCAAACTATAAATAATGATTAAATTGGAGTATTGCTCAATTTCTTCAAAAACATTATCAAGCTTGTTCTTATCGGTAATAAATGGGTAGCGGCGATAATTAACCTGAGCATCAGGGAATTGTGCAGCCGCCGCAATCGCGTTGTTAAAAGCAGTATCACCAGCAGAATCAGAGATGATAATGATGTTGACTTCTTTTTTAGTTTCTTGACTCATTGTTAACTCCTTTTTAATCAATTATACATTTTTCAAAAATGCATTAACAGATTTAGTTAAAATAATGCTGTAAAAAACTTTTTTAAAAATATTGCATGTATGTATTGACCCTTGCGTGAGGTTTGATATAATTTAAATAAATGTATGACGGTAACGTCAAGAAATGGAAGGAGGGATCACACATGGCCAAGACAGTCGTTCACGAAAACGAGTCTATTGATGATGCTCTTCGTCGTTTCAAACGTTCCGTTTCAAGAAGTGGTACCTTGCAAGAATACCGCAAACGCGAATTCTACGAAAAACCTAGTGTACGTAGAAAGCTTAAATCTGAAGCAGCACGGAAACGTAGACATTATTAATATATAAAGAAGCGACTTCTATCTGTTGATAGAGGTCGTTTTTTTACAAGTAAATTTCGTTAATTGTTTTCTACCATGGACTAGATTTGCTATAATTTAGTTAGATTCTATATTTAGGAAGAAGGAGAACTTTTGAGTTTATCAGAACAAATTATGGCTGACATGAAGGAAGCCATGAAGGCACGTGATAAAGTTAGATTGAATACGGTGCGAATGATTAAGTCAGCCTTGATGAATGAAAAGATCAAGGCAGGACATGAACTTAGTTCCGATGAAGAACTAACCGTTTTAAACCGTGAAAAGAAGCAGCGTGAAGAGTCGATTGAAGAATTTACTAAAGCTGCCAGAACCGATTTAGCTGATGAGACCAAAAAGGAATTAGCAATTGTGGAAGGATACATGCCAAAGCAATTGTCAGAGGATGAACTTGAGCAAATTGTCGTTAACACAATTGCCGAAGTTGACGCTAAAGGTAAGTCCGATTTTGGTAAGGTAATGAAGGCTTTGATGCCCAAGATTAAAGGCAAAGCTGATGGTAAAGCAGCTTCTAGTGCAGTGCGCAATCATCTAAATTAAGCAAGAAAAGGAGCGAAGTTTTTGGCTCAAACCAATTTTATTCCTAAAAATCCAGAAAATATTCAAAAACTAGTTGGAATTAATGATGGTAATCTTAACTTGTTAGCTGAAGGTTACGATCTAAGTGTAACTGATACCGGAAACCAAATTGTTGTTGACGGCGATGTTGAAAATACGCGGAAAGTAATCGCAGTTTTAAAGGCTTTAGACAATGTTGTGAGCACCGGTGTTAACATTGGTGCTCCTGATGTTGTCAGTGCAATGAAAATGGCGGATAAGGGCACGACAGAGTATTTTGCCGATTTATATAAAGAAATTCTAATTCGCGACGCTAAAGGCAAACCGATTAGGGTTAAAAATATGGGACAAAAACGCTATGTTGAAGCCATTAAAAAAAGTGATGTTGTATTTGGTATCGGACCTGCCGGTACCGGTAAAACATTCTTGGCCGTCGTTTGTGCCGTTGCAGCCTTTAAAAAGGGTGAAGTTTCGCGGATTGTTCTAACTAGACCAGCTGTTGAAGCTGGTGAATCTTTGGGCTTTTTACCAGGAGATTTGAAGGAAAAAGTTGATCCGTATTTGCGGCCAATTTATGATTCGCTTTATGCAATCTTGGGAACTAACACAACTGATCGATTGATGGAACGTGGGGTAATCGAAGTTGCTCCTTTAGCATATATGCGGGGAAGAACGCTTGATGATGCCTTTGTTATTTTGGATGAAGCGCAAAATACAACTGACGCGCAGATGAAAATGTTTTTAACGCGGTTAGGCTTTAATTCAAAGATGATTGTCAACGGGGATATGACGCAGGTCGACCTACCGGGCCGGCAGCGTAGTGGACTGATTGATGCACAGCGAATTTTAAAAGATATTGATCAAATTAAATTTATTCGCTTCACTGCTAATGATGTTGTCCGTCATCCAGTGGTTGCCAAGATTATTAATGCTTATGAGAAAGAGGACGAAAGACATTAATGACGCCTATTGAAATTACTTATAACGACGAGGTTGGTTTTTTAGAAAATGCCGATCGTGACTGGCAAGATTGGATTGCTAAGTTATTGTTACTGGCTAAAAAGGAAATTGCTAAAGACAATAATTTAGCAATGAGTATCAATTTTGTTAACGAAGAACGCAGTCACGCAATTAACAAGAAGTATCGTGAAAAAGATCGACCAACAGATGTCATTTCATTTGCAATTGAAGATGGCGATGAATGTCTTGACCTTGCAGCATTTACTGCAGATCCTGATTTTCAAGAGGATATCGGTGATTTGTTCATGTGTCCAAGTGTGATTGAGCGTCACAGTAAGGAATACGGAACAGGCTGGGACCGTGAATTTGGCTATACCCTAGTTCACGGCTTTTTGCATCTTAATGGTTACGACCATATTGAGCCTGATGAAGCAAAAGAAATGTTTGGTATTCAGGGTAAAGTGCTTGAAGAATATGGTTTACCACTGTATCCTGACCAATTAGATGAAGGCAGAGGTAAATAATGACTGAAGATAAGAAAAACAAATCCGGTTTTGTTGCGCTAGTTGGTCGACCAAACGTTGGTAAATCAACTTTAATGAATAATCTTGTTGGCCAAAAGGTGGCGATTACTTCTAGTAAGCCGCAAACCACTCGTGATAAAATTTCCGGTATTTACACAACAGATGATATGCAAGTTGTCTTCGTTGACACACCTGGGATTTTTAAACCACACCTAAAACTTGATGATTACATGGATAAGGTTAGTGTTTCTAGTTTAAACGATGTTGATCTAGTTTTATTTATGGTTGAACCTGAAAAAATGGGCAAAGGCGATGAATATATTGTTAACCTGTTAAAGCAGATTAAGGTACCCGTCTTTTTGGTAATCAACAAGGTAGATCAAGTTAATCCTAATAACTTGCTGCCAATCATTGATTCTTACCGTAAGCTTGAATTGTTTAAGGAATTTTTACCAATTTCTGCAACTCAGGGAGTGGGCATCACAGATTTAATCGCCACTTTGCACCAATATTTGCCTGAAGGCCCAGACTATTACGATCCCGAACAAATTACTGATCGGCCCGAATACTTCATGGTTGCCGAGCTGGTGCGTGAACAAATTCTGAAGTTAACAGCTGAAGAGGTGCCACACGCTGCAGCCGTTTGGGTTGAACGCATGAACCAGCATGAAAAGGGTAAATTGCAAATCGAAGCAACGATTTATGTTGAAAAAGATGGTCAAAAAGGAATTATTATCGGTAAAGGCGGCAAAATGATCAAGCAGATTGGTATTAATTCCCGTCGTCAAATCGAAAACTTGCTTGGTGAAAAGGTTAACCTTCATTTGTGGGTTAAAGTGCAGCGTAATTGGCGGTCTGATCCAAGCTTTTTGAAGCAAATTGGTTACGACAAGAAGGCACTTTCATAAATGACACGTGAACTTAAGGAAGTTCAAGGCATTATTTTTAAACGCCAAAAATTTAAAGAAGCGGATTTATTAGCTAAAATCATTACCAAAGAAAATGGCATCATTACAATGATTGCTCGTGGAGCTTTGCGACCTAAGTCAAAATTAGGAGCAGCGCTGCTTAATTTTTCTTACGGAACGTATATTATTTATACGAGTGGTCAGGGGCTAAGCAATCTACGTACTTATAAAGAAGTAAAGCAATTTGATGGTTTGTTCAACGATTTAACTAAGAATGCTTATGCTTCTTTTATTTTAGACTTGGTTGACCATGCTTTTGTGGAATATCAACCCTTAGGCAAGTACTATGCACTGACTGAATTTGCCTTAAAAAAAATCAATGCTGGCGTCGATGCCGAAATGATTACCCAAATTTGTCAAATGCAGCTGCTAGCTGCTTATGGAGTTGCTCCGGAATTGCGCAGTTGCGCTATTTGCGGTAAAAGTCAAGGCGTTTTTGATTATTCAATTAAACGTGGTGGGATTATCTGCAGCGACCATTTTTATCAGGAAACAAGTCGGATGCATTTAGAGCCCAAAGAAACAGCCGTTTTAAGAACAATCGGGTTATTGCCGATTGAGCGACTGGGTTCAATTGCCGTTAGTGAAGCAACTAAAAAAGCAACTCGCAAGGCCATTGACCGAATCTACCAAGAGACAGTTGACCTTAATTTAAAAACCAAAAAATTCTTGGATGAATTAAAATTATTTTAACCAAATCCTTTGGTTACACCCGTGATTATGGTAAAATACCAGTGTGCTTTGGCAATGATGAGGATTTTAGGAAAAGTACCAGTTAAGCGAGTGTCGTTGGTGTAAGGACATCTGGGAAACAGGCACCTCTAGCCGATTCAATTAAGAGCAGAGAAGATATTCTCTGAATTAGGGTGGAACCGCGATCAAATCTCGTCCCTATGCAAGTTTTGCATAGGCTTTTTTTATGGCCTAATGCAGGGAGGAATTAATATGGCAAAGAAAAAACTAACAATTCAAGAAATGATTTTTAAATTGGAAGAATTTTGGTCTTCCAAAGGTTGTATGATTATGCCATCATACGACGTTGAAAAAGGGGCAGGGACAATGAGTCCGTATACCTTTTTACGAGCAGTTGGTCCTGAACCTTGGGCAGCTTGTTACGTTGAGCCGTCGAGAAGACCAGCAGATGGTCGTTATGGCGACAACCCTAACCGTTTGTTCCAGCACCATCAGTTCCAAGCAGTAATTAAGCCAGCACCAGAGAATATTCAGCAATATTACTTGGATAGTTTACAAGTATTAGGTATCAATCCGCTAGAACATGATATTCGGTTTGTTGAAGATAACTGGGAAAACCCATCAATGGGTTGTGCCGGTGTTGGTTGGGAAGTTTGGCTTGACGGAATGGAAGTTAGCCAATTTACTTATTTCCAAACTGTCGGTGAGCTTGATGTTAAGCCAACCATGAGTGAAATCACTTATGGGGTTGAACGTCTAGCTTCTTATATTCAAGATGTTAATTCTGTTTTCGACTTAGAGTGGGGCAACGGTGTACTTTACCGTGACGTCTTTAAAGAAGCAGAATACGAGAATTCTAAGTATGCCTTTGAAGAATCTAACCAAGAGAATCTGTTAAAATTCTTTGATGTTTACGAAAAGACTGCTAAGCGCTTGCTAAGTCAAAACTTAGTTCAACCTGCTTACGACTATATTTTGAAGTGCTCACACACCTTTAACTTGCTTGATGCACGTGGAGCTGTGTCAGTTACTGAGCGTGCAGGTTATTTGGCACGAATTCGTAACTTGGCCCATGAAGTAGCTGTGTGCTTCGTTCAAGAACGTGAAAAGCGCGGCTTTCCATTATTAAAGAATGCAGAAGACAAGAAGGCGGGGCTTGAAAATGACTAAAAATTATTTATTTGAAATTGGAATTGAAGAAATGCCAGCACACGTGGTTTCACGGAGTGTGAAGCAACTAGCTGACAGAACCAGCAAGTTTTTAAAAGAAAACGGCTTGAAATTTAAGGATATTAAGACTTCTTCAACACCGCGAAGACTAACAATTGTTGTTGAAGAATTAGCCGAAAAACAAGCCGATATCGATGAAGTTAAAAAAGGCCCAGCTAAAAAGATTGCTCAAGATGCTGACGGTAATTGGACCAAAGCGGCGCAAGGCTTTGCTCGCGGTCAAGGCATGACAACCGACGATATTTACTTTGAAGAACTTAAGGGTACAGAATATGCTTATATTCATGTTAAGCAAGAAGGTAAAAAAGCTAGCGATATTTTGCTGGGGATGAGTGAAATCATTAAGGCTATGACCTTCCCAACTAAAATGCGTTGGGATTCGCATGATTTTGAATTTGTCCGGCCAATTCATTGGTTAGTTTCATTATTTGGCAGTGATGTTATTCCAGTTAAAATTTTGGATATTACTGCTGGTCGTAAGACTGAAGGGCATCGTTTTTTAGGTGATTCTGTTGTCCTTGCTAATGCGGATGATTATGAAGATGCACTAAAGGATCAATTTGTAATTGTCGATGCTGGCGAACGTAAAGAAATGATTGTTCAGCAAATGAATGCTTTAGTTGAAAAGAACAATTGGAAGATTAAGCTGGATAAGAACTTGCTTGAAGAAGTTACCAACTTGGTTGAATATCCAACTGTCTTTGCTGGTACTTTTGATGAAAAATACTTGCAAATGCCGCAAGAAGTTTTAATTACTTCAATGAAAGATAACCAACGTTACTTCGAAGTATATGACCAACAAGACAACTTAATTAACCACTTTATCGCTGTTCGTAATGGTAACAAAGACTATCTTGACAATGTTATTTCTGGTAACGAAAAGGTATTGGTGGCTCGGCTTGACGATGCTCAATTCTTCTATGACGAAGACCGCAAGTACCCACTAAGTCATTTTGTTCAAAGATTGAAGAACGTTTCCTTCCACGATAAAATCGGTTCAATGGCGGAAAAGACTGAACGTGTTCGGATTATCGGTGACTTTTTAGCTGAAAAATGGGACTTGGACAAGCAAACTGTAACCGATTTTGACCGAGCTAGCGAATTATATAAATTCGACTTAGTTACGCAAATGGTCGGTGAATTTGCGGAATTGCAGGGTGTGATGGGGATGCACTATGCTCGCCTTGCTGGCGAAAACGAAGCTGTTGCTGTTGCCATTAAAGAACATTACATGCCATTATCCGCAGAAGGTACTTTGCCGCAAACAACTGTCGGTGCACTATTGTCAGTAGCTGATAAGCTTGATACAATCATTACTTTCTTTGCTGCTGGCATGATCCCAACATCATCTAATGATCCGTATGCTTTGCGTCGTTATGCTTATGGAATTGTCCGCATTTTGCTTAATCAAAAGTGGTCATTACCGTTTAACCAAGTTTTACCACAAATCGTGAGCTTACTCGATGGTAAAACTGCCGCAAAAATGCCAAAATCAGAGAGTCAAGATGAGGAAATTGCTTCCTTTATTCGTGATCGAATTAATCAATACTTGCAAAAGAATAAGTTCAAGTATGACATTATCGATGCTGTTCTTGCTTCTAGTCAACAAGATCCAATTCAAATCCTAACTGCCGCAACTGTTTTGCAATCACACCACGATGATGAGCAGTTCAAGCCTGTTGTTGAAAGTTTGACACGAATTAATAACATTCTGAAAAAGGCTAAATTTAAGGGTCAAGTTCAGATTAATCCAGAGCTATTTAGCGATGTAACTGAAAACGAGCTTTATGCTGGTGTTCAAAACTTGCAGTCATTAACTGATTTAACTGAAATTTATGATGGGTTTGTTAAATTACAACCAGTTATTGACCGCTACTTTGACACTAATATGATTATGGCTAAGGATGAAGCTGTTAAAAATAACCGCTTGGCACAATTAAATGCGATTGGTGACTTGGCTGAACGCCTAGGCAATTTGAGTAAATTAGTTATTAAATAAGTTAATCAAGAATGGGTGATATGAATGGCTGGTTTAATTCCAGAAGAAACGATTGCTAAAGTTCGCAATAATGTTAACATTGTCAATGTAATCAGCCAGTATGTCTCACTTGAAAAGAAGGGCAAAGACTATATTGGTCTTTGCCCTTTTCATGAAGAAAAAACGCCCTCATTTACCGTTAATGAGGAAAAGCAGTTTTTTAAATGCTTTGGCTGCGGCAAAGGTGGCAATGTTTTTAAATTCTTGATGGAAAAGGATAATTTAACTTTTCCAGAAAGTGTTCGTAAAGTTGCCGATTTTGCTCATATTGATATTGGTGAAACAGGGCAATCGCAAGGTCATGCTACTAATCCACTGCTTAAAATGCACCAGGATGCCTGTGACTTTTATCAGCGGGTATTAACCTCAACTAATGCCGGTAAACGTGGATTAGAATATGCTCAATCCCGTGAACTTGATGATGAAATTATTGCTCATTTCAAAATCGGCTATGCGCCCAAGCAAAATAATCTTTTGTTGACATACTTGCGCGGTCATGGTTATTCAGATGATGAATTAGCTGCTAGCGGATTATTTGTCCAGACACAAGATGGTGAACTTTTTGATCGCTTTCGTGATCGGCTGATGTTTCCGCTTAGTAATGAAAGTAACTATGTCATTGGTTTTTCTGGCAGACGCTTGTCAACGGACAAGACAGAAGCCAAGTATATCAATAGTCCCGAAACGAAAATTTTTACTAAATCTAAGTTGCTATTTCACTTTGCAGAAGCTAAAAAGGCAGTTCGCGAGGAAGGACATTTAGTCTTATATGAAGGGTACATGGATGTAATTGCAGCATATAAGGCCGGAATCAAGTCAGGAATTGCCTCGATGGGAACAAGTTTAACCGATCAGCAAGTGTACATGTTGCGCCGCATTACCAAAAATATTGTTATCAATTATGATGGCGATGACCCCGGCGTTCATGCAGAGGAACGAGCAGCTAAGATGTTTGATAAGGCTGGCGGCTTTAATATTGGGATTGTTGTTTTACCGGAAAAATTGGATCCCGACGAATATGTTAAAAAATACGGCGTGGACAAATATCGTGATGAAATTAAAGGCGCGCTAACGCCAACCGACTTTTTCTTAAAACGATTAGCTCAAAAGTATAATCTGGCTAATGACCGTGAAAAAATCGCTTATCTTAGCGATGCTGTCAAAGAAATCGCGGAGCTATCCAATCCCGTTGAGCAAGATCTTTATTTAGAACGAATTGCGCAGGCTCAAAACGTGTCTAAGGACTCGCTCAAGGTTAATTTGCTTCGGCAACGACGAATTAACAACGCAGCGCAAAGACATAAAAATAATGCGGGCCCAGTTGATCCCATTTTAGAAGACGATTCAACACCAATTATTGAGGGTAATCAGACAGCTAAAATTGATCCGGTTCAAACGCGATTATTGTATTTATTTATGCATTCGGAACATGCGCGTGATTTTTTACTTGAAAATAATTTTTTGTTTCCTGATGAAAAATATGCGAATTTAGCTGAATTATGGTTAAAATTTAGTGAAGAACACGAAAATCCTGAAATAAATAGTTTTTTAGATTTTATTCCTGACGAACTTCAAGGTATAATAGTAAGTACTGAAATGACAGATATGCCCCAGGATTTTTCTGACCGCGAACTTGAAGAGCAGATGGCCGCAATCGAGATGCGTAAAATCAATGCACAGTTGAAAGATTTAGAAAATCAATTGCAAGATGCAAAACGCAAAACAGATACAACTGAAATTATTGCCATCACTCAGAAAATTTTGCAGTTAAAAAGAATTCAGGGTCAAAGGGGGGCTTTTTAGTGGTAGAAAAGAAAAATACTAGCAAAACAGAAGAACTATCTTTAGATAAAGTAGTTAAGAAAATTGTCAAGGAAGTTAAAAAAGACAAGGCAATTACTGAAGACGACTTTACTAAGCAGTTAATTAAGCCATATAAACTGCAGGGTAAGGCTGTCGACCAACTGGTGCAGGAATTCGAAGATAACGGTATTAGTATCATTGATGAAAAGGGCGAACCATCAAAATTAGCCTTAAAGAAACAAAAAGACGTCGAAAAAGCTGAATTAAAAGATATGTCAGCTCCTTCAAGTGTTCGCATGAACGATCCTGTTCGCATGTACTTGAAGGAAATCGGTCGGGTGCCATTGCTTAACGCTGACCAAGAGATTTCTTTGGCCAAAAGAATTGAAAAGGGCGACGAAGAAGCTAAGCAAGAATTAGCTGAAGCTAACTTACGGTTGGTTGTTTCCATTGCAAAACGCTACGTTGGCCGCGGGATGTCTTTCCTTGACCTTATTCAAGAAGGAAACATGGGCTTAATGAAGGCTGTAGATAAATTTGACTATAGTCTTGGCTTTAAGTTCTCAACTTATGCCACTTGGTGGATTAGGCAAGCAATTACGCGTGCTATTGCCGATCAAGCTCGGACAATTAGAATCCCAGTTCATATGGTTGAAACCATTAATAAGCTAATTCGGATTCAACGGCAATTATTGCAAGACTTGGGTCGTGAGCCAGTACCTGAAGAAATCGGTGCTGAAATGGACATGCCAACAAGTAAGGTTCGTGACATTTTAAAGATTGCGCAGGAACCAGTATCGCTTGAAACACCAATTGGTGAAGAAGACGATTCACACTTAGGTGATTTCATCAAGGATAAGGATGCAACTAGTCCTGAACAACATGCTTCTTACGAAATGCTCAAGGAACAATTAGAAGAAGTACTTGATACTTTAACTGATCGTGAAGAAAACGTCTTACGTTTGCGGTTTGGTCTCGATGACGGACGGACACGGACGCTTGAAGAAGTAGGAAAAGTTTTCGGTGTAACGCGCGAACGGATTCGGCAGATTGAGGCCAAGGCCTTACGCAAGCTGCGTCATCCTAGCCGTTCTAACCAATTACGTGATTTCTTAGATTAATAACCAAAAAAGATGATTATATCCATTGCGATACAATCATCTTTTTTTATTTAAAACAATTCGTCACGTTTGCCGTCAAGCAAGTGCTCATAAACTTGTTCATTAAAGTAAACGAGTAAATCACGGTCAAAATTATAGGCAAGCTTGTGGTTCATTAATTCATCCTTACTCATCCAAGTTAAAGAACCTTCGTTTGAGGCCTTAACTGTACCCGTAAATTCATTAGCAATATAGAAAAATACAATGTAGCGGTGATCGTTGTCATCGTAAAACTGTTTAATCCCAGCTAAACGAGGGTGACTAATTGTTAAATTTGTTTCCTCTTTAACCTCACGGACAACAGAATCGTGGAATGACTCGTGTGCTTCAACGTGACCACCGGGGAAAGTTAATCCGGGCCAAGTGGGATCATTGCGATTTAAGACTAAAATTTGTTCCCCGTTAGTTATCATGCACATGTTGGTTAGTGTAACTCGTTCAGTTCTATCCATAAATCCTCCAAATTTTTTGTTTCTTTATCATCTTACCACTAACTATTTTCTTGAAAAAGCCGTGAATTTTTACTTGTCAAAAAGGAAAAATAATAAACAGCTAGTAATTTTTATTTTACTGACTGCAACTACTAATTTTATTATGTTAAAATTTGAGTGATACATAGAGAGCAGAGGAACAAAAATGAATTTAAGGTTAAATACTTTAGCACAAATGGTTGATCAGGGAGCACGGGTGGCCGACATCGGCACCGACCATGCATACCTACCAATCGCACTCGTGCAATCTGGTAAAATCGACTACGCGATTGCCAGTGATATTGCTCAAGGTCCACTGGCCAATGCTCAAGATGATATTGCTCAGGCTGGTCTTGAGCAGCAGATTAATGTGCGACTAGGTGCTGGTCTTGAGACAATCACACATGAAGATCGGATTGATACGGTTGTGATTGCTGGAATGGGCGGTAAGTTGATGACGGAGATTCTTGATACGGCTTGGGAAAATGACTTTCAGTTTCCAACATTGGTGCTTGAACCCAATGTTGGTGAACCTGGCGTTCGCAAGTGGCTGGTGAACCATAGTTATCAAATTGAAGCTGAGGCTTTAATTACAGAAGCTGGTCACACCTATGAGTTAATTAAAGCCGTTCATGTGCCAGCCCCAGTGAAGTTAAATGATGCCGAGATTTTCTTTGGTCCATTAATTTTAAAGGTCAAAAATCCGGTCTTCTATCAAAAGTGGCGTGGTCAATTAGCATACCACCGGAATTTACTGGTCAATCTAAACAAGGCTAAAAATAAGGACACTGAGCATATCAAACAAATTGAACATGAAATTACAATGATTAAGGAGGAATTAGATGACCAAAGTTAAAGAGATAGTTAATCGTTTGCGACAAGATTTTCCTGAAGAAATTGCTAGTCAGGGTGATCCTGTCGGACTGCAAATTGGTTCGCTTGAGAAGTCAGTTACCAAGGTGCTAACAACACTTGATGTGCGGCCACAAGTTATTGAAGAAGCGACTAATCAAGGTGCTAATTTGATCATTAGTCACCACCCATTAATGTTCCATCCAGCGCGCAATTTAGATTTTGCTGATCCGCAAAATGCGATGTATGGCCAGATTATTGTGCATGGCATTACTGTCTATTCAATCCACACTAATTCCGATAAGGCGCAAAATGGTTCAAGTGATTGGCAGGCAGAAGAACTAGGACTGACTGACGTTGAGCCATTTTGCTTGGATGATGACGGCATTGCAATCGGACGCAAGGGTAAACTGCCACAAGTGATGACTGCCTATGATTTTGCTTACTATGTTAAGCAAAAGATGGGGATTAAAATGGCGCGGCTAATCACTTCCAATAACCAAAAATTGATTTCTAGTGTTGGCTTTATTTGTGGTGATGGTGGTAAGTATTGGCACCGTGCAGTTAATGAAGGATTAGATGCCTTTATTACGGGGGATGTTTATTATCATACCGGTCATGATATGATTTCTGCAGGATTGACGGTAGTTGACCCAGGGCATTATACCGAGAAGCTATTTAAGTATCGGGTCTTTGACTTACTGCAAAAGTGGAATACTGAGCGAGACTGGCAGGTAGAAGTTGCTGTTTCTCAGGTTTCAACCAATCCGTTTCAAGATTTAGTTTAATTTAAGGAGAAAAAATGGAATATCCAAATTTGTTACCAAGATTTTTAAAATATGTCCAGGTTAATTCACGCTCTGATGAGCATTCTGACCGTTTTCCGTCGACAGAGCGAGAGGAAAACTTTCAAAAACAGGTTATCATGAGTGACCTGAAGGGATTAGGTTTAAGTGACGTTCATTATAACCAAAAGTCTGGTTGTGTGATTGCTGAAATCCCGGCTAATATTACTAAAGACGTACCGGTAATGGGCTTTTTAGCTCACAGTGATACAGCTGACTTTAATTCTGAAAATATTAAGCCGCAAATTCATGAAAATTATGATGGCAAGTCCAAAATTCAACTGGGTAATTCTGAGTTTTATTTAGACCCAGAAGTTTTTCCGCATTTGAAAAACTATCAGGGTCAAACGATCATTACGGCATCTGGTGATACGCTTCTTGGCGGTGATGATAAGTGTGGTGTATCCGAGTTAGTAACGTTTGCTGAATATTTACTCACTCATCCAGAAGTTAAGCATGGTAAAATTCGGCTTGCCTTTACCCCTGACGAAGAAATTGGTACGGGGGCAGAACACTTTGATGTAGCTGAATTTGGTGCGGATTTTGCCTTTACTGTTGATGGTGAAGCTCCTGGTAAACTTGATTGGGGTACTTTCTCGGCGGCACAGTTCAGTCTTGATATTCAGGGTGTTAACGTACATCCAGCAGTTGCAAAAGGCCAAATGATTAATGCCGTCCAAGTTGGAATCAACTTCCAAAATCAATTACCGCAAATGGAAGTGCCCGAAGAAACAGACGGCAAGCAAGGATTTTATCATTTAATGAACTTTACTGGTACCGTTGATAATGCGCACTTAGACTACATTATTCGTGACTTTGAGCGTGATGGTCTTGAACAGCGTAAGAATTTGGTTAAGTCAATTGTTGATAAGATGAACGCCGAGTTCGGTACTGAGCGAATTAAGCTCAAGATGTGGGACCAATATTACAACATGGCCGATGAATTAGCTAAACACATGGATATTGTTGATTTGGCTCGTGAAGCGTACAAGGCAGAGGGCTTGACGATCAACGAAGATCCAGTTCGTGGGGGCACAGATGGTTCACAATTAACTTACATGGGTCTGCCATGTCCGAACCTATTTGCTGGTGAGGAAAATATGCATGGCCGTTATGAATATACCGTTTTGGAGTCAATGTACAAAGCCGTTGACGTAATGGTTAAGATGGCCGAATTGAACGTTACTAATAATGAGTAGTGAAACAAAATCATTAGTAATCTAGTGTTTTATTAGAAATATTTGAGGACGATAAACTCCTATTGCTCTAAGTAAAATTACTTTTTACTGGTTTTGAAAAAGTTATGCACAAATAACTTGTTTTTTAAAGAAGCCCATTTTAAAGCTGATATATCAACTGGAATGAGCTTTTTAATTTGCATAATGATAAAAAATGCATTTGTGGAACATTGGAACTAACTTAAAAAGGATTGCTTTAAAGCGACAAATGGGTTACTATATAAGTGTGTTAGGAAAATAGTACAGTGAGAATGGAAGGTGAACTTTTGGAATTTAAGGATAATATTCCTATTTATCTGCAAATCAAACAATATCTTTACCGTGAGATTGTTGTCGGCAAATTACAACCCGGAGAAAAGATCCCATCGGTACGTAAATTGGCAGTGCAGTTAACAGTTAATGTAAACACGGTACAGCGGGCGTTGCAACAGATGAATGATGAAGGAATTTTATATACTAAGCGCGGCGAAGGAAATTTCGTAACGGAAGATACGGATTTACTAGCGCAGACTAAGCAAAATTTAATTAATGGTGAATTAGATAAGTTTGTGCAGAGCATGAATGCTTTGGGAGTAACAAACGACCAGCTTAGTTCGATTTTAACGAATTATTTGAAGTAAGGAGTTTTGTAATGGAAAATGTACTTGAAATTAAAGATGTAACTTACAAGAAAAATCAAAAATTGATTTTAAAAGATGTCAATTTAACTTTGCAACCGGGTAAAATCGTTGCACTTCTTGGAGAAAATGGGGCAGGTAAGACCACGTTAATGCGAATTATTAGTGGAATGGCTAAAAATTACCGCGGTAGCGTAAAAATTGATGGTTTTGACAAGGACGCTGAGAAAAAAGCACATTTGTCATTTACTGATGGCTTAACTGGCTTTAATGATTCTACTAAAATCAAGGCTGTTGTTGACTTTTACGAAGTTGTCTACCAAGATTTCGATAAGTCGGAATTTGAGCAATTGCGCAGATTTATGAAGCTAGATCTTGAAATGCGCCTTAGCCAATTATCACGGGGAATGCGTGAAAAGTTGATTATTGCCCTGACTTTTGCTCGTAAAGCTGACTTATATTTGCTTGATGAACCATTTGGCGGTATTGACGCAATGGCACGTAAAAAGATTATTAATTCGATTATTCTTTGGAAAAACGATAACGCAACAATTCTTATTTCGGACCATTTTGTTAACGAAATTGCATCACTACTTGATGAAGTGGTCGTTATTAAAGACCAAACTATTTATGCTCATAAATCAGCCGACGAAATTCGCAGCAAGCATGAAACCATTGAGCAATATTACGAAGGACTTTATGATGGGGATGACGAAGACTAATGGCTGATTTTGAACATTTATTTACTGAATTATTTAAGCAAAAATGCAAAAAGGCCCATGTAATAATTTTGCTGCAATTTTTAAGTGCGTTCGTTACTACTGTGTTTGCCTATTTTGAAGGAAATATGATAGTTAGTGGTAGTGAACGCAAAATAGATTTATTTTTACCGTTTTTATTTATTTTCTTTTTCGCATTTAGCTTTTTGTTTTTGCCAATTTATCTAATTGTCACTAGCTTTCAGACTGAACAAATTAACCACAGTCAAACTTGGCGCTTAGCACCACTAAGTGATGCCAACATATATTTAGACAACACACTTAGCTCGTTTGTTAACTTCATCTACTTAGCCTTATTGCAGGTAATTAGTTCGATAATTTTGTTTGGCATTAGCTACTTAGCTAATAAGCGGATTAAAAACGGCTGGGATAATATGATTGCAATTATTAGAAAAGGCAACCAAAGTAATGCCACAATTGCTGACTTACTTGGTATTGCGTTAATTACCATTCTGCTTGGGTTATTAGTTTACTTGGTCATCAGCTTTTTAAACTTTAGCAGTCAGGCAATCGTCGATTTCTTGCCAGCGGTCTCAAGCAAGCTAGTTGTGACAATCATTCGCTTAATTTTAATTATTGCTATTATGTGGCTTTTAACTGAGATTTATCAATTTATTAAACCAGTTGTAACCTCGCCGTTAAGCTATATGCTTGGCGTAGAACATTTAACTATCTGGCCAGCAGTAGGCTTATTTACAGTACTTGATGTGGTTTTGGCAGCCGTTAATATGTTCCTAATTAGCAGATACTTTGAGGCAAAGCAAAATAAGTAATTTGAGGAAAAAAATGACAGTTTTTAAGCATTTATTTAAAGAACTTTTTAAACAAAAGAAACGGAATGCTAATGCGGTAGTTATC
The DNA here is from genome assembly GCF_029392875.1 of Lactobacillus sp. ESL0677. Classification (NCBI taxonomy): domain Bacteria; kingdom Bacillati; phylum Bacillota; class Bacilli; order Lactobacillales; family Lactobacillaceae; genus Lactobacillus; species Lactobacillus sp. ESL0677. The sequence continues at coordinate 1,065,019 of NZ_CP113946.1, read as the reverse complement.
ATTCAATTTGTTGCTGCTTTGGCAATTTTAATAATTACAATGGGTAATTTAATTATTAATAAAGACTTTTCAAGTGAAGATTGGCGCGATATCGAACCATTAAGCTACATACTTTTCGGCCTCTTTAGTTTTGTGGCCTTACCAATTTATCTAATTGTTACTTGTGTTAAAAATGAGCGCTTTAATCGCAGTCAAACTTGGCGCCTAGCACCTGTTAATGACGAAATGTTTTATTTGGATAATATTCTGAGCTCGTTTGCATCAGTTGTTTATCTCATGGTTGCTCAATTTTTAATTACTGCTGCGCTAGTTGGGATCGGTTCATTACTATTTAAAGACGTTTTCAACGATACAATTAAGACTTTTGTTAACATGTTTAAAGCTGGAAGTGGATTGCACTTTAATATTGTAATTGGCAATGCCTTACAAATTATCTGTTTTATTATTTTATTTAGTCTATTTACCTACCTAATTATTAGCTTTTTGAATTTTGCCACGCGGTCAATTATGGACTATCTGCCGGGGATGTCTAGCAAGACTGGGGTATTCATAGTTCAGGTTGTATTAATTATTTTAATTATGAGATTGCTAACGACACTGTTTAAAATATTTGGCAGACTAATAACGTCGCCAATGGGTTATCTGTTAGGCAGTGCAAGTACCGGCTTAGGTAAAGCAATTTTGCTGTACTTGGTGCTAGATATTGCTCTTCTTCTAATCAACATGTTTTTAATTAGTAAATTTTTTGAAGCGGCACCAAATAAGTAATTGAAGTAGGAGGGGCACTGCCATGACGAGTTTTGGACAGTTATTTAAAGAATTATTTAGAAGTAAAAGTAAAAAATTATTGCAAATTATTGTTATCCAACTAATTGCTGCCGCTATTTTAGCAGGCGTGATGACCTTTAAGGCAATTGCAATTCAGGGTGATCCGTTTTTCACCACGTTTCATAGCTTTTTATTCAATTTAACAAGAGTCGTTATGTGGACTGGATTCATCGTTGTCTTCGGCAGCTTAATTGGTACCGTGTCTGATACGGAAAAGATCAACCGTAGTCAAACTTGGCGGCTAGTTCCAGCAACTGAAAATACTATTTATTTAAGTAATATTGCTAGCTCACTGGCTTCATTTGCTATCCTGGTCTTACTAGAATTTATTTGTGGAATCGAACCGATGCTGCTGCAATACTTATTGAGCGGTCAACAATCAATGCTTGTAAGCTTCTTTAGTGACATGGCTAAACTTGGCTGGTTAAAATGGCTCCAAATTTTAGCTGTACTAATTCTCATCGTTTTAGCTATCTATTTTACAGTGAGCTTTTTAAATTTCAGCAGTCAGACAATCGTTGACTTTTTACCACATTTTTCAGGAAAATTGACATTAACGATTGTTAGAGTAATTATTATTTTACTGATTTGCTGGCTTGGGGTTAGTGTCACTAACACTCTCTTACCGATCTTTAATTTACCATTTGAATTAATGTATCAAGGAGCAGCGAAGCTGCAATTGTTGAGCAGTATTAGCATTTTAGTGATCTTTAACTTATTCGTGGGTGCAATCGATCTGTTATTTATTAATAAATCGTTTGAAGCAAAGCAAAATAAATAATTGTTTAACAGCAAGAAGGCATAAAAATGACTAATTTTACTAAGTTATTTGGCGTAATGTTTAAGCAAAAAAGAGGGACCGCACACTTATTAATCGGCATTCAATTATTGGCGGCATTTGTTATTGCAGCTTTAAATTGGCTTAATCATAATGCAATGAACGTTTATTTTAATCGTTTGGAAATGACTGACTTTTTGCCGCAGTGGGGGATTTTCATAATTTCTCTGAGTTTTTTATGTCAATTAATTTTCTTTCTAATTGCTGTGTCTAAGACGCAGCAAAATTGTACTAGTCAAACTTGGCGACTAATTCCCGTAAGTGATACCAATTTTTTCTTAATTGATTTTGCAAGCACGATTATTAGCGCAGTTTATCTAGCATTCTTGCAATTACTTGCGTTAATCTTTGTTTTTGGCTTTTCTTTTATCACGAGTAAAAACTTTCATAGTGACTTTTTACAAGAGCTGCATAAAGATAGTCAAATTATCACTTACAATGGCATGGCTGCTGTTAGACTTATAGAATTAATTAGCTTAGTTTTATTGCTAGTTATTGTGGTCATTTTGGCAATTAACTTGGTTTGCTTTTGCTGGCAACTGATTAGCAATGCTTTTAATAGTAGGTCAAATAACGTGATATTGATGCTGTGTTGGTTTTTCTTCCTATTTGGCATTTTCCGGCCAATTTTATCGATGTTCAATTTCTTACCACAAGCATTAAACTATCCGCTTAATTTTATTGCTGGACAGTATACAGCGGGCGTTAGCAACTCAGTTGGCATTTTACTTCTGATTGCTGTAATACTGTTTGCAATCAATCTTTACTTAGTTAATAAATTTGTTGAAGCAAAAGCTAACAATTAATTTTTAACATTTAAACAACAAAAGACCTTCAATAAACTTGAAGGTCTTTTTTGCGTGCAATAAATAATTTGTAATAGCTTAGTAGATTGAATTATTAAATGAAGGAGATACTTTAACTTATTAATCTAAAGATACTATTTATTATATTTTTTAACTTTAGCAATGATTAACGGTAGTAGTACTACTAATGCAAGCATTATTGCCAATACATTGGGAATAAACTTAATAACCATATTAAATACTAAAACCAAATAAATGATCAGCAAAATAATATTATACGTCTTTTTCATTGTAACTTATAAATTATTAATGCGATTTATAATGCAATGTTCAAAATTTTAACGATGTCATCAGAATATAATTTCTTGTAGTGACCTACAGGAACCTTATCATCATGGGTGGCATGTAGTCCCATTTCTTTAAATTTAGAATCGTCTTTTATACCAATTTCTTTTAGACTCTTATGCATACCAACCATAGTGAAGAAGTCAGTAAATCGTTTAATCAAAAGGTCGATTACTTCTTCTTGTGAAAATGCATAAGTGTCAATATTAAACATCCGACTGGCAAGCTGAACAAATTTATCTGGCAATTCCTTGCTGACATACTTCATCCAAGCTGGAAAGACAATAGCCATTCCTTCGCCATGAGTAATACCATATTCAGCACTTAGCTCATGTTCAATTCGATGAGAACCCCAATCAGGTTCACGCCCTGATTCAAGGGAGTTATTGTGGGCAGTTACAGCAGTCCACATAATTTCAGCACGTAATTCATAGTTAGTTGGATCTTTAGTCAATTTGTATGCCGTAGCCATTAGAGCAGTCATAGCTCCTTCAAGCATACGATCAGTTAAATTAACATCTTTAACTGTCGTAAAATATCTTTCGAGCATATGAGACATCATATCAGAAATACCAGCTCCTGTTTGGAATGCAGGAACTTTTAATGTGTATTCAGGATTCAAAATCGAAAATTTAGGAATAATTAAATTCGTTTCTACACCAAGCTTAAACTCACCATTATCAATGATAGTAGCATTAGACATTTCCGAGCCAGATGATGCAGCAGTTGAAATTACACCAATTGGTAGGGATTTTTCAACTGTTACTTTACCTTGGAAAAAGTCCCATGCATCACCATCATAAAGTGCTGAAAATGAAACAGCCTTTGCTGTATCAATAACGGAGCCACCGCCAACAGCTAAAATAAAGTCGATTTTATTCTCACGCACGATATTAGCTAGCTTATTTACTAAAGAAACTTCTGGATTAGGAACAATATCGCCATTTTCAATATAGTTGATTTTAAATTTATTAAATTGCTCCTTAATTACAGCCGAAATACCAAGGAAATTATAGTAATCACCACTAAATAGAACTAAAACATTTTTGGTTTTAGTTAATTCATTAGTTAATTGACCAACCTTTTTTTCTTCACCCTTACCAAAATACATATTAGCTGGGTTGTAATAATTAAAATTCTGCAAAATAAACCTCCTTAAAAATTTTTATAACTTACAGCGCTTACAGTATTGCACAAAAATCAATTAAAAACAATAAAAACCAAAATAAAAGTATAAAAAATTATCTTTTTTTGGTTTTGTGTTGAATTTATTTTGTTTATGATTATAATCTATAACTGTGAGCGCTTACTAGAAAACTTATCAAAAGATTTTAACTAAAGGAGGTCTGTAATGAACGAAAAAAAAGAACTATCTCAATCCAAAAGCGGTAGTTTCATGGGGCTAATGCCCTTAATTATATTTTTGATTTTATATGCACTAACAGGTTTTATAACCGGAAAATTTGACAGTATGCCGTTACTAGTCGGAATGATTATTGCTTCAATGGTTTCTTTTGCATTAACACCACCAAAAGGAACAGAAAAACAAAGTTTTGACCAAAAAGTGATGACATTCTGTAAGGGTGGTGGTGAACCAACCTTAATCATGATGGTAGTGATTTTTATTTTAGCTGGGGCCTTTCAAGGCGTTGCCACTAAAATGCATGCTGTTTCTTCAATTACTAATTTAGGACTAAGTTTATTGCCATCACAAATGATATTGCCAGGGATATTCGTTATTGGCTGTATTTTGAGTTTTGCTATGGGTACCTCAATGGGTACCGTTGCTGCATTAATGCCTGTAGCTGTTGATGTAGCTGTTAAGACTGGTGTTAATCCAGCGTTAATGGCTGGTATCGTTGTTGGTGGGGCAATGTTTGGTGATAATAACTCGTTTATTTCTGCAACTGCTATTGCTTCTGCACAAACTCAAGGCGTAATGCAACGTGAAAAGTTCAAATTAAATATCATAACTTATCTTCCAGCCCTTGTAATTAATATTATTTTGTTAGCTATTTATCCTATTAAAACTGTCTCTATGAGTGGTTCGTATTCATATAACTTAGTTGATATTATTCCTTACTTATTGGTCATTATCCTATCACTTGTTGGAATGAATGTTATGCCAGTAATGATTATTGGAGTTTTATCAGGTATTGTCATTGGAATTATTCATGGTGACTTTAGCTTAATTGGTTCGATGACTTATGTTCAAAGTGGAATGGCTGGAATGGAAGATATGTCCATTATTGCAATTTTTGTTGGTGGACTAGTTGAAGTCATGAAGTATCTTGGCGGAATCCAGTGGTTAATGGATAAGCTGGGTAAAGAAACTAAGACCAAGCGTGGAGCTGAATTTTCAATCGGTATGCTCGTAACTTTACTTTGTGTAGCAACTACTAATAATACGATTGCAATTATCACTGTAGCACCATTAGCTGAAGAAATTGGACATAAATTCCATCTAGCAAGGTCAAGAGTTGCCACTTTGCTTTCAATGTATGCAACCCATGTTCAAGGTTTGATTCCATATGCTGGTCAATTGTTAGTTGCGGGAGCAATGGCAAAAGTATCTCCAGTATCAATAATGCCTTGGGTTTGGTATTGCTACCTAACTCTGATATGCAGTATTTTGTTTGTCATTTTTGATTTCCCTAGAGTTAAAGTTACTCCAGAATCTGGTTATGATAATTTTGAAACCAAAACAACAGACAAAGTAAGTGAAGCAACAAATTAAAAATCAAAGGAAATAAAATGGATTATTCAAAACATTTTTTATTAAATACTGAAACTGTCAAACAATATGTTAAAGATAAGACAAATATTTTTGATGGAACTGATGTATCAGATTTAAAGAGTAAAGAGATTAGCGACGGTAATATTAATTATGTTTACTCAGTTGCCAATTCTCAAAAATCAGTTGTAGTTAAGCAAGCTGATAATAAAATTAGAACTTCTGGAAGAGAACTAGATCGACATAGAAATGTACTTGAATATAAGACTTTAAGCATTGAAGGGAAACTAACTAATGGTATGGTTCCTAAAATGTACAACTATGATGAAACGATGTCAGCAATCATTATGGAAGACGTTTCAGCCTATAAAAATTTACGCAAAGAATTGCATGCTGAAAAAATTTTTCCAAAATTAGCTGAACAAATTTCGTCGTTTATGGTAGATGCTCTTTTACCTACAACCGATTTAATATTCGATCGGCATCAAAAGAAGAATGTGGTTAAAGAATTTATTAATGTCGATTTATGTGATATTACTGAAGATTTGGTTTTAACAGAACCATATTACAATTATAAGAATCGTAATACTTATGATAGTGCGCTAGATGATTTTGTTAAACAAAATTTGTATGAGAACGATGAGTTAAAAGCTAATGTAGCAGAGCTTAGAAATAATTTTATGAATAATGCCCAAGCATTATTACATGGTGATTTACATAGTGGCTCCATTTTTATTAATCAAAATGGAATTAAGATTATTGATCCAGAATTCGCCTTCTATGGTCCAATTGGTTATGACATTGGGAATGTAATTGGTAATTTGGTTTTCCCATTAGTTGTTGAATATAGCAAAAAAGAAAATAAAAATTCTGAATTTATGACTTGGCTTGAGAATACTATTGAAGATGTTTTTGATTTAACAATTAAAAAACTTTATCTGAAATATGATAAATTAGTTGAATTTCCTTTATATAAAGAAAGAAAATTTGAAAATTCTTATATTTCTTCAATTATTGCTGATTCTCTTGGTTATGCAGGTACTGAAATTATTAGAAGAACAGTTGGCGATTCAAAAGTCTTAGAAATAACTTCGATTACCAATGTTGAACAAAGAAATATTGTTTCAATGGCTCTAATTAAAATTGGTACAGACTTAATTTTAAATAGAAAACTTTATAGTGCTGGTAATCAACTGATTTCAGATATTGCAGAAATTTCTGATTCAATCATATAAGGAGACATAATTTGAAAAGAGAAGACAAAGGAATGCCATTCCTTTTAAAATATGAAAATGTTGCTTGGTATGAGAATGGCATCGTAAAAATTCTTGATCGAAGAGTTTACCCAACTAAAAAGCATTTTGTGATTTGTAAAAATTATCATGAAGTCATTAAAGCTATTCAAGATATGGTAACTCAAAGTGCTGGACCGTATACAGCGGTTGGCATGGGTATGGCATTAGCAGCTTATCAATGTAAAGATATGGTCGAAGACAAGCAACTTGAGTTTTTGCTTCAAGCAAGCAAAGAACTTGGAAATGCTAGACCAACAACGGCTAACCGCTACAAGAAAATAACTGACAGAGCGTATGGAATCGCAAAGAAAGCAATTGAGGATGGCAGTAATCCGATTGATGCAATAGTTGAGGATACTGTAGATTCTTTAAATCGACGTTATTCAACGATGCAAAAAGTCGGTGACTATCTAGTTGATTTATTCCCAGATCATTCAGGTATTTTAACTCAGTGCTACGGGGAAACAATTATTGGTGCAATTATTCGTGCTGCAAGAAGAACTAATAAAGTTTTTAAGATTTATGATGCAGAAACACGGCCATTTATGCAAGGTGCAAGATTAACTGCTAGTTGTTTTGCTGAATCAGGTTTTGATACAACTGTGCTAACAGATAACATGATTAATTTTGGTCTAGAACATGAGCGAATTGACTTTTATACTTCCGCCGCAGATACGATTGCAATGGACGGTCATATCGCTAATAAAATTGGAACTAAACAAATTGCTATTTTAGCTAATCGTGTTGGTGTGCCATATTTTGTTACTGGTATACCTGATACAGATAAAAAAGATATTAATTCAATTAAGATTGAATTTCGTGATCCTAATCAAGTTCTTGAATTTCAGGGAACTCGGGTTTGTGCTCCTGATGTCCATGCAATTTATCCCGCATTTGATATAACACCACCGGAATTAATTGGAGGAATTGTAACTGATAAAGGTGTTTATTCACCATATAACTTAAATAAATATTTGACTGATGGAAAAGTAGAGGAGTTTTATTAAAAAATGAAAATTTATATTCGTGCAGAAATTGTTGATGATTTACGTGCTAAATTAGCTGATAAATTTGATGAAGTTGTTTACGATCCATGGACAAAAGATGGTAAGCGATTCTATCCAGATGAAATGGCTGAAAAAATGGCTGAAGTTAATCCAGACGTTTTAATTACAGAACTGGACCAAATTAACGACAAAGTTTTAAATGCAGCAACAAATTTAAAATTAATTGTTGATTGTCGATCAACTCCAGAGAATATTGATGTTCCAGCAGTAACAGCACATAATGTACCGTTAATCCACACTCCAGCAAGAAATGCTGAAGCCGTTGCTGAAATGTTAGTTGGTACTTTAGTCATGCAGCAAAGACAAATTATTCCAGCAAGACAATGGATCCTTGACGGTAAGTGGGTACCTGGTACAACTCCTTACTATATTTGGAAAGGGCATGAGTTATATTCACAAACTATTGGCTTTGTCGGTTTTGGAGCAGTTGCACGTAAAGCAGCTCACTTGCTTGAAGCATTTGGTTGTAAAATGTATTTCTACGATCCATATGTTGAACATGCAGACGGTCCAGTAGAAAAGACTGATCTTGCCACTATTTTTAAGAAATCTAATATCGTATCTGTTCACTTACCAGTAACTAAAGAAACTGAAAGAATGATTGATGCTAAATACTTTGATTTAATGAATAAGAATGGACTATTTGTTAATACTTCAAGGTCAGCAGTAGTTAATAACGATGACTTATATGATGCATTGGTCAATAAGCAAATTAGTGGCGCAATACTTGACGTTTTAGATGTTGAACCACCAAAAACAAAAGATGATATGAAATTAGCTCTACTTGATAACGTCATCTGTACACCACATATCTGTGGCTCTACTTATGAAGTTGTACTTCATCAATCAGAAATTGCTGTTCAATCTATCCTGAACTTCTTAAATAAAGATTATAAGCATGCAAATTTGATGAATCCGACTGTAATAGGAAGCAATTAATATGGCTGACAAGAAGTTTTACTTGCTCATAGATATTGGAACAGGTAGCAGTCGCGTTTGTTTAATGGACAATCTAGGTAAGGTTTATGACTTGCAACATATTCCTAATGAATATCAGTCTGATAAAAATAGTGGAATGCTAATTGATATTCCAACTTTTATGAAGAATCTTCAAAGTGCTTCTAAAAAAGTTTTAAGTTCATTTGATAATCATATTTCTGCAATTACTGTTTCAGGAGCTAGACAGACATTCTTTTTAACTGATGAAAATCAGAAATTACTTTTTGGTATTCCTAATATTGATAGTAGAGGGGAACGTTTTATTAACGATTACGTTGATAATTTTATCCAAATCCAAAATATTACTACACGAGGCTTATCTGCAGATTTTTTGGCAATGAAATTAGTAGGATTAAAGCATGATCGGCCAGAATTATTTGCTAAAGTTTGTTCATTTACAAGTTTAAGTGAAACTTTTGCTCTACTGTTTTGTAATAAGTTAGTGATTGAATATTCACAAGCTGTTGAAACACAATTATTCGATTTACATACTAAAAACTGGAATAAAAACCTATTAGATATATTCGGATTAACTAACATTAGATTACCTACTATTGTTAAAACAGGTACTAAATTTAAAGTAACCAATTTAGATATGCTAGAGAGTTTTGGAATTAGCCGTCAAAGTAACTGTGATTTCGTAATTGGGGGAGCTGATACCCAACTAGCAATGAGAGCGATCACAGATTCACAAGATACTAGTACCTTGTGCCTAGTTTCCGGAACAACTAGTCCAGTTTGTATTCGTTCAAAAGAAGCTTCAAGTGATACTAATTGCTGGCTTGATTTGGATCTTGGCGGTGACGATTATGTCTTAGAATATAATCCAGGCGTCACAGGTCTTAATTATGAATACGCTAGACAGGCATTATTACCTGAAACCAGTTATAAAGAAATAGAAAAAGATATTTCTTTGTCTGGTGAACAAAAAGTACTAGCAAATTTAACTACACAAAGTTTTCGTAAATCTACAGGAGTTAATGGTTATGGTGGTTGGTATATGTTACCACCATTTTCTAAGAAAATAACCAAAAAGGAAATTGTTGGTAGTGTGCCTTTAGACATTGGATTTGCAATTTCACAAAAAATTAAGCAATTAAGTAAAACAGTGTCCAATACGAAGGATACAATCATAGCTTGTGGTGGAGGGATGAATTCTCAAATAATTCCCCAAGTTGTTGCTGATATAACTGGTAGAGCAGTAGCGATATATTCAGATTTTCAAGAACCATCAATTATTGGTTGCTTTAATGTTGCTAATGAAGCAATGGGAGAAAATAATCAGAACATCCAGCGGCCATTAAGATTCAAATATCAACCGCATAAAAACGAAAAATTATTACATTGTTATCATCAATGGCAAGAAATTGGTAATAACACAGTTGTCAAAAAATAGGAGAATAAAATTATTATGGATTATATTGAAGAAAGAAATAAAATTGTTGAATTTGGTAAAAAATTAGTTGATGAGCATTTAACAACAGGTACTGGTGGTAACTTGAGTATCTTTGTTCCTGAATCCAAGGTAATGCTAATTAGTCCATCAGGCATCGACTATTATGAAACTAAACCAGAAGATGTTGTTGTGATGGATCTCGATGGCAATATTCTTGAAGGTGATCGTAAACCATCAAGTGAATTTGAAATGCACTCAATCTTTTATAAAAATAATCCTGAAATTAAGTCTGTAATTCATTCGCATGCTGATTTTGCTACAGCAATGGCTTGCTTAAACAAAGATGTGCCACCAATTCATTATGTAGTAGCTGATTTATGCAAAACATTGAAGTGTACTAATTATAAGATCTATGGTTCTCATGATATTGCAGTAGAAGCTTACAAGACTATGGGAGAAGATCATGGCATTTTGCTTGCAAATCACGGTCTTTTAGCTATTGGTAATTCGATTGAATCAGCAATGGGTAATGCTAGAAATATTGAATTTTTGTGTAAATTGTATATTTATGCCAGTGCAGTAGGTACCCCTGTACCATTGAATGAGGAACAAATGAATGAAGTAGCTAAAAAATTTACGACATACGGACAACCTAAAAAATAAAAAGAGGGGGGTCAAATACCCCTCTTTTTATTTCAAATATTTTAGATGGTGAAAATATGATTTTTAGTGAAAAATTAATTATAGATAACGCGTCTGTCCAAACTAAAGATGAACTTTTTAATTTAGCAGCAAAAAAATTATCTGAATTAAAAATGATAAATAACTCGTATCTGCCTGCTTTACAAAGGCGAGAAAAAAGTTTTCCTACAGGCCTGCAAACAAAAACTATTGGTGTTGCTATTCCACATTGTGACCCAATAAATATCAAAAAGGATGGTATTCTTGTAGTTCGCTTGAATAAGCCTATCCCTTTTCAACAAATGGGATCTTCTGATACTGAAGTTGAAGTGAAAATAGTGTTCTTTATTTGTTCTACGGGAGCTCAACAACAATTACAGAATTTACGAGAATTAATCGCAATGTTCCAAGATGATAGCTTTTTAAAAGAAGTATATCAATCAAAAAATTTGTTTGATGCACTATCTTTATGGAAAGGAAAATAAAAATGAAAAAAACAATTAATTTATTAGCCGTTTGTGGCTCAGGAACTGTCAGTTCAACAATGGTAGCTGAAAAAGCTCAAGAATATATTGAATCTTTGGGCTTTAATGTTCAAGCTGAAGAGCTAAATCCGCAGCAGGCTTCTGAAAGAATCCCATCCGGTGATTATGACCTTGTTGTCTTCACATCACCAATACCTGGTACATATGACATTCCAATTATCAATGCAACTGGATTGTTAACAGGTATCGGTGAAGAAGATGTGTTTGAAAAAATCAAAGAAGCTATTACTGAATAGTAATGTATATTTAATACTTATCTTAAAAAGATAGGAGGCAAATAAATGCAAACATTAAAAACAATTATGGATACCTTTGGAGCAAATATCTTTGTACCAATCGTAATTTTCCTGATTTGTATCTTCATGAAGATAAATGTTAAAAAAGCAATTAACTCAGCTATTCTTGCAGCTGTTGGTTTAATTGGCTTTGATATGATTACTAATTATTTCACACCAGTTATTTCTCCAGTTGTTGACAAAATGGTAAAGTTGGCACACCTAAACTTACCAGTATTAGATATTGGCTGGCAAGCTACCGCTGTAATTGCTTATTCTACTCAAATTGGGATGGTCTTTATTGCAGTCTTACTAATTTTTCAAGTATTTTTATTTGCAATTAAGTGGACTAACGTTTTTATGCCAAGTGATTTATGGAATAATTATTCATTAATTTTATGGGGTTCTGAACTCTACTTTGTTACAAAAAATATGTGGTTAGCTAGCTTTTTAATGTTGTTTGGTAACATGGTATGTTTACTGTATTCTGAGGTTATAGCTAATCGCTGGTCAACATATTATGGCTATCCTCAATGTACTTTATCTGCACCTCATCAAGTTGGTAATGTACCATTTGCTTTAATTTTAAATGTAGTTTTATCAAAATTAGGTGCTGATAAGATTCAATTAAATCCTGAAAATATTCGTAAAAAGCTCGGATTTCTGGGTGATCCAATGATTATTGGTTTTATCGTTGGTTTTTTGCTTGGTTTTATTGGTAACTTTACAACACTAACAGCAATTGCATCATGGGGACAAATTTTAACTACTGCAGTTACTACTTCAGCAGTTATGGCAATTTTTCCAAAGATAGGTAGTATTTTTGCGGCTTCATTTTCAAGTATTACATCTGCTTCCCAAAAATCAATGAAGAAAGGTGGTCGAGAATGGTATGTTGCTGTTAATGATGCATTAGGCTATGGTGAAAGTGCAACGTTAACTACTGGAATTTTAATGATTCCGTTCGCTTTAATTATGGCATTTATTTTACCAGGTAACATTATTGTTCCGGTAATGTGCTTAACGGGATTTGCATATGATTCAGAAATCAATATTGCTTTAGCAGATGGTAATATTTTTAAAGCATTAATTATGGATATCTGTATTTTTGCAGGTCAGCTGTACATCGGTTCGTATTTTGCACCTATGTTTACTAAAATAGCTAAACAAGTCGGTGTTAAAATTCCTGGTAATAGTTTAATGGTCATTGGCTTTGTAGCTGCGAACATTCTATTAGGATTAATTACAATCGCTTTTATGACTAAAAACCCATTAATTATTGGAATTATAGTCATTTTGTATATTGTTCAGTTCATTTACTTCAAAAAAAACAAAAAGAAAGTTATCGATACAATTGAAAAGCATTCGGATTACTCGAATGTTCGTATAGCGAAATCATGACAAATTAAACGCTTTTAAATTAGTAAAGTGAATTATACAGCATTATAATAATAATAGCTATTAAGGTATTAAGTTGAATTACTTAATACCTTTTTTAGTATATTATATTATATGCTATTAAATAATTTGTTTGTTGGCTAATATAATTTTGTTATATGCTATTTTAGAATTGATAGATAAAATTTAGAAATTGATTTGGAGGATGTAGACAATTGAAATTTGAAAGACTAGAAAAAATTGAAGAGCTTTTAAATTTATCTGGTAGTGTTACAGTAAAGCAATTATCCGATGAACTTGGAGTTTCAAAAGAAACAATTCGAAAAGATTTGGATTACTTAGCTTCTAAACGTAAAATTGGAAGAGTCCATGGTGGAGCGTATTCTTTTTTAGCTAATAAATCTGTGCCGTTTAAAGCTAGAAATTCAATGTTAGCTAATATTAAAAATAATATTGCAACAAGTACGGCAAAGCTAATTACTAATCAAGGGAATATCAGTCTTTTCTTTGATTCAGCGAGTACCTCTCTGCGCGTCTTAAAAGTTTTAAGTGCAACTGGAAGAAAGTTTACAGGTATTACTAATTCCGTTGAATGTTTAAATTATGCTTTGACAAAGCCGACATTAGATTTTTATACAGAAGGGGGAAAGTTAAATAAGGATAATTTAAGTTTTGAAGCTCAGAATGTAAATGATTATGCAAAATATAGTGCTGATTACGCAATTCTTAGCCCAACTGGAATAGATATTAAATGCGGTATTACAGATAAAGATCCGATTGTAGCAAAAACAATGCAAGTATTTATGCAAAGAGCAAAAAAGGTATATTTGGTTGCAGATCATACTAAAATCGATTCAGTTAATACTTTTACAGTCGGCAATTTAGATCAAATCGATGGAATAATTACTGATAAAGTTAGCAACCTCCAAAATTGGAGTATAACTGCTAAAAAGAATGATTTTCTATTAAAAGAAACTAATAGTGATAAGCAAAAAACTAACTAAACAACAAAAGACCTTCAATAAACTTGAAGGTCTTTTTAAGTAAGTTAATTAGTTTTAACGGCTAGCTGCCATGTAATCATAAAGCTGATTAATTTCTTCAGGAGTGAATTCACCCTCGCCGGTTTTCATTGCATGAATTTTTTCAACTGATAGGTGGCTGGCAAAGGCTAAATCAGTATCTGTGACGTGATGTCTTACTTGATAATCAATAATTGCATCGGATAACTCTTCTATTTGATGATTCATAATTATTCTCCTTTACAATTTTATTTTAACGAAAAATTGCTTAAATTCAAAGAGAAAGAATATTAAAATCCCTGAATTTTGTTGAAGGGCCAGTAACGTAAGACAACTTTACCAACCAAGGCACTACGTTTAACAGGACCAAAGATATGTGAGTCTTTGGAGATATCACGGTGATCACCCATTACCCAATAGTAACCTTTTGGCACCTTGTAGGTAAAATTGGTTGTGTATGTTTGTCCAGCCGCATTATCAGCTTGTTTTAAGCTGTTATCCAAGTATGGTTCCTTGAATAATTTGCCATTAATGTACATTTTGTCATTTTTAGAAACCAACTTATCACCAGGTAAGCCGATAATCCGCTTGATGTAAAGTGCACCGGGAACATCATTAGCTGCCTTAGGTGCCAATAAAACGACAACATCATTACGTTTAGGTTTAAAGTGCCGAACTGAAATTAAGCGGTCGTTATTTTCAAAAGTTGGCTGCATTGAGGGTCCTGATACGCTATCATTTGAAAGAGCATAGGTAAAGACGAGCCAAAAGATGCCTAAGATAACGACCATCATCACCACAACGTCAAGGATAAATTTTCCTAAACTTTCTTCTTCGTTTTGTTTATTTGCTTTTTTTGCCATAAAACTTCTCCTTTATTTGTTATCTTTTATTATAACTGAAATCTGTCCGTTTGAATGGTAAAATCAGTATAGGGATTAAATATGACGAATTTTTTAGATAAAGTTAACCAATTAAATGGTGAAATTAAACATCCAGTAGTTAACAAGCAGGTTGTAGAAGTTAACCAAATTATTAACCAGCTGGATCAACAACAAATTTTAACATCGGCTCCAGCAAAATTAGGCTTGTTACCAGATGAAGTAGAAGAAATTTTAGAGCAAGTTGGACAAGAACAAGCTGCGAAAATTAAGGTATTAAATCAATTGCTTAACAGCATGCGACAATACTTATCAATTAGGTATGGCATCTGGTCTTTACCCAATTTGACAACGGCGCGGCTGATTAAAGAGCAATTGCACGTAAACTCTGCATTAGAAATCATGGCTGGCAACGCATACTGGTCAAGGGCACTGGACACGGCACAAATTGGGACAATCGCAACCGATTCTTTAGAATGGGCTAAGACTTCCGCCACTGGCAGTCAGCCGGCAGTTAATGTCGTAGATTTAGATGCAGTTCAAGCAATTAAGCGATTTGTACAAGTTGATTTAATTATTTGCTCATGGGCACCCAACTTTACCAAGACTGATTTATTGGCAGTTGCCGCATGGAAAAAGTATAATCCTAAGAGTCGTCTGCTATTTATTGGCGAAAAAAATGGGGCAACGAATTCGCCTGCCTTTTGGCAAACGATAAAATTGCATCATTCGGCACAACTGCGGCGAATTAACCAGTCGTTTCGCAGTTATGATTTTATTAATGAACAAATATTTGAGATAGAACATGAAATTTAAAAAATTAGGCTTAATTATTGTTTTTTTCTTAGCGCTTTTAGGAATCGGCAGCATGTTGTCTAACGTTCAGTCGCGCGAAGCCGACCAGCTGCTAGAAGCCTATGGCTTGAGTAACAACACGCGCTATATTGAGATTAACACCCAGCAAAAGGTTAATACCTTTTTGCGATATTTAACCCAAAATTATTCCAAGAATAAGATTCAAATTCATCTTGAACGGCAGGGGACAACTCATCAGACACTTATTTGGGCTAATCATACGATTATTAGCCTACCAACAGAATCTGGTCGCTATTTTTCAGCTGATGATTTTAAAGGGCAAGTTTCCTTTGCAGTTTTGGGACTAAATGCTAAAGTTAAGACGTTAAAAACGCAGGGCAATCAATACGTTGTCTTGCACCATGAGTATTATTCAGTAATCGGAACTCTGAAGCACTACCGACAAATGAAGCAAGATGGCTATTATTTGTCAACTGGGCCTAAACAGCCAACAGGTGAATTTAAACTGAAAAATTACCAAATTATTATGGATGCTTCAGACAAGGTTATTCGTAAAATTGCGGCGCATTATGGCAGCAGGGTAAAGACACCCTTATTTGTTAAGAAACACCAGATTCATCGTTTTTCAGTTATTCGGGAGATTTTACTGATGATTATCTTTGGTTTAATTGCGATCATTTGTAACATGCTGCTCGCCTTAATTGATTGGCAAACGGTTAGACGAACTAGCTTGACTGGTAATTTGTTACGCAATTGGTTTATCAATCGTGGTATCAGGCTAATTTTAACTGAATTATTGGTTACAGTGGGTGCCTATCTCTTCTTATGCTGGCGTGCATTTTATTCTAAGCCTGACCATTTAATGTGGCTGTTAGCTCTTAGCTGGTTCCTCATTATTTGGGGCTATATTTTCGGCATTTTTTATTTATCACGAAAGGGGAGCCATCGTGCTTAACTTGCCCGCAGAATTTACAAATAAATATCAAAAATTACTTGGTCAGGAGCAGGCAGCTATTATGTTTAAGGCAATGGCTGAGCCGAGTAAAAAAGCCTTTCGCCTTAATCCGCTGAAGTTTACACAGCAAGTTTCCTATAATTGTGGACAGCCCGTCCCAGAGATTAATGCAGCTTATTATGGTCAAGTTGTAGGTAATGATCCCGAATGGGTTAGCGGCACGGTTTATTCGCAGGACCCATCGGCGATGTTTCCGGCAACTTTAATGAAAGTAAATCCTGGCGACAAGGTTCTTGATCTCTGTGCATCTCCGGGTGGTAAAAGTACAGCCTTAGGTGAGCAACTCGCTGGTTCTGGACTATTAGTGGCTAACGAAATTTCAGCCACGCGGGCCAAGATTTTACGAGAAAATATTGAGCGTTGGGGAATTACAAATTGTTTAATTACCAGTGAGGATCCGGCAAATTTAGTACCGCAATTTCCGCAATTCTTTGATAAAATTTTGGTTGATGCACCATGCAGCGGCGAGGGGATGTTCCGCAAGAATCCAGACGCAGTTAATTATTGGTCACAAGATTATGTCCTAGTTTGTCAAAAGCGCCAACAAGAAATCCTAACTCAGGCTGTCAAAATGCTTAAACCCGGTGGAGAATTGGTGTATTCAACTTGTACCTACGCCCCAGAAGAAGATGAACAGATTGTTAGTTGGCTAATTAATGAATTTGGTTTTTTTGTGGTAGCGTCAGATTTAGATTCTGCTAAAGTTAGTCACGGCCGTCCTGAATGGGCTGATAATAATTCCGCTTTAAAAGAGACTTTGCGCTTTTGGCCGCAAGACGACTTAGGCGAAGGGCAATTTGCGGCGAAGTTAAAATTGCCTGACAATAGTGAGCAATCACAGACTAAGGAAAAGAAATATAAAAAAACTCGCTCTAAGTTGCTGTTAACTAAGGAGCAGACCGAATTAGTAGCTGCGGTTTTAGATAAATTCAATTTACCGCAGCCCTTAGCCAATTGGCGTCCAGAAATTCGCGTGAGTCATGACCACGTTTTTCTTCCCGCAATTAAAGCTAACTTGCATTTAAAGGTAATTAACAACGGTCTAGAATTAGGTGTCTTAAAGAAAAACCGCTTTGAACCGGGGCATCAACTAGCAATGGCATTAAGCCAAGTTCAACAGGAACGAGTAGTCGAATTAAATCGTGACGATTACGCCGCTTATTTACATGGTGAAACGGTCCGGGTAAAGACTGACTTACGTGGTTTTGTCTTAGTCAGTGCTCGCCAGCTAATTTTTAGTTTTGGCAAAGTTACCGGCAACGGGATACTCAAAAACTTCTATCCGAAAGGTTTAAGAACTCTCAAGAAAGGTTAATTAGGTAAAATGATTAAGTTAATTGCAACAGATATGGATGGTACTTGGCTGACCGATGCTAAGACCTATGATGTTGACCTGTTTTTGCGTGAATTTAAAATTATGCAGGAGCGTGACATTAAATTCGTCGTTTCTAGTGGTAATCAGTACGAAAACCTGATAACGAGATTTCCAGAAGTCGCCGATCAGATTTACTTTGTTGCTGAAAATGGCGCATTAGTTGCCAAAGGTAAGCAGGTAATTCATACCGATAGCCTTTCTGACAATGATTTAGCCACAATCGTTCAAATTACACGGCAATATGACGAAAAGGCAATTGCTTCCGGATTACTAAGTGCCTATGTGCTGGATAGTACTAGTCCAGAATACATTGAGGAATTGCGCAAGTATTACTACAAAATTACGCCAGTGGCCGATTTTGCAAACTTAGATGATCAGATATTTAAGGTAACTTTCGACGTTGCTGAAGCTAAAATGCCGCAAATGCTGGCTGAATTAAAACGCAATTATCCTAATTTAGGATTTGTTTCTGGTTCTGCAGGATCAATTGACATGTCAACTAAAGGGATGAACAAAGCTGTCGGCTTGCAGTATTTGAGCAAGAAGCTCGGAATTAATTTCCGCGAAATGGTTGCCTTTGGCGACAGTGGCAATGATGTCGGGATGCTTAAGTATGTTGGCCGCAGCTATGCGACTGGCACGGCACTGCCAAGTGCTAAGAATGCGGCAGACCGAATTATTGGTTCCAGTAATGATAGTGCAGTCCAAAAGGAAATATGGCGCTTATTAAATTAAAAAACTAGAAAAGGAATTAAAAATAGTGAATGATTTTATCCAAAAAATGACACAACACGTTTCCGTACGAGATTTTGTCGATGAGCCGCTACCAATTGCGACTAAAGAAGAGCTGCTAATAGCTGCTAATAGCGCTTCATCGTCAAACTTTGTTCAAGCATTCTCAATTATTGAAATTACTGATACTCAGAAGCGCCAGCAATTAGGTGAAATCGCCAATTGTCCAGAATACGTCGTTCACAGTGGTGCCTTTTATGTTTTTGTCGCAGATTTATATCGGCAAAAATGTCTCTTAGAACAAGCAAATCAGTCATTAGTCGGCATTAAAAACATGGAGGCACTGTTAGTCAGTGTCATTGATGCCACTATTGCAGCTCAAAGTATGGCCATTGCTGCTGAGGAACTTGACTTGGGCATTTGTTATATTGGCGGCATTCGTAACGACTTGAAACAAGTTAGTGAAATTTTGACATTGCCAGAGTTTACCGTACCAGTTTTTGGCATGACAATTGGTGTTCCAACCAAGAAGAATGGACCTAAGCCCCGAATGGCATTAGACCAAAAGGTCGCACAAAATAGCTATGACATAGCTAAGTTCACTGATTTAACAGCTTATCAGCAACTGACCGCTGTATATTATGCCAGTCGTAACAGTAACCAGCAACAGACTGACTGGCTACAAAAGAATATTGACTTCTTTAGCGAGGCAAGAAGGCCGGATGTGGGGGCTTTTCTGCAAAAGCAGGGGTTTGTATTGTAGTAGAAGAATAAAACTTGTTATATTTGGTGTCATAATTTAAATTATGTAAAGTCAATTTTTCAAAGGACTAGTTTCCGATATTTTATCGGGAGCTGGCTGCGGGATGGGTATTACCAATGCTGTTGTCTTTGGTAGGATAGCTGGTACACAAGCTGCTGAAAATGCCAGTGAAGACGCTACTTCGGGAGCTTCAAAGAATTAATAATTAAAAAAGAGTTAATTATTATTTTTAGTATAACGGCTCTTTTGTCGTAATTGAATCTTAAATATAAAAATGCTACAATATGGCTGTAAAGAAAAAGAAGTCCTGTTAGTTCCAGGACTTCTCAACATGAGTTTCCGCATTAAAAGCGGTGACTTCTAATTATTACAGTAATAACCGTTAGTCGTCTTAAACTAGAGCGGTTATTATTTTACCTTAAATTTCTTCCAGGCAGCTTTTAATTCACTCAAAGCGTTAATTAACTTAGCAATTTCAGTAATCAACAAATTTAATTGTCTAACTATTGTTACCAATACCAATCACTGCAATGTTTGAACCAAAAGCAATAACAGTATCCATGTGGATACCTGACTAATCCTTTCTGTCGAATTTTACGAGTTATAGTTGTTACACCATAAGCAATCACATCTTCAGTCTAGAGATTAGTCACCGTTATCTAGCTTCGTGCTCATGTTCAGTATTAAGTATAGCAAAAATATTAAGGAAGCATTGGCTATTTTTGATAAAAAATTAAAAATGGTGTAACTTCTAAAAAAAGACTATGAGTTTTAATCATAGTCCTTTTTAATTGTCATAATTAAAATTATGTAAAATTTTAACTTAACTGCGTGATTAGGTCATGCAAGGGAAAGTCAAAATATTGCTTAATACTTGCTAAGTTAGTCAAATCCTTTTGACCAAAGATGGCTAATAAACCAGCTAATTCATGCTGCCAATTTTGAATTGTCCGCAATAAATATTCGGGTGTATTTTGCTCCATTGTTTGCAAGAAGACGTTAGAAATACCAACATATTGACCACCCAAGCATAAGCCCTTGAAGACATCCAGAGGATTGCGAACACCACCAGAAACAATTAGGTTAACTTGTTCTTTTTGAGCCATCATTGCTGCAATAACTGTTGGTAAGCCCAAAGTCTCAAGGTAAGAAAGGTCACTTTGGTTACGTGCGTTTTCAATTTGAGCAAAATTCGTGCCGCCACTACCAGCAACATCGAACCATTTAAAGCCTTCATTTTTAAGTAGCTGAATGGTTGCGCGGTCAAGACCAAAACCAACTTCCTTAATGATCATTGGAACAGTGATTTCTTGCCGTAAACTTCTAAGATTATCTAGCCAATGAAAATCACGTTCACCTTCAGGCATCGCAATTTCTTGAACTGTATTTAGGTGTACCTGCAAGGCATCAGCTTGTAATTCGCTGACAATTTTTTTTGCGTCCTTTGGCGCTGTTTTTGCATTAATATTGGCGATAATAATTCCATTCGGATTAGCCTCGCGAGCCACTAAAAAGCTATCTAGCTGTGCATGTTCTTTAACTAGAATGCTGGCTGAACCAAGAGCTAAAGCAATCTTAGTTTGGCTAGCAATTTTGCCCAGCTCTTTGTTAATCAATAGTGACTTAGCTGAGCCACCAGTCATCGCGTTAATGAAGAAGGGGGCACTAACCGTTTTACCAAATATTGTTGTTTTAATTGTATCTAAATCAACTCGGGTTTCTGGCAGTGCTGGCCGTAATAAATGCATTTGGTCAAAGCTGTTGGCTTTTTCAGGTTCAAAAAAAGTTTGGGCTAAAGTTAAATGTTCTTCTTTACGTTTAGATCTGATTGACATTTTTTCTCCTATTGGGCAAATTTAACCTGATGAACGTGGAAGTTAAGGGGCTGAATGCCATTTTCTTGCCACTGACTTTCCAATGCAGCCACATCAGTTGTTCCATCTGCAATTACAATGCCGCAGTCGCCGTTGCCAGCGCCAGAAGTCTTAGCTGCACCGCCGAAGTCTTCGGCAATGTTAATTAACTTGGAAAGTCGCGGAATTTCAATTGCAATTTGATTAATTTGAGCAAAATGCTGCAGCAGGCAGCGATTAACGCGGATTTGCGTTTTAATCAAGGCAATGTTGTTTTGTTCAAAACCAGTAATCATCTTTAGTACACATTCGCGTGATGCCTGCAAAAATTCGCGATATTCACCATTTAGGGCCGCACGATTGGCGCTAGTTTCATCAACCAGTCGTGATGTTGAAGCTGGTTTGTGGCTCCAGCCAATCATCAGACGCATCCCTTCCGGTGGCGTCAATAATTGGATTTTCAACCCCGGCCATGCTTCATTTACAATGCTTGATAAAGTTTTGCTAGCCAGTTCATTAGTCAGCCATGCCTTATCAAAGGTTTGGTAGGCTAGCCAGCCGCCATAAACGCTGGCAGCAATATCACCAGCAGAGCCATTACCCTGAACAGAATAATGCGAAATTGCGGATAATTTGTAAACTAATTCATTGCTAAAAGGCACATTATAAAAGCGCAGAATTGCTTTAACCGTTGCTACGGTAACCGCCGCACTGGAACCTAGACCATATTTCTTACCATCAGCTGAATCTAAGTCAGAATTAACGTGCAGGTCGTAAACCTTCATGTTAATATTCTGTTCAATACAGTAACGTTCCGTATAAGAAATTGCGGCTAAAATATATTCAAACGGATTATCACGGTTATCAATTACCATTTTGGCGCCTTTACGCACCCAATGAATTGAGTCCTGTGAATACTGCTTGGAGTGGATTAGGCCCGTTGTTGACTTGCTTTTAGTAATTGAAACCCGAATAAACTGGTTAACTGCAACTAAGACTGCAGGACAATCTTGTTCTAAAACAGCGTATTCACCAGCAATATATAATTTTCCGGGTGCTTGTTCTGTGATCAATTAATTTAATCTCCTAATCAATTAAATTACGCTAATTAGTCCAGGCATGAGATACCTGGACCAAAACTTGCATTTACTATCTTAGCATTCTTGAACACAGACACAAATGAATTGGTCACATCTTTTACATTTCTTAACTGGCAGAGAACCTTAACATTGGGACCGGCATCGATTGTGTAGTAACATTCAATCCCGCGCGCGCGCAATTGGGTAACTAACCTAATAGCCTTAATAGTATCCGGCTCAAAATAAGTAAAGCCAGGCCGCGCCGTTAAATTAATTGCGTGCATCTCGCTGGCATTAAGTTCGGCTAGTTGTCCTAGGCGAGTAAAATCATTTTCTTGAATGGCAGAAGTTATTTGTGCCATTTCTTGCTCATTACGCGCCAGCCACGGCTTAAAAAAGGGCGAAGATTGTGCTTGCTTCATCCCACCAGTTGATGACAATTCTTTAGGTTGCTGATTTAATTCAATTGCTAAAAGGTGTAAGTCCATTTGTGGATTTTCATTTAAAGCATAAGCATAAGAGGTCGCATCATCCACGCCTTTTTGCCAAATAGCAAAACCGCCATAGATTGACCGGCTGGCAGAACCTGAGCCTAGCCTAGCTAGGCGCGACAATTGCCGCCGGTTAACGTCTAACTTGTAATATACGCAAAAAGCCCCCGCCAACGCCGCAAAAGCAGAGCTGGATGAGGCTAATCCTGCAGCTGTTGGTACGTGATTAATCGAATAAACGGACAATGAACCAGTCACGTTAAAATGCTGTTGTAATTTTTCAAGATAAGTAAAAACACGCTGGGCACTTTTACCAGTTTGTTCAATATTATTAAGGAAAAAATGATTTCCCGTTGTGCTAGCTGTAATTTTAGTATCCGTATAAAACTGATCCAAAGTCATTGACAGACTCGACATTAACGGCAGCCGCAACTGGTTGTTTGCCTTACCCCAATATTTAATCAACGCAATGTTTGTATGTGCTCGAACTGTTTTAGCCATTAAATTTCCTCAATCCATGAACCCGTGATTAACGTTTGACTGCTGGCCGCAATTTTGTTCGCCGTTTTCCAGTTAGGGCACAGGGCAATCACAATGCCGCCCAGACCGCTGCCAGATAATTTAAAGCCCAAAGCACCGTCAGCCAAGGCAAGTTTCTGTAGCTGGTTAATTTTAGCGGTGGCTAACCCAAATGCCTGCAGAATTGCTTGCGCCTGATTAAAAATATGACCAACTTGAATTTGATCCTGGTTAAGCCATGCTGCTTTAGTTGCAGTAGCTAATTGCCCTAGTTGAGCAATCATTTGCTTTTTAGCGGGATCGGCAATCATTTGAATATGAACTTGGTTAACCGCTTCTTTTGTGCTGCCAAGTTCTCCTGTATCCATGATCAGCAAGGTAGCTCCCAGTTTGGCGTTGAGCGTTTTAGGTCCTATTTTCTGGTTAAAAAAGACTAAATTAGCAGAATTGACAGTTGCCGCATCAAGACCGGAGGCCTTACCGTGATTAATCATTTCGGCACGGTTAGTAATCGTCATGATTTCCTTTTCTGTCAGGTTTAATGCAAAATACTCGTTCATTGCCTTAGTTGTGGCCAGAGCAACGGTGGCACTGGAGCCGAAACCACGTTCCGTTGGAATTTCACCAGTATAAGTAATTTTAAGTGGCGCACTACTATCTGCCTTAGCCAGCATCGTCTTGACCACATATTTTAAGCCGTCATATTCATCGGGTGCAGTAAAAAAGGGCCCGTGATAGCGAGCAGTATCCATCCACATTGTTGAACTCGGTTCAACACTAGCTTTAATCTGCAAGGACATAATCGGCATGGCGAGAGCATCATAACCGTAAACAACTGCGTGCTCACCAATCAGGATAACTTTGCCATGTGCTAAATAACTACATTTCATTTTATTTAAGATCCTTAATGTTAGTAAAAAATTGCGGCTCCTATGCTAAAATATTAGCTAAGGAGAAGTGAACAAATGATCAAGATTCTAGTCGGTCGCCAAACAGATCCCTTGCAAGAAAAAATTCTGCAACTAGCAATTGAAAATTATCAAACCCAGCCAGAACATGAAACTTTTATCATTGTACCTAATCATATTAAGTTTACCACAGAAATTAGGGCAATAAATAAGCTTGCGCTGAGTCAAAAGCAAGTTGAACAATCAGTAAAAAATCTGCAGGTTTTATCATTTTCGCGACTAGCATGGTACTTTTTAAAAGACGCTGAAGAAGGACTACCAACGCAATTAGATAATGCGGCTGCGGCCATGCTGCTAGCAAAAATTATTGAAAAGCAGCGTGACCAGCTGCATTTATTTAAGAACGTCAGCGTTAATTCTGGCTTAGTGAAGCAGCTTTATGACACCATTTTGCAGGTGCGGGCGGGTAATTTAGACCTCGATAAACTTGATGACAGTAATTTAGACTTAGAAACGAAAAATAAAATTGCGGACTTGCGCGTTATTTATGATGCCTTTATCACTGAAATTACAGATAAATTTTCAACCAAAAATGAAGTGCAGCTGCAGTTAAACGAATTATTAGCCAGTAAAAAAGACTTGGACAAGACGGATTTTTATTTCAGCGATTTTTCACACTTTTCGCTACAAGAAAGTCTGACCATTAAATTGCTCATGATGCACGCTGGTAATGTTACCTTGGCCTTTAAGACAAAACTAGGACAAATTGATTCTAATGCCGAGGCTGGTGATTACGATTATGTTATTCAAAAAACAATTGGTCAGTTAACGCATTATCTGGATGATCATCACTTAAATTATCAAGTTATTAAGACACCAATCGCACCTAAGCAATCAAACCGTGAGTTACTAAATGAATTTTGGACGGGAACAATTGCCGCACCTGAGAATCTAAATCAAGTACAATTGGTGCGCGC
Organism: Lactobacillus sp. ESL0677; assembly: GCF_029392875.1. Taxonomy (NCBI): domain Bacteria; kingdom Bacillati; phylum Bacillota; class Bacilli; order Lactobacillales; family Lactobacillaceae; genus Lactobacillus; species Lactobacillus sp. ESL0677. The sequence goes on along the minus strand of NZ_CP113946.1, from coordinate 1,039,381 downwards.
CGATTCGCGTTACGCTGAAGCATACTTTGTCGCCCGCACAATTTATCAGCAAGTAGCTCTGAGTAACTATCGTTACCGTGACTTTTTAGTATTAGCACCCAATTTACACGAATATGAAACATATTTAACGCCAATTTTGCGCCAAAATCAGATTCCATTTTTTAATGACCTGCAACAAGAGATGAAATATCATCCCTTGGTAGTTTTGATTGAAAATATTGCCCAGTTGCTTACTAGACCCCTGCAAACCAGCAATTTGCTGGCGATTTTAAAAACGCGGCTGTTAATTCCAGATTGGTATCAAGAAGAAGCTGCCTATATTCATGATGTTGATGAACTTGAAAACTTTGTTTTAGCACACGGAATTAACCATAATTTGTGGCGCCGTGATTTTACTAATTATGTGGCTGCAGAAGTCATCAGATTAGATAAAATTCCTAATGAAGTTGCTAACATTAGCAAACTCAAGGATTATTTTGTCAAGCGAATTTCCAACTTACTTGCTGAAATGAAAAAAGAAACTGACAGTCAACGTGCCGTTACCATTTTCTTTAACTTTCTAACCCAAAACGGGATTCCTAAGCGCTTGGAAAAATGGCGCGAAGATTCTCAGGAACAAGGCGAATTACAACAGGCACAGCAGCCCGAACAAGTTTGGGATTTATTAATTAATTTACTTCACGATTATCTATTGATTAATCCTGACAAATTCGAGATTGACAGCTTTTTTTACGTATTAACTAATGGCTTCAAAGAAGCAACGTTTTCGCAAATTCCGTCGACTCTTGATGCGGTTAACTTGTCTGAAATGGGGATGATTCAGACCAGCGGCTACAAGCAAGTCTTCATTATTGGGGCAACCAGTAATAATCTGCCAGCAATCCAAAATACCCCGGGCTTTTTAAGTACGGAAAACTTGGACAAGTTGAGTCAAGTGTTTGACGAGGATTCTTACTTAGAAGACCGCCAGCAGTTGAGTAACTTAGACCAGAATTACCAGTTCGGCGTCTCACTTGCACTGGCCCAAGATAAGGTTTATCTTTCTTACCCTGTTTTAAACGCTGCTAATGAGGAACTTGAGCCCTCAATTTATTATGAACGATTGAAAAATGCAGGCGCGCCCGAATTTAGTCAGCACAATTTGCCAAATAAATTGCAGGATTTGCTGTCATTTTTAACTAATCCTGAAGCCAGCCTCGGTTATTTAACTTATTTGAATCAAAATAAGCCACAGCCTCAAGTTCAGCAATTATTAGGCTTAACGCAAAAGCATTTACCACAAAAAACGGCAATGGTTCTTGAAGCCAGCCAGTTTGATAATCGACCTGAAGATATTGGCCCAGAATTAGCCCAAAAGTTATACGGTGAGAACCTCAATTCTTCGGTTTCGCAGTTAGAAACTTTTTATGAAAATTCTTACGAATATTTCTTAAATTATGGTTTGCGGTTAAGAAAACGGTTTGAAAATGAGCTTGATGTGATCCAAGCTGGTAATTACTTTCATGAGACCTTTGACCGTTTAGTTAAGGAATTAAACCAGCAAAAGCTGGACTTAGCAAAAATCGACCAGGCAACCTTGCAGAGACTGCTCGAATTGGCGCGGGCAAAAATGCAGGATGAGACTAAATACCAACAGTTAATGGATGATCCGTTTAACAAGTATCTATTTAGGTGCTTAGACCAAACAACAACTAAAGTCGCCAATAATTGGCACCATTCTTTGCAAAAAACGCCACTGCGAGCTAAATATTCAGAATTAAGTTTTGGCCTAGGCGAAAAAGTCAAAGGTCTGAACTTTGCGATTCCTAATTTAGCAGGTGAGCATTACGTTAACTTACGCGGCAAAATGGATCGGGTAGATCTTGCGCAAATTTCTGACCAGCGGGAGTTTTTGGCGCAAGTAATTGACTATAAGTCATCGGCAAAAAAGTTCAATCTTGGCTTATTTTATAACGGCATATCTTTGCAGATGGTATCTTATCTTGACGTGTTAGCGCAAAATCAGGACTTCTTTGTTGGTAACCATCCGTTGTCCTTATTAGGGGCTTTTTATCAAACAGTTACCAGACAAATTGAGCGCCTGAATGGTAAAGACCTGATTGGCACTGATTTAATGCTGAAGCAGCCATCCCTAGATGGTAAAACGCGGCTGAAGTATACGGGACTGATTAATAATGATCCGGATTTATTATTGAAGGCTGAGCCACTACTTGAAGAAAAGGGCCAAGCCTCAGAACTTTATACTGGTGTTAAGGCTAAGGCAAAAGGTGGCTTTAGCTTTAGTAATAAGAATGATTTTACTGAAGATGAAATTGACTTGTTATTAAAGTATGACGAGAACTTAATTAAGGCTGCTTCCAGTCAAATTCTGTCGGGCCAAGTTAAGCTCAATCCATATCAGTATGGCAAGGGCAAAAGTGCCTTGACCTATTCCGATTATCGCGACGTCTTCTTTTTTGACGCCATGCTTAAAGAAAATAAATACCACCAGATTAGTAGTTTAAGTAAAAAAGAACTGCTTAATAAAATCAAAGAAAAATTAGGAGAGAGTGACTAAACAATGCCCCAATTTACTAAAGAGCAACAACAAGCAGTTGATGATCGCGGGCAAGATATTTTGGTCTCTGCATCAGCAGGTAGTGGGAAAACTACGGTCTTAGTTGAACGGGTTATGCAAGAAATCCTAGCTGGTACTGGCGTTGACCAATTGCTGGTTGTAACTTTTACCAAGGCGGCGGCCCAAGAAATGAAAGCGCGGATTAAACAGGTGCTAGAACAGCAGCTAGAGTCAGCAGCAGACAAGCGTTATTTACGTCAGCAGCTTAACCGAGTTGATACAGCCAATATTTCAACAATCGATGCTTTTTGTCTGGATGTTATTCACCGCTTCTATTATGTAATTGATATTGATCCTAGCTTCAGCGTCTTAACCGATGAAACGCAAGCGGCTCTATTACGTGAGCGGGCGCTGCGAGAAATCGAAGGTGAATTTTTAGAAGCAAAGGACAAAGATTTTATTGCCTTTTATGATAATTTCGCTGGCGATCGGGATGCAGACTCGGCTCAAGGATTGCTGCTTGATTTGTATAACTTTGCGATGGCTAAGCCCGATTATCGTGATTGGTTGAAACAGTTAAGCCAAAAATATCAGGTGGCAGACAATATTATTACGTCTGCTTTATGGCAAGAACAGATTAAACCATATTTAAGCAATACTTTTGCCAGTCTTAATGAAAAAATTGGGCGCTTGCTTGCCAGCAGTCAAATTGAAACCAAAGAATTAAGCAAGGTGCATGAGAGTTTTACGCAATTTCATCAAGCGTTATCAAATTATCGCCAAAGTCTGGCAGCTGACGACGATTATGAGACTCAGCGGACATATTTACGCAGCTGCGTTTTTACCGGAAATTACCGTAAATCTAATAAGTGGGACGAGGACCTGCTTGACGCTTATCAAGAAAGTCAGGCTTTAAAAGAAGAAGCTAAGAATCAGGTCTTTTCAACGTACACCTCTTTTTACGTGACGGACGAGTCCGAGCAACTAGACCTCTTAAAACAGGGGCAAAAGATCACGTCAGCAATTACTAAGGCGGAGTTAGCCCTAATTGATCGCTTTAACCAGTTAAAACGGGCGGAAAACTTGCTTGATTATAGTGATATGGAGCAACTAGCTTACCAAATTCTTAGTCAGGACACGTCAAATTCGCAGTTAGCTCGTGACTTTTACCGTAATAAGTTTAAAGAAATTTTGATTGACGAATATCAGGACATCAATGCCCTTCAAGAGAAGATTTTGCAGCTGCTGAAAAAAGATGGCCAAAACAATCTCTTTATGGTGGGGGATGTTAAGCAGTCGATTTATGGTTTTCGGCAAGCTGAACCGAGTTTGTTCCTGCATAAATACCATGCAGCAGCACAAGCGGAAAATACGAGCCAAGAACGAATTTTATTATCGGCAAACTTTCGCTCCACTAAACCAGTTGTCAAGTTGGTTAATCAGGTCTTTGATAGTGTGCTAAGTACAGATTTTGGCGGGATTGATTATCCTAGCGAAGGGCAACTAGTTTTTGGTGCGCAATATTATCCAGTCAACCTGCCAACAGCCAGCGAGTTTCTTTATCATGAAAAAGAAACTCAGCAAAATCACTCTGATGAAACCGAGCCGGAAATTGATGCTAGCGAAATCACAATGGTCATTAACCGCATTCTGCAATTTAAGCAAGAGAATTTGCAGGTCTATGATGCTCATTTAGGACATCAGCGCCCTTTTAAGTACAGCGATATCGCCGTTTTGACTAGAAGTCGCAGCGATAACTTAACAATCATGCAAGAGTTTGCTAAAAATCACTTGCCATTGTTTATCACGGATGCCAAAAATTACTTCCAAACCCTTGAATTAACGGTGATCATGAATTACCTAAAAATTATTGATAATCCAGACCAGGACATTCCGCTCGTGGCAGTTTTACGTTCACCCTTGTTTAACTTTAAAGAGCCAGACTTAGCTAAAATTCGCATTCACAGCAAAAATACGAGTTTTTACGATGCTTTGACTTCCTATGTGACAGTCGGTGACCAATTAAGCGTTCAGATTAAAGCCTTTTTAAATCAACTAGATAACTTACGGCAATTTGCGACTAATCACCGCATTTCCGAATTAATCTGGAGTATTTATGAGCGGACCAGCCTTTTGGAAATCATGACCGGATTACCTAACGGCGAACAGCGCCGGGTTAATCTTGAAGCCTTATATGAACGCGCTAGCTCCTATGAAAGTGCGGGCTTTAAAGGCTTATACCAGTTTATTAACTTTATTGAACGCATGCGCCGCAGTCAGAAAGACTTGGCCCAGCCGCTATTAACTAAAGAAGCCGGTGATGCCGTGCGGCTGATGACGGTTCACGGTTCTAAGGGACTTGAATTTCCAATTGTTTTTTACGTTGGGCTTCAACATCGGTTCCAGATGCGTGATCTAAGCGGTAATTACATTATTAATGCTGATAACATTGGACTGACCTTGCGCCGCAAACATTATCGCGCGGACTCACTGGTTAAGGCAATTGATAATATTAAGCAAAAACAGCAATTACTGGAGGAAGAAGCGCGAATTTTATATGTTGGGCTAACGAGGGCTAAGCAAAAACTTATCTTAGTAGCCGATATTCCGAGTTTTCCTAAAAAAGTCTTGACCTGGGAGCACCAATTAAATGATAATGGTCAACTTGCGTTAGCAGATAAATTAACGGCTACAAGCCCAATGAACTTTATTGGGCCCGCAATTCACTTTGATAAACAACCAGTGCAAAAGATTAGCGATGTCACAAGTGAATTAGATCAAAACCAAGACTTGTTAATTATCAAATATGATAATGAAAAGATTGCTGGAGCAGCTCTACAAGAAGACCATCAAGAAGAAACGCAAAATTTGTCTTTACTTAATCAAATAGCGCAAAAATTGTATGATTTTGTTTATCCGTTTAAAGATGCAAGTCAAACAACGGCGTATCAGGCTGTTTCAGAAATCAAGAAGGCCTTTAATGACCCGATTGATACGGATTTAGAAAATGCGCACCTTCTATCATCCACCAACCGTTATTTGCAGCTAATTGATACCAAGCCTAATTTTCTATTTGAATCAAAATTTACTGGTGCAGAAGTCGGGACGGCGACACACCTAATTCTGCAGTATTACGATTATCGCGGTAGTGGTGATGATGCGCAATTAGCTACTGAGATTCAGGAATTGGTCAAACAGAAAAAGTTGAACCCGCAAATTGTTACAAGTCTGAAAAAAGATGAAATCAACTGGTTTGTTCATAGCGATTTTGCTCGCGATTTTTGGCAGCAGCCAGGTAATTTAAAGCGTGAAGTTGATTTTTCCAGTTTAATTGCGGCAACGACCTTGTTTAACCAGTTTAGTGATCCTGATGCCAAGATTTTGATTCACGGGACCATTGATGGTTATTTTGAAGCTGACGATGGGATTATTTTGTTTGATTACAAGACTGACCATGTTGATCCGAATAATTTAGATACGGCAATTGCTAAGATTAAGCAAAAATACACGGGGCAGCTTAGGTTGTACGAGCAGGCGCTTAATTCTTTTGCCAAACAAAAAGTAACCCATAAATACCTAATTCTACTTGACGCAAAAAGGGCGGTAGAAGTTAAATAGAAGAGAAAAGGAGGGCGGAACATGACATCATTTGCTAAAGACACTTTTGCGGTTGTTGATTTGGAAACAACAGGCACGCAGCGTGAGGACGATAATCATATCATCCAGTTTGGCTGCGCCATTATTAAAAACCTGCAAGTTGTCAAGACCTATTCGTTCATGATTAATCCTCACCGTGAAATTCCCTTGGCAGTTCAAAATCTGACCCACATTCATAATGAGGATGTTGCTGGGCAAAAAGACTTTGCTTACTATGCTCCTAAAATTAGTAAACTTCTTAAAGGAACGGTTTTTGTTGCGCACAACGTTAACTTTGACCTGCCGTTTTTAAACTATGAATTAGTTAATCATGGCTTTGATGAGTTAGCTAACAAGGCAATTGATACGGTTGAATTAGCCAAAATCGCCTTTCCAACCCTGCCATCATATAAGCTTAGTGACTTAACGGCACAATTAAAAATTAAGCATTTAAATCCACATAAGGCCGATTCTGATGCTTACGGCACTGCCATCTTATTAATTGATATTATCCATCAACTTGAGACTTTGCCACAAGCTACGCTCAATACCCTTAGCTCACTGGCTCACGGATTAATTCGTGATACCTCATGGATCTTTACAACGATTGCGGAAAATGCTCGGCAGCAAAAACGCCCGTTGAGTAAAGACCGGATGCAGGTACGTAATATTGTTTTGCAAAAGCAGCAAGTAGCTACGCCAAGTAATCCCAAAACCAGCAAAGCAAAGTTTCCGGTTAAAGATGATCTTAAGCGAAAGCTGTTTAAAGGAAAAATTAATTATCGCCAGCCGCAGGTTAATTTGATTAACCAAATTGACGACTTTTTAGGTGCTGGTAATGAGCGGGCAATGCTTGTTGAGGCACCTAATGGTACAGGAAAAACTTTTTCTTACCTATTTGCTTATGCTTACCGGTTATATTCTAGCCGAAAATTAGTGATTGCGACGCCAACCAAGGTTTTACAAAATCAGGTGATTAGTCAAGAAATTCCGCAAATGCTGGCGGTTACTAAACTTGACCTGACCGCAGAAGTTGTTAAGTCAAGCAGTCACTACCTTGACCTCGATGGTTTTTATCAGAGTCTCTATCAGGGAACACAGAACAAACCTACCTTGATTTTACAAATGCGGATTTTGGTGTGGCTAACGCAAACAAAAACAGGTGACCTAGATGAATTACAGCTAACCAATTATCGGGCGCCATTATTCATGCAGGTCACTCATCCGGGGGATGCACGCGTCGGCAGCAATTTTGCGGCTGTTGATTTTTGGAATCTAGCAAGACAGAGGCAGGAACAAGCCGACATTTTGGTAACTAATCATGCGTACTTGGCTAATCATTATAACGATTCTATCTGGGGCCAAAACCCATACCTTGTAATTGATGAGGCTCACAGATTCGTGGACAATGTAATTACTTCGCGCAATGATTCGTTTCAGTTTGAGTCGCTTTGGGGTGTGCTTAGTCATATCCGCAATCTGCTGTATTACGCAGAGGATGGTATTTCTAACCAATATGGTAATGACACGCAGCTTAACTTTTTACTAGAAAAATTAAACCCAGGACTCATCGACCTGATTCACGTAATGAATAGATTGCAAAAAATGTTGGCAGCCAAAAAATCGCGGGCAATCAATCAAAATTTACTGGCAAATGGTAAGTTATTACTTAGCTTTCAAGGAACAGACCTCTTTCCTAAAAAGGGCCAGTTTAGACCGCGGCTCAGTGAATTTCAACGCAAATTAGAGAGTGTTCGGCAGCAGCTTAACCAGATTTTATTTAAGCTTGATAAAGAAGCTGGAGATACAACCAGTGATGAAGATGCATTATTAAGTGAAATAACGACGCAGCTTGATCGCCTCGACTTTTACATTGAAAAGAGTTATCAATTATCTGATTTGCTTAATGACCAGACAAGTTTGCAGCAGGAAGGCTTTATTGTTACCTTAACTAATCCGCAGGATCCTCTTAGTGCCAATCTTAGTTGGCTATTGCTAGATGCTAGCAGCGAGTTAAAGCAAATTTATGCGCGCTTTGACCATTTATTATTTGTCAGTGCGACATTAACTAGTGAGAACAATTTTACTTTTGCGATTAAGCAGTTGGCCTTGACCGATCTAATGCCTAAGAAATACATTGGTAAGAGTACATTCAAGCTGGCAAAACACCTTGAGGTGTTGTCGGTTAAAGACATGCCAGACTTTAGCGATAGTCAATATACTACACAGTTGGCAAATATTTTGACTAACGATTTAGGTAAGAAAAAGCATGTGTTGGTATTAATGACCAATTTGGACCAAATTAAAGAGGTATTTACGCTGATTTTAAACTCACCAAACTTACGTGATTTTGAAATTTTGGCTCAAGGATTGTCAGGGTCGAATAACCGCATTGCCAAGAGATTTGCGATTGCTAATCAGGCAATTATTCTCGGTGCCGACAGCTTCTGGGAAGGAATTGACTTCCACCAATGCGGAATTGATTTGGTAATTGCGGCCAAATTACCATTTGAATCGCCGGATCAGCCAGAAGTTAAATTACGGCAAAAGAAGTTGCAGGATGAGGGCTTGAATGTTTTTCAGACTGATACAATACCGCGGGCAGTAATTCTCTTTCGTCAGGGGATGGGGCGCTTAATTCGCGGTGAAGAAGATCGCGGTCAATTTGTGATCTTAGATTCACGCATTTGGCAGAGAGATTATGGTAAAGTATTTCTGGATGCAATTCCGGTTAAAACGCAAAAAGTTAGTTTAAAGGAGTTACGAGATAAGTTGGCTAATTATGATTAAAGATGATACGAGACAAACAATTAAGTTCGTTACTTGGGTGGTAATCATTATCGTGCTGCTCTACCTCATGTTTGTGGCGCTTTTTTACCAAGCAGGTCAACCTGGGCGCAATGAAACGCAGAATGTTAAGCAGATAGCAACCAGTAAAACACCGATTACGTTAGTCCAAGCAAGCTATCACTTAGACCGCGAGGTCAACAGTTATTCGGTTAAAGGTATTAGCAAGCATAACGGCACATACTATTTTATTTACTTGCCGGGCTCGAAGAAGGGTTACCTTTATCCTGCTAAAAAGGGCGTTAGCGAAACTAAGATTAGAAGCGAGTTTAATCAGAAGCGAACTGGTGGTAAAATTAATCAGGTCAACTTGGGTTGGTACAAGAACAAACCAGTTTGGGAAGTAACAGCCAAAAATGCGGCTGGTGATTATAGTTACAAATTATATGAATTTAAAACCGGAAATTTTATCGGTTAAGTCGCGAAAAAGATAAAACTTTGGTATGATTAACTTGATACAATAAGGAAAGTGGAATAAGAATTTATGACAGAATTAATTTCAATTAGAGATTGTTCCAAGCATGTTGATGAAGAAGTTGAGATGCATGTTTGGCTAACAGATAAACGTTCAAGTGGGAAGATTATTTTCTTACAATTGCGTGATGGTACCGCGTTTTTCCAAGGAGTTATGCGGAAAAATGACGTTTCTAGCGAAGTATTTGAAGCCGCCAAGTCATTGCACCAAGAAGCTAGCTTTTACATCAAGGGAACTGTTCATCAAGATGAGCGCTCACACTTTGGCTACGAAATTCAAATTTCGGACCTGAAGATTGTTACTAACAATGAAGGCTACCCAATAACAAATAAAGAACACGGGATTGACTTCTTGCTTGATCACCGTCACTTATGGTTAAGGAGCCGGCGACCATTTGCTATTATGCGCATTAGAAATATCATTTTCAAAGCAACAGTTGATTTCTTTGAAAATGAAGGCTTCGTAAAATTTGATGCGCCAATTTTTATGCATTCTGCACCAGAAGGTACAACTGAGTTGTTCCATACGGAATACTTTGGTGGGGATGCTTACTTATCACAATCAGGTCAACTTTACGGTGAAGTAGGCGCTGAAGCCTTTGGCAAAATCTTCACCTTTGGTCCAACATTTAGAGCCGAAGAATCCAAGACTAGACGTCATCTAACTGAATTTTGGATGATGGAACCAGAAATGGCATGGATGCATCAAGATGAATCTCTTGATATTCAAGAAAGATTTTTGTCTTATGTTGTTAAGCAAGTATTAGCTAACTGCCAATATGAATTAGAAATTTTAGGTCGTGATCCTAAGAAGCTTGAACCAGCCGCAGAAGGTAACTACACTCGTTTATCATACGATGATGCCGTTAAGATGCTGCAAGAAGGTGGTCGTGACTTCAAGTGGGGCGATGACTTTGGTTCTCCTGATGAAGCTTACATTTCAGAAAAATTCGACCGACCATTCTTTATCGTAAATTACCCAACAGTAATTAAGCCATTTTACATGAAGAAGAACCCAGAAAATCCTAAGGAATACCTATGTGCCGATGTTTTGGCACCTGAAGGTTACGGTGAAATCATGGGCGGCTCAGAACGTGAAAGTGACTATGATATTTTGAAAAAACAAATTAATGAAGCTGGCTTGAATGAAAATGATTACGGCTGGTACCTTGACTTGCGTAAATATGGTAGTGTGCCACACTCAGGCTTTGGTATGGGCTTTGAACGTGTAATTGCTTGGATTTGTAAATTAGACCATGTTCGTGAAGCTATTCCATTCCCAAGAATGATTAACCGCATCGAGCCATAAATTTATTATTTAGTAGAATATTATTAAAAGTTGAACTAAAGTTTTTAGTTCAACTTTTTTAAAGGGAGAATTTAATTGCACTACAATGATTTTCGCAAATTAGGTTTTACTACTTTGTCTAATGGTCTAATTGCTTACTATCCGCAGCTTAAAATCAGTGATGCCGAATTAATTTTAATCATTCAATTAGAAGCCTTTGCGCAAAGAGGAGAAAACTTCCCAACAAATGAGCAAATTGCTGCTAATACAAATCTTTCAACCGGTGAGGTAGCCAGCATTACGCAACAATTAATTGACCAAAATTATTTAAGCATTGACCAATTAACTGACAAACAAGGTCGCATTGGCAATTTTTATAATTTGGATGCACTTTATCAAAGGCTGGATGACTTTTTGAGTACTAATGTAATGATTAAAAGTCACCAAGACCAAACAGAAAAAGTCAGTGATAGCTTAGATAATAATCCACTTAACACACTTGCACGACAATTTGAAATTGAATTTGGCCGTTATTTAAGCCCAATTGAGCGCGAAGAAATTTCGGCTTGGTTGAATGTCGATCACTATAATCCCGAAATTATTAAGCTTGCATTGCGAGAAGCAGTTCTATCACAAGCATACAGCTTAAAGTATGTCGATCGTATTTTGTTAAATTGGCAAAGACATAATCTTAAAACTGTCGCCCAAGTTCAGAAGTTTTTACAAAGGAATCGCTAATGGCACATGAAAAATTATTAAGCACTGAAGAAGCACGCAAAGTATTACGCACAATTAATAGGATGTATCCTGACGCTAAAAGTGAACTTATCTGGGACAATAACTTCCACTTGCTTTGTGCAGTTTTAATGAGTGCGCAAACAACAGATAAGATGGTTAACCGCGTAATGCCTCAGTTCATTACTGATTATCCCACGCCAGTTGAGTTAGCACAGGCAACGATTGAAGATATTGAAGATCATATTTCGAAAATTGGCTTGTATCATTCAAAAGCTAAGCACCTTAAGGAAACCGCGCAAATTTTGGTTGATAAATATGATTGTCAAATTCCAGAGAATAAAAAGACGCTTGTAACTTTGCCGGGAGTTGGTGTAAAAACTGCTAACGTTGTCTTAGCCGATGGCTTTGGCATTCCAGCAATCGCCGTTGATACACATGTCTCACGCATTTCTAAGCGATTTCACATTGTAGCTCAAGATGCAAAACCGCTTGAAATTGAAAAAAGATTGGAAGAAATTTTACCGCCTGAAGAATGGATTCACACGCACCACGCAATGATTTTGTTTGGCCGTTATTCCATGACAGCCCGCGATAAAGACGATCCGTATACTTACTTGAAATAAATTACCATTGTGTGCGCTTAAAGATGGTATTATAATAAATCAATCAACGTTAAAAGACCTAGTTTTGACTAGGTCTTTTTTCTTTTGCTTAATCATGATAAAATTATTAAAAATATTGTTATGCTGCAGAGCAAATCTGTTTACAAGGAAGTGATAACAATGAGAATCCAATTAACTAGCAAACAAGCAATGGAGATTGCCTAACAAGAGCAATTTTTATTTAAGAAACTTTTGTTAGAGCAAATTCCATGGCTAAATCAATTAATACTGAATTGTAGGTGTGATAGTTATGGAATTTATCAAAATTATTAATCTAACAATTAATTATCAGGGAACAAAGTTGTTTGTAATCCCACATTTAAAAATTAGTACAAACGAAAAAGTTGGTTTAATTGGTGAAAATGGAGCTGGTAAAACGACTTTAATGCGAGCGATTGTGCAAATGCCAGAAACAGCTCACGGTCAAATCATTAAAAATTGTTCACTGGTGTATGTCCCGCAATTATTGCCGCAAGCTAATTGCAGTGGCGGTGAAAAAGAAAAGGCAGCACTAGAAGCGGCTTTTCATCAATTAAAAAAGCAAGCAAATGGTTTACTGCTACTTGACGAGCCAACTTCAAATTTGGATGAAACTGAGCAAAATTGGTTGATTTCGAAGCTGCAGAACTTAACTTGTCCCTTGCTTGTCATTAGTCATGATCGGCAATTATTGAATGCCGTTACTAATCGTACTTGGGAGTTAAAGAACCGGCAAATTACTGCCTTTACCGGTAATTTTGCCGCCTATGAACAATACTCGGCACGCGAAAAAGCAAACCATAAAGTTCAGGTGCGCCAACACGAATTAAAGCGCAAGCGTTTGCAAAGAGAATACCAGCATAAACAGAGTCAAGGTCATACTGCCCGCAAGCGTAAAGCAGGAATTTCCACATCAGATTGGAAATCACGTGGTGACGCCACTGGGACAGAACGAAAATTATTGCGGCAAAGTCGAATTTTAACTAAAAAAATCACGGCAGAAGCCGTAGCAATTAAGCAATCTTATAAACGTCAGCCAATTACACTTAAGAATATTACCGCCGATTTGAATAAATTGAACCTACCGGCTAAGACTAATCTAATAAGCATTAAGCCGCAGTATATTTCTTGGCAAAAACAAGAATTATTTAGGATTACTCACGAATTACGGCTGCAAGCTAATAGCAAAATTGTTCTAACTGGACCTAATGGCAGTGGCAAGTCTGTTTTTTTAAAACAATTAGCGGGGCAGCATTTAACCGGATTTTATAACAAGCAGTTGAGCATTGGCTATTTTAATCAAGACTTAACAGCCTCGCTATCACAAGAAACTGTCTTGCACCAAATTCTGCACGAATCAATTTTTGCTCGAAGTATAAGAATGCAGCTTTTAGGTGATTTGCACTTACAAACTGCACTTAATGAGCCGATTACAAAGTTGAGCGGGGGCCAACTTGTTTATTTTAATTTGGCTCAGATATTGTTAGGGCAGCATAATTTTATGTTACTTGACGAACCAATTAATTTTTTAGATATTAGTTCAATTACAGCCCTAACTGATTTTATAAAAAATTATCCGTTTGCTCTGATTGTCGTGTCACATGATCAAAAATTTATTGCCGACCTGAACTTGCCTAACTGGCAAATCAAAAACGGTCTACTTCTTAATGGGTCTTATCTGCAATCAAATAGTAGCCAGGACCAAGAAAAAGTTGCGCTGCTTAAATTTAAACGTGATCAAATGATTGCTGATCCTACGGCAACTTTGGCGCAAATAAAAGAAATTACACAACAATTACAAAAGTTAACTAGATAAGCAAAAGACCTTCACAACGTGAAGGTCTTTTTAGTGTTATTAAACTTTATGGGTTAGTACCTGAATTATTTTCAGATGGTGTTTTATCGTTAGTTGAACCTGACGATGAGGAATTATTAGAATTTGGCTCATGATTTTCAGGTTGATGATTGTTTTGACTATTTTGATGGGTATTTGTATGATGCTGACTGTCATGAGATTGTGCAGTTGAACCATTTTGCTTCTGATGCTGACTAGTTGCATGGTTTTGCTGCGTGTTGGTTGTTGGACTAGAGCTGTTAGTATCAGCTTGCTCATCATCCTCATCGTAATTGCTACTGTCATCAACAATCCCGCCAGGAGCATGACCGCGAACGAATAATTGCCATTGACCACTTGAAGAAACTTCAGGTGGATTGGAATTTTTAGCAATTCTAGCTCGAATAACTGAACTTGGCTTTTGCCAATCAACATTGGATTTATTCTGCATTAAGTATGACATCATGCTCTTATATAGCAATTGAGCAGATTGCTGACCAATACCAGAAATAGTTCCATCTTTTAGATTGTCATAGCCCGTCCAAACACCCATGACATAACTTTGCGTGTAACCAACAAACCAAGAATCCTTAGGGGTTGATGCGTAGCTGGGATAACGAGCTAAATCCTGATCTGAATATTTAACAGAACCAGTTTTGCCAGCTTGGTGCAATCCAGCAATTTTAGCACTAGTACCCGAACCAGTTTTAATGACACCCTTAAGCATATCAGTAATCATGTACGCCGTTGACTTACTCATTACCTGAACACCAGCAGAATCATAATTGCGGGTTAAACCATCTGGAGTTTCGATTTTAGAAACAAATTGCGGTTTATGATAAACACCCATTGCCGCAAAAGCACTAAAGGCACCAGCCATTTGCATACTTGAAGCATTAGCACCAATCGCTACCGATAAACCAGAAGATTTTGGAACGTTGATTCCCAGCTTCTTCGCAAAAGCAGCAGCTTTGGGAACACCAACCTGCTTCAAAGTCTTAACAGCAGGAACATTGCGGGACTGCTCCAACGCGTGACGCATGGTCATCATGCCATCGTATTTGTTATCCCAGTCATAAAGTTGCACATTCGTTCCAGGATAATAATATTTACTATCATCAAGCATTTTAGCCGTCGACCAATTTAGATATTGAATTGCTGGACCATAATCAAGCACTGGCTTAATTGAAGACCCAGTTGAGCGACTAGTCTGAACAGCACGGTCGAGCCCCAGCTGAACAGAAGGCAAGTGCCGTCCACCCAGAATAGCGACAATGTGACCGTTACTTGGATCAACAACTGTGGCACCAACCTGCATTTGATCATTAGTAAAAGGCACTAGACCATTATTCGCAAGTTCATAAAGCTTATTTTGTGCCTTTTGGTCAATATTCACTGTAATCTTGAGGTTATCACGATAAGGATCAAAACCCTTGTCTTGCACCTCGCCAATTGCTTCCTTGATGTAGGGATCATCAATCTGACGTAATTTAGTTTGTGCCTTTTGACTATGATGCTTTAGACCCTTTTTAATGCTTTCTTTACTTGCCTTATCGTATTGTGCTTGCGTGATTTTCTTATTATCAAGCATTGCATTTAAGACAATGTTCCGACGATATTTAGCATATTTAGGGTAGGTATACGGATTATAAGCAGTTGGTCTGTTTGGCATCCCAGCAAGTAGGGCGGTCTGCGCCAAGTCCAGCTTGCTAATACTTTTACCATAGTAATAATTAGCAGCAGTACCAATGCCGTAATTACCGTAATTCATGTAAACCTTATTAATGTAAAATTCCAGAATTTCATCATGCGTATATTCGCGCTGAACGCGCATTGCTAGCCATGCTTCTTGAGCTTTACGGCGCAATGTCCTTTGTGAAGCATCTGTCGAAAAGACCGTTAACTTAACTAATTGCTGGGTAATTGTTGACCCACCAGCAGCAATTTCTTTGCTTTGAGCGTTAGTCAACATCGAGCCCACAATTCTAATTGGGTCAATACCTAACTTATCTTTATAGAAGCGTTTATCCTCAACAGACACAACTGCATCTTTAAGCAGCTGCAATTTAGGACTATCTTTAACATAAATTCGCTTTTCTGAGCCTAATGATAAAAGAAACTTACCATTAGTAGTATAAAAGCCGGATGAGCCGCCGCTTTCAAGCTGAGCCTGACTAATATTGGGTGCATCCTTTGCATAATATGCAAAAAGACCAATTCCCGAAACAATTAGTAATAAAGCAGCTAGAAGACACCACTTAATTATGCGCCACCATAAGGGCTTGGGCTGCTTTTGTCGATATTCTCGGCGCGACTGGTGTTGATTATTTGAACTAAATTTATTGTTTGCCATTATTCATATTCCTATCTGTAATAAAATGGTCGACAGCAATTAAATAGGGCAGCGTAGGCTGAAAACCACTTTTAATTTCAACTGACCATTTTTCTACCTCAGGTAAAGTTACCGAGCTTTTATCCTTGGTCCACCATGCTTTAATGATGAAACTTGCCGGGGTAACAAAATACCGCTTTAAGCTTGTAAAACCAATGATGGTAAAGCAAATTCCTCGCTGCTTTAAACATTCTTCCAAATGTACAATTTGATGTTCATGGAAGTTCTTTAGCGGGAAATTAGTCTTGTTTTTGGTTTCTTTAGCTTCAAAGTCTAAATAATAACCTTGATATACCCCATTATAGTCCGTTGTTGACTCTTGGCGAAAGTATGCTTCACGAATTACAGCCCGAGAGCGTTTAGGATAATCAACCTTGACAATCTGTACCGGCGTTGGCTTTTTGTGTACAACGGCAATCTCTTTTAGACGATAATATTTATTTGACTCGTTAATCATTTGTTCCAAGGTCATCCCACGTCCAGAAAAGCTAACATTCTTGCGGTGTTCAAATTTTTTGCGAATTTTGGGCTCTTTGGTTGATTTACGAAATGCGGCTAAACTACCGCTTGGATATTTGACCATCAATCTCACTCCTGCTAGCATTATAGCAATAAAGAAAAAAATTTTGAACAAGGAGCCATCTCTTTCACTATGCAACGACTATGGGTTACCGGTTATAGAAATTATGAATTAAATACTTTTGGTGATAAGGATCCTAAAATAAAGATCATTAAGCTGGTTTTAGAAAAGCGCATGACAACGCGTTTAGAAGATGGGCAACTCGATTGGGTAATTACCGGCGCTAACTTAGGAGTTGAACAGTGGGCCAGTGAAGTGGCAATCAAATTACGTGAACGTTATCCTTTGCGGGTTTCAATAATTACGCCGTACGAGGAATTTGCAGGCCGCTGGAATGAGGCCAACCAAGGAAAATTTATCAATTTAAAGAATCAGGTTGATTTTTACGCTTCAACTTCCAGTCACGCATATCAAAGTCCGGTGCAGCTGCGTAATTATCAAAATTTTATGTTGACGCATACGGATGAAGCACTAATGATTTATGATCCCGAAAACCCAGGTAAGCCAAAATTTGATTATAATTTAATCAAAAAACACCAAGAAACCAAGGATTATCCCCTAGAATTAATTGATTTTTATGATTTACAAGATGCTGCAGAAGAATATCAGGAAAGTCTTGAAGATAAAAAGCTATCAGAATAATTGAAAATATTTCTTAAAGTTAAATTTACGGTGTTAAGCGGGTACTCTTTTTGCTAAAATAAGAAGGTATGATAAAGGAGTTGTCATTATTATGCCAGATTTAAATGATATTCAATTATCCACCGAGGATATTTTGAAAAAACAATTTAGAACTAAGGTCAAGGGCATTGACCCAGACGAAGTCGATGCCTTCTTAGATAAAGTAATTGCCGATTATGATACTTTTGAACAGATTATCGAGGACCTCTATGGTCAAATTGGCGATTTGCAAGGAAAATTAATCACTGACCAGCAAAAAGAAAAAACGCTAGAAAATCAACAATCACGGCGCACTGTACCAACTGATACTGTCCGGACTTATACTCCAAGCAGCCAAACCAGCACATTTAATTCTTTTGTAGATAACGATAGCGAGCAAGAAACCGAAAATTCGACTAATATGGCAATAATTCAACGGATTTCAGCTCTTGAGCGCAAGGTCTATAACTTGGAAAG
The DNA here is from genome assembly GCF_029392875.1 of Lactobacillus sp. ESL0677. Taxonomy (NCBI): domain Bacteria; kingdom Bacillati; phylum Bacillota; class Bacilli; order Lactobacillales; family Lactobacillaceae; genus Lactobacillus; species Lactobacillus sp. ESL0677. The sequence continues at coordinate 1,021,257 of NZ_CP113946.1, read as the reverse complement.
ACGAGTTTATGGGTTACAAAAGTAAATTCTTTTGGTATAATCTTTTCTAGTGTGAATTTTGAGCAGTCGCGGTTTGGCTTTGTGCCAAGCTGAGGAAAGTCCACGCACGCACAAGCTGCGATGCTTGTAGTGTTCGTATTTAGCCCAATAAGCTAAAGAATTTTTAATTACGGCGGAAAAAATGCTAAGTCTTTGATATGCATGACTATCCTGAAAAGTGCCACAGTGACGAAGCAGCAGCGGAAACACTACTGGTGGAACGAGGTAAACCCTGCGAGCGTGCAACCCAAATTTGGTGGGGGCGTCTCAACCTAAGAAATTGAACTAAAGGTTGGATTACTTTGTAGTAAAGATAGATGGCTGCTGAAGGTAATTTTGCCAAAATTGCTGGAACAGAACGTGGCTTATAAAAATTTGCACTGGCAGCGTTGAGCTTTTCAAAGGGCTCAACGCTTTTTTTAAGAAATGAAAAGGATCATGATGAAACAATACCAACTTTATACAACAATGGGCGCGGGCTTTGAAAGTGTCGTTGCCAAAGAACTGCAATCGCTTGGTTATGAAACCAAAACAGAAAATGGCCGCGTTTTCTTTAAGGGTAATCAAGCAGACATCGTTAAGACTAACCTGTGGCTACGGACTGCAGACCGTGTTAAAATTTTGCTAAAAGAGTTCAAGGCTACCGACTTTGACACGCTTTATAACCAAGTTTACGATTTTGATTGGGCAGAATTATTGCCAATCGATGCTAAATTTCCAGTTCAAGGCCGTTCCGTTAGGTCAAAATTGCATTCTGAACCGGGCATCCAATCAATTGTTAAGAAGGCCATCGTCAATAAAATGTCCGCCCAGTATCACCGCCGTGGCTTTTTGCCAGAAAGTGGCAACGAATATCCGCTGGACATTCACATTTATAAAGATACAGCGCGGGTTTCCCTTGACACGACTGGCGCGAGTTTGTTTAAGCGCGGTTATCGTATCGAGCACGGTGGCGCACCGTTAAAAGAAAATTTTGCGGCCAGCCTAATTAAGTTGACTCCTTATGATGGTACGCACCCATTAATCGACCCAATGACTGGTTCGGGAACTTTAGCAATTGAGGCAGCGTTAATTGCCAGAAACATTGCTCCTGGTACTTGGCGTAAATTTGCCTTTGACGGCTTCGATTGGTTTGATGCTAGTCTGCACGAAACAGCGTTAAAAGAAGCTAAATCTCAGGTTCGACCATTGGAGCAACCAATCTGGGCCAGTGATATTGACCAGTCAATTTTAGAAATTGCCAAGTTGAATGCTCACAATGCTGGCGTGCTGCAGGATATTAACTTCAAGCAGGTAGCAGTCAAGGATTTTGCAACAGACCTAGAAAATGGCGTCATTATTGCTAATCCGCCATATGGTAAGCGATTAAAAGATAAGGAATCTGCCGAAGCTTTGTATAAGCAAATGGGTGAAGTCTTCCGTAAATATGAGAGTTTTAGTCAATATTACTTAGTTGGTGACCCTGATTTTGAAAAATGTTTCGGTCAACGAGCAACCAAAAAGCGTAAATTATTTAACGGTAACTTGCGTGTTGACTTTTACCAATATTGGGCAAATAAAAAATGATTACAGATAAGTTAAACTCTGAATTTTGGGTAATTACAGATACGCATTTAATTGCGGACAGTCTTCACGACGATGGCTCAGCTTTTGCACGAATGCAAAATACCAGTCAGGGTAAAGACCTAGTGTACCAAGAAGTCGCCTTGAGTGCCTTTTGTAAGATGGCACAAGAAAAGAAACCAGCGGCGATTATTGTAACTGGCGATGTCACTTTTAATGGTGAACTGATTTCCGCACAAAAATTTCAAGAGATTTTTAGTAGTTTGACTGAAACAAAATTACTGGTTTTGCCCGGTAATCACGATATTTATGATGGCTGGGCTCGTAGCTTTAAAGCTGCCAAGCAAAGTCTAACTCCGCAAATTAGCCCCCAAGCTTGGCGGCAAGTTTTTAAATCAACCTATGATTGCAGTTTAAATCAAGACCCACATTCTCTGGCGTACAGCGTGCAACTAAATCCGCAATATCTTTTGTTAATGCTAGATTCCAATATTTATGATACTCAAGAAAATTTTAATTCGCCAAATACTGAAGGCCAGATTAGTGATGATCAATTTGTCTGGCTTGAAAAGCAATTAATTGCGGCACACCAACATCATTTGCGGCCGCTGCTATTTATGCACCATACACTTTACGTTCATAATCCTGAAGTTAATCGCGGCTTTGTTTTAAACAACGCACCACTTCTACGGCAATTATGCCAAAAATACGACGTTAAAATAGTTTTTTCTGGTCATATTCACGCACAGAATATTATTGGTCCAGTTGGCAAGGCACCAACGACTGAAGTTGTGACCTCAAGCTTTTGTTCTTATGACCAAGCATATGGTGTTGTCAAAGTTAGTCCTAAGCAAGTTATTTATCAGAGAAAAACATTTGACATGGTACCGTATTTGACCGATCTAGAGCGACAAAATCATCGCTTGACCCACTTTCACCAATATTTAAAAGACATTCAGTTGCGTAATTTGAGTAGTCAATCTGAAACTGCCAATCCGTTGCTTGATGAACAGTCACCATTAATTAAAGAGGCAAATGACTTGTTTCTTAATATGAATTTTAATTACTTTACTGGTCACAATCATATTAGCCAGGAAAAGCTCGATGAAATTCATAATTCGATTGCTTACAAAACGCTTGAAGCAATGCATCCTAAATTCCGTAGTTATATGAAAACATTGTATGATACGTCGCAACATAGTAATTTAGAAGCAACAGTTAGATATAATCAGGAGTAGTTAAATGACTAAAAAACACTTTATTATTCTTGGCCGTGTAGGGCTGGTCTATTTTAGCTGGGTATTTGTTGTATTATTTCTTAGCTTAATTATCGCTTATGAGGGCACACACATTACAAACTGGCCGGCTATCATTTTCGGCCTAGTTTTTATAATCTTACTAATTTATACCTTTTTAACTTCATATTGGAATGAGCAATACTTTAAACTACCGTTCAAGGCTAAAGTAAAAAGCAGCAAGAAGCCAGAAATGTTCTGGCAATGGCGCTGTTTGAATGTCTACGTAATCACTGTTGCCGATTTAGAAAAATATTATCTATTACGAATTGCTAAAGACTAGATTAAAAGCAGTCAACTAAAAATGTTGACTGCTTTTTTGTGATTGCAATTAGCCGTTAGCGTAAAGTATTTGTGGGGAAAATAAAAAATAGAAGAGAACCTTCTGCTAAAATGTAGTTTGAACAAAATTTACATTCAGAAAGGTTTTCTTCTATATGACTAGTTTACTACAAGATTTACAGCTTTTGTTAGATAATTTAACTACTGATACTAATAAGCTGCTGGACTGTCAGCTTACTTTCGATGATGTCTTAGAAGCATTCATGCAGAAATTGCGCCATTGGGGTTTAAAGCTAATTGGTTCTTATCTTGAGCAGCTTGATGCTAGTTATAAGCAGTTGCCTAGTCGCAAAAAGCAGTATGAAGTTAAAGCCATGCGTACATGTATTAAGCAGACTTTGTATGGGCAATTAACTTTTAAGCGTACTTATTACCAAGATAAACAAGACCAACATTATTTCTTTTGGCTTGATCAAGCCTTAGCTTTCACCAAGTATAGCCGGATGACCTTAGGCTTTAAGGCGGCTGTTTTAGAAAACGTAGCTAAATATCATTATCAGGCAGCCATTGATTTACTTAAATACAGTGAAATCCATTCTAAAACAACAGTCATGAATATTGTTCATCGTGCAGGCCAGCTATTGCCTAATCAACCTGATCAGGTGCAAGCACGAAATAAGCAAATTGTTTATTTAGAAGCAGATGAAGATCATGTCGCCTTTCAAGATGGCAGTAACCATTTTATGAAGTTAGTGTACTTACACGAAGGCTATGATGAAAGCCAGAAGCGCCATCACTTAATTAAGCCTAAATATTTTACTGGTACTTATGCTGGTATGGCCAATGAACAACTGTGGGACGAGGTGCTATGTTATTTAGAAGCTAATTATCCGCAAGCTAAGCAGTTTTATCTTGCTGGTGATGGCGCGCCTTGGATTAAGGCGGGCGCTAAATATTTACCTAACTGTAAGTTTGTCTTGGATCGCTTTCATTTGTTAAAGTATTGCCGTCAAGCCGCTGTTAATACTAAGGCAGCTGCTGCTTATCGCTTATATCATTGGGCTTTAACCGGTCAGCGGGACAAAGTAGAATTATACTTTGAAACTCGCTTTAGTGATCCCGACTTAACATCAACGCAAATTGCCGCTCTTAACCAAGCTAAAACTTATCTATTAGGTAATTGGCAGGCAATTTTAAATACGCAAGAAGCAGCTTATCAGCGTTGCACCGCTGAAGGCCACATCAGTCATTATTTGTCAGAGCGGCTGAGTTCAAGACCAATGGGCTGGAGTAAGGTAGGAGCTGAAAGTGTAGCCAGAAGCATTATCTTCCAGTTAAATGGCGGCGATATTAGCCAATATTTGCTTAACGAGCAACGAAAAGCTGCTAAAGAGCAAAGAATTAGGCAAGTAGACCATCGTTTTAAGGCAAAGAACAGACCGTATTATGAGTATTTTCAAGCAGACTTTGGCGAAACGGCCAAGACACATTATTGGAATCAAGGGATCATTAATGGCGGGCAGATATTTGATTTACCCGAGCAAATAATTTAAAAGCGAAAACTACAAATAGCAGCAGGTAAAGGCTTAAAGTTTATTACCCACAAAAAGTTGACACTAACCAATTAGCCTGTAAATAAGAAAATATTTTTAAAATTTGTTATAATAGAAGTTGATTTTAACAAAGGTGGGGACCTAAATTCTAATATGAAAAGGCAAGAAGACGAAATGACAACTTAACTTAAGGACAGAAAGAAGACGGCCAATTGAAAACAGATATTCAAATTGCACAAGAAGCACAAATTTTACCAATTAATGAGATTGCAGCTAAGGTAGATTTAACTAAGGCTGACCTTGAGCCTTATGGCTATGACAAAGCCAAGATTAATTGGCAAGCGATTAAAAGAGTTCAATCTAATGAGCACTTAGGTAAGCTGATTTTGGTAACCTCAATTTCACCAACACCGGCTGGTGAAGGTAAGTCAACAATAACAATTGGACTTGGTGACACGATTAACAACCAATTACATCAAAAAACTATGATTGCTTTGCGTGAGCCGTCAATGGGCCCTGTTTTTGGCCTTAAAGGTGGTGCCACTGGTGGTGGTCAAGCACAGATTATTCCAATGGAAGATATTAACCTGCATTTTACAGGTGATATGCACGCATTAACTGCCGCAATCGATACTTTAGCGGCACTTGTTGATAACTATATTTACCAACAAAACGAACTTCATCTTGACCCTAACAAAATTGTCTTGAAGCGCGGAATTGATGTTAATGACCGGAGCTTAAGGCAAGTAACAGTTGGCCAAGGTTCTAAATTCAACGGGATTGAACACAAGTCAAGCTTTGCTATCACCGTTGCTAACGAACTAATGGCAATTTTATGCTTAGCAACAGACATTAATGACTTGAAGAAACGAATTGGTGCCATGCTTGTTGGTTATACAACTGCTAATGAACCAGTTTACGTTAAGCAACTAGGCTTTCAAGGGGCAATCGCTGCACTTCTTTCTAATGCACTAAAGCCAAATTTAGTGCAAACAATTGAGCACACACCTGCATTAGTTCATGGCGGGCCATTTGCTAATATTGCTCACGGTGCTAACTCTGTTATTGCAACTAACCTTGCTCTTCATTTGAGTGATTATACTTTAACAGAAGCTGGTTTTGGTAGCGATCTTGGCGGCCAAAAGTTTATGGATTTTGTATCTACGAAACTTGATAAAAAGCCTGATGTTAGTGTTATTGTTGCAACGGTACGGGCATTAAAATATCAGGCTGAAGGTTCAACCGATAATCTGGATCAGGAAAATCTCTCTGCTTTACGCAGCGGTTTTAAGAATCTAAAGCGCCATATGAATAATATGCGCAATTATGATGTTCCTGTAATCGTCTTAATTAACCATTTTGCAACTGATACACAAGCAGAACTCGATTTACTGACACAGTTAGTTAATGAGCAGGGAATTGACGCCAAGGTAGTTGACTATCATGAGCGAGGCTCAAAAGGTGGTATTGAGGCTGCTCAAGCTGTCATTGACTTAGCTAATTCTGGTAAATCCCACTTGACACCAACTTATCAAGCAATGGATGATGTCAAAACCAAAATTGCTAAAGTTGCCAAAAATATTTATCACGCAACAAGCGTTGAATACAGCGAAAAGGCTGAGCGTGACATTCAAGAATTAGAAAAGATTGGAAAAGATAAATTGCCTGTTATCATTGCCAAAACGCAATATTCATTTACTGATAACGCAAAATTACTGGGGGCACCAACTAATTTCACTTTGCACGTTAAGGGTGCAAGCTTAAGAAACGGTGCTGGCTTTATCGTAATTACTACCGGACATGTTTTAGATATGCCGGGATTACCTAAGCATCCGGCAGCGCTTGATATTGATGTCGACAATAATGGTAAAATCAGCGGTTTATTTTAAAATTTATTTATGCAATTTTTATATTTAATTATTTCTTTAGTGGTTGTCCTTGCAGACCAAGGACTTAAGTCTTTTATCAGCAACAATTATGCCCTAGGAGAAGTCCATCAAGTTGTGCCGCACATTTTGTCATTTACTTATGTCCAAAATAATGGTGCTGCTTGGAATATTCTAACTGGGCAAATGTGGCTGTTCTATTTGATTAGCGTTTTTGCAATTGGTGTTTGTCTGTTTTAT